>JBDTVE010000179.1:0-11405 GCA_040007355.1 Bacteroidota bacterium | reverse complement strand
TCGTTGTTATGGAGCAACTGAGCCGGCAACTGGCGGCGCATGTTGACAAGGAAGCAATGGCTGGCTTTTTAATTGGGCAAATGAGTTTAAGCTGGCTGACAGACAAGTCTTCAAATTGACAATTAGGAATAACCCAGAAATAGTTCAAGGACTTTTAAGTATAAGCGACTATACCGACCATTATTATCTGAACCTTATTGAAAGTGCGCCATTTAATTTGGGTAAAAGCAAACTATATGAGGGAGTTCCGGGTAATCTTTTTGCCTTTACTTGTAAAGCCTCATTGGACAAAGGTTACCAAGGTTTCGTCTCTTTTACTTCGAAAACAAGATTAATTGAGCATTACGAAAAGACCTTGGGTGCTACACATGTTGGTGGACATAAAATGGTAATCTTTCCCTTAGATGCACTTAAACTTATAAAAAAATATTTTTCAAATTAAATCATACCCACATGGGACACATAAAAGAACCAGAAGGCGTTGATTTTGTTGTTGACCCAACACCATTGACGGAAGAAGATAAAAAGAGGATTAGTGAAGTGATCGCTTATTATAAAGCAACTGGACGAAAGATGAAATATAAAAAAGCAACTCCCAAACCTCGTTCATCCCGGGCGAAGAAACGCTGTCTCTGATGAATGCAGTCGCAGATTATTCTTATCCACTGTGAGGCAACTTAACAGACGGGTGCACATTCTTAGAAAATCTGCAGACCAGATTGCAGGGATGATATGGCGGCAATCCAATTACTCCGATGGAATTAAAAAGCTTTTGCGTTTAACAATCAATGGTTAACTTCGGCAGGAAAGGCGTGATTTATCAACAAAGTTAATTGATGCCACCGGTAAAAAAGCTAAACTCATGGCTGGCTACAGCTATTTGCGGAAACGATATCACATCCTCCTGTTTGTACGTTTCGGCAATTACAATAGTTATGGCCGGACAGTATGCATGGTTGGCACTTTTAATGGTTGCTTTGGTTTTGTTTTTGTTCCGAAAAATATACGGTGAAGTGGTAGGTGCGTTGCCACTGAATGGCGGGGCATACAATGTCCTGTTAAACACTACCAGCAAAAGCAACGCCTCGGTAGCTGCCTGTCTTACTATTCTTTCTTATATGGCCACCGCGGTTATTTCCGCCAGTGAAGCTATGCACTACCTGCACGAGATTATTACCACTTTGCCGGTGCAACTTGCGACACTGGGTTTACTGTTGATTTTTCTGTGCCTTACTATTTTAGGTATTTCTGAAAGTGCTGTTATTGCATTGGTGATTTTTATATTTCACCTTGCTTCCATGCTTGCCCTGATTCTTTGCGCTGCCTATTTTATAGTCAACAACGGGATAGGCATATTGCGTCTGAATTTTGCTTTGCCGGTAAAAGGCGGAAGTATTGTAACCGCTCTTTTTTTTGGTTTCAGTGCAGCCATGCTTGGCATATCGGGTTTTGAGAGTTCAGCAAACTTCGTGGAAGAACAGCAGCACGGGGTTTTTCCCAAAACGCTTCGTAATATGTGGGCCGCAGTTTCTATCTTAAACCCATTGATCGCATTTCTGGCTATTGCCGTAATGCCGGTGGCGCAAGTGGAACGTCATCAGCAATCATTGCTGAGCTATATGGCCGTTCTTACAGGTGGTTCCGGACTGGCCCTTGTGATTGCAATCAATGCGGTTTCCGTACTGAGCGGTGCATTGTTAACATCGTTTGTGGGTGTTAGTGGTTTAATTAGGAGAATGACACTTGACCGAATTCTACCGCAGTTTTTATTAAAAGAAAATAAAAGACAAAGCAGCTATCGTATCCTGATAGGCTTTTTTTTGTTGTGTGTTTCGGTTCTTTTTGTAACCAATGGTGAGCTGGCGCCGCTGGCCGGGGTATATACTATTTCTTTTTTATCCGTTATGATTTATTTTGCACTGGGTAATTTAATACTTAAAATCAGGAGAGCACGCCTTCCGCGCCCGGAAATTGCCTCGCCACTTATTGTGGTGGTTGCTATGTTAGCAGTTGCCGCTGCATTGTATGGAAATGTGAAAATGAGACCGGAGTACCTGGTTATATTCCTCCAATATTTTTTGCCTGCCATGGGGTGCATTTACGCACTGCAGAACCGTAATCACATAATGGTATTTATTTTGAGTAGTTTGAAAGATTTTTCGGAAAGCTTTCAGAAATTCACCGTCAGGGGACGAAAAACAATCAACCGGCTGATTGTAAAACTGCATGATCAGGAATTTGTTTTTTTCTCAAAAGGCGATGACATTGCAACGCTGAATAAAGTGATGATATATGTGCAGGAAAATGAAATCACCCGGAAAATAAAAATTGTGACTGTTTTAAAAGAACACCAGCCACCACCGGAGCAATTTTTGAAAGATTTTGAAGTGCTTGATCGGGCTTATCCAAAGATAAAAATGGAATATATTACACTGGCCGGCAGTTTTGGGCCGGCACTCATTGATGAACTTTGCAAAAGATGGGAAATTCCAAAAAATTTTATGTTCATTAGTTCCCCGGGCGAAAAATTTAGTTACCGAGTGGAGGAACTGGGCGGTGTAAGACTGATATTGTAAAGGACCATTTACAGACTTATGAACACCCCAATAGGTGAACGGGTAGCGAACCACCTGTATTATTTCGTCTGTATTATTTAACGGGTCTAAAACAACACTTCCTGTTCGTGACGTCAGCGGATTCAGTAAAAGGGTTTACGCTTTCCTCCCGGAGTTTACCGGGGCAACTTGAAAAAGCACCGAAATGATGTTGGCAATAGAAATTATTTTATTTCAGTGGGCAGCTACAATTTCATAGTAGCTATTGTTACAGTATAGAGAAGTCTAGTTGAACTTTAAATTTGTAAATGAATAGCCGGTATCAACCAGTACCCCGGGGTTGCCGTTAAAAAGTTAGATTGCGGGACTTAATAAATTTTTACCGAGAGGTGGTGATAACGTTGGTCAAACCAGGCAGAGATTGCATCGGAACAATTATAAATCGTACCTTTAAAACGATCGCGCTCAAAATTAATCAAAGTACTTAACGGTTGATTAAAATACTTCCTCTTAGATGATTAGAAATATTATTGTAAAATTTAATCTGCAGCATGATAAAGAAGAAAGTAATATTATTATTGAGAATATAGATAAAGGGGTGGTATTCAAAGGTACTAATCTATGGATCCTGATCTTTGCCATTTTTATTTGCTCGCTTGGATTGAATGTTAACTCTACTGCGGTTATTATAGGCGCCATGCTTATTTCTCCGCTGATGGGTCCCATTATGGGGTTGGGTCTTTCTGTGGGCATAAATGATCTGTCATTACTTAGAAAATCCTTTTATAATTATTCTGTTGCCGCCGGCGCTGCCCTGGCTACTTCCACCTTGTTTTTTCTGATTTCCCCATTGAACGATGCTCACTCAGAGATCCTGGCAAGAACAGCACCCAATATTTATGATGTATTGATAGCGTTATTTGGCGGACTGGCGGGAATTGTTGCTACAGCGAGCAGGCAAAAAGGCAATGTGATACCGGGTGTGGCAATTGCAACAGCGTTGATGCCTCCGTTATGTACCGCCGGTTATGGTCTTGCAGCCATGAAATTTGAATTCTTTTTCGGGGCTTTCTATCTTTTTATCATCAATACAGTGTTTATTGCGCTTGCTACATTTATCACCGTGCGGTTTCTTAATTTTCCGTTCAAACATTTACCGGACAACAAAGCAGACAGCAGAGCGAAACGTATTATCTGGTCAATTGTAATTGTAACCATTGTGCCCAGCCTCTACTTTGGTTATGATATTGTACAGCAGGACAAATTCACAAAAAAAGCAGAACGCTTTATCGCGGTGACGGCCAATTTTCCGAATGATTACCTGCTGAGCAAGAAGGTAGATGCCAAAAATAAGACGATTAGTCTGGTATACGGAGGAGCCCAGATTCCCGATTCGGCTATCACAATTTTGAAAGCCAAGCTGGCCGCTTTTGAATTGCAGGATGCCCTACTTGAAGTCCACCAGGGGTTTGCTTACCTGGCTAATACAGCAAAAATAGCTTCCAAGAATGATGAGGCGATGCGGTTGAATGTTATTATAAAAGCTAAGGAAGCCGAGTTGCAGGGCCTACACAACCAGGTAGACAGTATTCAAAACTTTAAGCTTATGTGTAAACAGGTTTTTGACGAAATGAAAGCTCAATATGCTGATTTTAACGATGCGATCTTTACACCCGGCGAGTTGCTGAAAACCGATAGTGTGTCTGCGCCCATGTTGGTTTCAATACTTAATTTCAAAAGAAAAAAGACGATGAAGGAAAAAAACACCATTGAAAACTGGTTGAAAGTGCGTTTTAGACGAAAAGACGTAAAAACAATATTCTTATAATGCAGGTAGCCATCATCTTAATAATTTTTGTCGCAGGCTATTTTGCCATTGCGTTTGAACATGTGATAGGGCTGAACAAAGCTGCATCGGCTTTAATCACCGGCGTATTGTGCTGGGTTGTATATATTATGCCAAATACGGCCCCGGAGCAGGCATCGGGGCTACTGCTGGGGCATTTGGGGGATATTGCATCAATTGTTTTCTTTTTGCTGGGTGCTATGACCATAGTATCCCTAATCGACTCACACAATGGGTTTGACATTATTACCAGACTAATTACGACCGATAGTAAAAGGAAACTATTTTTTACCATCACGCTTATTACTTTTTTTCTGTCTGCACTGCTGGATAATTTAACTACGGCCATTGTTATGGTATCTCTCTGTCAGAAGCTTTTGCCCGAACGCCATGACCGTTTGTGGTTTACCGGCATGATTGTAATTGCAGCAAATGCCGGGGGTGCCTGGAGCCCGCTGGGCGACGTTTCTACAACGATGCTTTGGATTGGCGGACAGATTACGCCGGTGGCTATCATCAGTAGTTTAATTCTTCCAGCTATCATGGTGTGTATTCTCCCTGCATTGGTGATAGCGCAAAGGTTCAAACACAGCCATGTTAAACGGCCACCTGTTTCAGATTGTACGCCCGAAGAGCAGAGAGATGGCAAACTGATACTTTTTTGCGGGACGGGATTTTTGATTTTTGTTCCCATTTTTAAGACGATTACACATCTTCCACCATTTATGGGAATGATGCTGGCCCTTGGAATGATGTGGATTATTACAAATACTGTCCATAAAAAAAAGGATAGTGAATATTCAGAGCGGTTTACCGTAACAACCGCGCTGCAGAAAATTGATACACCCAGTATACTTTTTTTTCTGGGTATCCTGCTGGCAGTTTCGGCATTGCAGGCAATGGGTATTTTGAGCCATTTTGCCTCCTATTTGACGGTTGTACTGAAAAATGATTTCCTGATAGGGTTGGCCTTGGGCCTGTTGTCTTCTATAATAGACAATGTACCGCTGGTGGCGGCAGCCCAGGCCATGTATAGTTTGCAGAGCTTTGCACCCGATCATCATTTCTGGCAATTTCTTACTTTAACAACTGGTACTGGCGGAAGCGCAATCATCATTGGCTCCGCAGCAGGAGTCGCTGTAATGGGCATAGAAAAGATCAATTTTATTTGGTACCTGAAAAAGATATCAGGACCTGCTTTATTGGGGCTTCTTGGTGGAATGGTTGTTTTTCTAATACAGTTTTATCTTGCCGGGTGAGCGATACAGATATTTTTAACAAGGTAAAATATTCCCAGATGAATTTGAATCTTTACAGCGTACTAACTGTCCTGGTTGTATTAACGGCATGTTTCAGTTACGTAAACTACCGGTATATTAAGCTTCCCGCTACTATTGGGATAATGGTTATCTCACTTGTATGTTCGGTATTAATAATGGTGACAGGCAAGTTCTACCCGGCATTGATGGCGCATCCGGTCAGGATGATCAATAGTCTTGATTTTGAAACACTGCTGATGCGCGTAATGCTGAGCTTTCTGTTATTCGCCGCTGCCATACATATTGATGTCAGGAAATTGAAAAAAGAAATGGCTCCGGTGTTGTTGTTCGCAACCATTGGTGTTCTTATTTCTACAGCTGTTATCGGTACAGCGATGTATTTTGTTTTCCAGCTTTTCTCCGTAAGCATTCCATTTATCTACTGCCTGGTCTTCGGAGCGCTCATATCTCCTACAGATCCCATTGCGGTTCTGGGAATTCTTAAACAAGCTAACATTACCGAATCAATAGAAACCAAGATATCCGGCGAATCTCTTTTTAACGATGGGGTAGGGGTGGTAATTTTTGTAAGTATACTGGAAATTGCCACTGGAACTGGGGAGCTATCAGTTTCAAACAGCGCCCTGTTATTTGTAAAGGAGGCCGGTGGTGGGATATTGTGGGGTGTGATATTGGGATATGCGGGGTATTTCCTGATTCGTTCCATCGATAATTATCAGGTGGAAGTATTGATAACAATAGCGACGGTAATGGGAGGGTATTTGTTTGCTTATTTCCTGCATATTTCAGGGCCCCTGGCGATGGTTGTGGCGGGTATTATTATCGGCAATAAAGGCAAGGAACTGGCCATGTCTGATCTTACAAAAGACTACCTTAATAAATTCTGGGAACTTGTAGACGTTATCCTGAACGCGCTGCTGTTTCTGCTGATTGGATTGGAAATGGTGGTGTTGTCCTTTGATAAGAAGACCATTTTTATTGGAGTAACGGCCATTGCAATCGTCATGGCAGGCAGACTGATTTCAGTTTTTTTACCAACACTCTTATTATCATTCCGCCGTTCGGTTGAGCGACACCTTATTCCAATATTGACTTGGGGCGGATTACGGGGAGGTATATCGGTGGCTTTGGCCTTATCATTGCCAAGGGGTTCAATCAGGAATGAAATGGTGGCTATCACGTATATTGTAGTGGTGTTCAGTATTGTTGTACAGGGCCTTACCATTGGAAAGCTGGCAAAAAAGCTTTCCAGCAAACAAAAGTCATCCCCCGTGCAACTAAATAAGACAAGTTTTGATTAAAATGCCGGTCCTTTATTTTCCGCAAAAATGGTTGCATACGGGAACGCTGGATGGAGAAAAAACGAAAAATATGAATTGATGTTATTTGCAGCGATCTTGTTTTAGCATTGCTGAAATAGTGAAAGACTTATAATGAACAGGTAAAGCCCGCTGTTTGTGTCAGGTTCTTCCAGTTCCGTTTTTTTGTTAGTGCGCGGAATTGTATCAAACCTAAGGGCCGGATGTAGTGCTGGCCAATTGGTCTTGTAATTAAAATTGCTCTCCTAATGTCGATTATAGACTGCCATTTGCAACAAACCTGATCTGCAGCTTGTTCGTAGTATCGAAAAATAATGCCGTATGCGGGTATGAAAAAATTGTTGGAGCTGTATTAACCTTTCATTGATAAGGTATTAACATTTATATTAAGGCGGGATTAAAACGTGCCGAGCCTATGGCGAACCGGTTATTTTAGCCGGTTGTGTTGAACAATTTATACTTCCAATTGTTTATAGCAGCGCTGGTTTCAGGATGATCTTACCTCACGGGTACTGCTATACGCTGTAGGCAGCATGACGGAGAAGACGGTGCCTTCGCCTACAACAGAATGTATTTCTATAAATCCTTTATGCAATTTTATAATGCGGTTGGCAAGCGAAAGCCCCAGGCCGAAGCCTTTTATGCCACGGTCTACATCAATGCGATAGAATGGCTGGAAAATATTTTCAAGTTCCGCTGCAGGGATGCCGGGTCCTTTATCGGCGATGGCGATGGTAATATCGGTTTTCTTTACCGTTAGCGTTACCGTTGCCCGGTAGTCAGGTGAATATTTGCAGGCATTTGAAACAATATTATTAAATGCAGAGAACAGTAATTCCTGGTTGCCCCAGACTAACAGCCGGTCTTCTTCCTGTGGCAAGTCGTTGAATATAAGGGCTACTGAATATCGGCTGTCTATTTTCAGCAGTTCGGCCGGGAGCCTAAGCAATATTTCGTCTATGCGAATAATATCAATGACAATACCGGCTGCATTGCCTGAAGCGCTGGCAAACTCCAGCAAGGTCTGCGTGAGTTTGTTAAGCTGCCGCACGTCCTGGTAGATAGACTGCATGACCCTGCGATAGTCATCGGCCTGCCGTTCTTTTTGCAGCGATACTTCCAGTTGGCTTGATATGGAGGTAAGTGGCGTTGACAACTCATGTGATGCATGCGCCACGAAGCGTTGCTGTACTTCAAAGCTGTCTTGCAAACGATTTAGCAGGCTGTTGAGGGTGGAAGACAGATAGTTCCATTCATCGTTTATCTTGCCCGGGTTTATCCTTGACGTGAGGTTTCTTGCGGAAATCTCATTTACCTCGTCTGCAATTTTACGGATGGGTCTTAACAAGCCCCCTGAGAAAAAATAGCCGCCTGCAACGGCTATCAGCAGACCGCCGATAAAGCTAAAGAATATTATAAGTCTTAGCTGGTGCAGATTTTCCTTGCCTTCATTGTCAATGGCGCCAATTACCATTACCACGCGGAACCCATTGTAATTAACATGACAGACAACAACATCTTTCTGACCTGCGGTGAAATACAAGCGTTTTTTTGTTCTGACATTGTCTAGCACGGCCGGACTCACCAACAGGGTATCACCAGGCATATCGCTGAAGGCATAGATACAATTGTCTTTGGAATCATAAGCCTGAATAGTTTTGTTTGATAAGGCCAGTGCGGTAGAGGAATCAATCTTTTGTATTAGGTTCCGGCCGAAGGATTCAGAATAGCTTAGCAGCCTGGCAGTGGTAATTGCGCGGTTGGCCAGGCGGGTGGTGATATTGTGAATCCGGGTTTCGTAGGAGAAGAAATACACGGAGCCGCAAACCACAGACAATATCATGAAGACGATAAACGCAAACAACAGCGTTATTCTTAACCGTACGCCCATATTAGGTGTTTTCTTTTAAAACGTATCCCATTCCAACATGTGTCTGTATTAATTTTTGTTCAAAATTTTTATCAACCTTATTCCTTATATAGCTGATATAAACATCGATGACATTTGTATTGGTATCAAAATCCACGTCCCATACATTGATGGCGATATCCGTTCTTGAAACAACCCGGTTTTTATTCCTGAGCAAATATTCCAGTAACTGGAATTCTTTGGCTGTGAGGTGGATGGTCTTGTCTTCTCGTTTTACTTCTTTACTATCGAGGTTCATTTGCAAATCGCCGGCTTTCAGCAGGTTCCCAACGGGTATGTGCTGCGTTAGGGTTCTTTTAAGCAAGACCCTTATCTTCAAGAGCAGCTCCCTGAACTCAAAAGGCTTTACTATATAATCGTCTGCACCGGCATCATACCCTTCAATTTTATCGTTCAGTGTATTCATGGATGTAAGCATGATAACAGGAATTAGAGCATTGTGCCGGCGGATGGCACGGCTTAGCTCGTAACCATTCATGCCAGGGAGGTTAATATCCAGGATGACCAGGTCAAAAGGACGCGAAACAAATAGTTGGAAACCTATTTTTCCGTCGTATCCGGCTTCCGCGTAGTAGCCATTTTCAGTAAGACCTAGTTTCAGCGTGTCGGCAATCTTTTGTTCATCCTCCACGATGAGGATTTTTCTTTCGTCCATATGGGTCAGTTTTCTTTCACTCGGAGGCGATGTATTTGTTTGTAAGCAAGTTACTGCATCGGTTTTGTTTTCCGGCCAGCTGATCAGCCTGTTCTAATTGAATTCTAATCTCTTTCTAATGGGGGCTTAACAAATGGGGTCTATTTTGAACCGAATAAAAAGCACCATATGAGCATCGAGTTCAAAAATATCCTGATCCCGGTGGATTTTTCCATTAACACGGAAATAGCAATAAAAAAAGCAATTGGGCTGGTTGCGGAGAAAGATGCTGTTATCCATCTGCTGCATGTCCTGCCTTCCATTATTACCGCTTTGACTGTTGATGCCTCTTATACTGGTGCCTCTTTTCCAGATACAGCCGATATGCAGGATGCAGAGAAGAAATTGAAGCAATGGAAGTATTCCATCATAGAATCATTTCCCGGTATTTCCATTGAAACTCATTTGCGGAAAGGACATAGCATCCAACAGCAGGTTATCCGGCTAGCAAAACAATTGAACCCACAGTTGATTATTATTGGAAAACACAATTACCACAATTGGTTCTCCTTTTTAAACACGATAACACCCAGCAAACTGGCAAAGGGCACCAATTGCCCGGTGTTAACAGTTAAGATGGGATCGCTGCACAACAAAATAAGATCCATTGTGTTCCCGGTGCAGTCGTTTGTTCCAAACAGGAAAATTGCGCTGTTGGTGGCCCTAGTAAAGCGTTACCGCGCGCGGGTTTACCTCATCATCTTGGTAGATCCACCCGGCGAAGCAAATCCGCCATTATACGATGCCTTTATAGATACCTACCGGATGCTGAAGGCGAGTCTTAACTGCCCCATTGAGCATGAGATTGTAACGGGTACCAGCCTGGCAAAAGAGGCCCTTCATTTCGCAGAAAAGATACAGGCAGATATGATCTTGTTGCACCCGGATGCAGAGACAAGGCTTTCTTCTTTCACCAAACAGCAGGTGTCGGATGTTGTAAAAGGAAATTCAAAATTGGAAGTGTTATCGGTTGAGCCATAACCGACAAATTGTAAATGATTTATTAACAAATAAAAGACAAGTAGTTTATGACGAAATTTTTTACAAGTATCGTGGTACTGTTTGCTGTTCCTGCTGCCGTGCAGGCGCAATCGCTGAACGAGGCGAAGCAACTGATCTACCACGAACGGTATAATAGCGCAGAGGCACTATTGCATACGATACTGAAAGGAGAACCCGGTAGTACGGAAGCCTGGTATACGCTGGCACGGGCTTATATGCTGAACAATAAGTTTAAGGAAATTAAAGATACATTGCAGTTTGCCCCGCAGGAAGTAAAAGAAAGCCCGCTGCTGACAAGTGTGCAAGGACATCTCCTGCTAAAAGACAATGATTCCGTGGAAGCAAAAAGGAATTTTGAAATGGCTTTAAAGGATTCAAAGCGCAAAGATCCCACTGTGCTAGAAGAGATAGCGGACGCTTATATCAATACCACCATCGGGAATGCTCACGAGGCTATTGAGCTGCTGCAAAAGGCCATGAAGAAGGACAAAAACAACCCCGCGTTGTATGTTTTGCTGGGCGATGCTTACCGGAAACTGATCGACGGTGGCAATGCCTACAATGCGTATCAGCAGGCACTTACCAAGGATGCCAACTACGCGGTAGCTGAATACAAGATTGGCAAGATCTATACTTCTCAGAATAACCCCCAGGCCTACCTGCCGTATTTTGAAAAGGCAGTGGGCAATGACCCTTTATATGCCCCCGCCCTGTATGAGTTATATTAT
The DNA here is from genome assembly GCA_040007355.1 of Bacteroidota bacterium. Classification (GTDB taxonomy): domain Bacteria; phylum Bacteroidota; class Bacteroidia; order Chitinophagales; family Chitinophagaceae; genus JACMLD01. The sequence continues at coordinate 51 of JBDTVE010000179.1, read as the reverse complement.
TATTACTATTATAAAGACATCAACCAGGCCCGGGATTACCTGGCGAAATAT
>JBDTVE010000178.1:0-8080 GCA_040007355.1 Bacteroidota bacterium | reverse complement strand
AATTGCCGGCCAATTGATCATAAATTGTCTTTCGGATGACGATATAGCAGAAGGATTGGAATGGAAAGACAAACAGGATAAACCCTTCCTGTTATGTATTCAATGGCACCCTGAGCGGATGTATGAATTCCAGTTGGAAAAGAATGCTTTATCGGCCGGTATCCGGGAGCAATTCATAGCCGAGATAAAAAAAACCAAGCAATTGAAATGACCATCATTAACCCGGCCACACACCAAACAATTCAGACACTGGAAGAAGACAGCAAGGAAATGATTGTTGAAAAATTTCAGGCGCTACGGCAGGCCCAGCCGGCATGGGCGGCGCTGCCCCTGGAACAGCGTATTGGCATCATTCAAAAATTCTATGCGTTGCTGGATGAAGAAAAAGACGAACTGGCAAAAACATTGACTGCCGAAATGGGTAAACCCCTGCAACAATCTTACAATGAAATAAACGGCGCCCGCAGCCGTATCCGGTATTTTATTGACAATGCCGCCGAATGTCTGGCCGATGAATGGGTAAACATAGAGGGCGATACCAGGGAAAAAATTGTTTACGAACCCCTGGGGGTGATAGCCAATATTTCTGCCTGGAATTATCCTTACCTGGTGGGCACCAATGTATTTATTCCGGCCCTGGTTGCCGGAAACGCAGTTTTATATAAACCTTCTGAATACACCCTGCTCACCGGTCTGCACATTCAACGCTTGTTATATAAAGCCGGTTTACCGCGCCAGGTTTTTAGTGTGGTAGCGGGTGCGGGTGCCGCGGGAGAGGTCATCCTGGCATTGCCGCTGGACGGATATTTTTTTACTGGGAGTTATAATACCGGGAGTTATATTGCAGTGAAAACAGCGCGCAAACTGGTACCTGTTCAGCTTGAGCTGGGCGGCAAAGACCCGCTTTATATTGCCAGTGACGTGGCTGATGTAAAGGCGGTGGCCATTGGTACGGCCGATGGCGCGTTTTACAATAACGGGCAAAGCTGCTGCAGCGTGGAGCGGATCTATGTGCATGAAACAATCTATGATGAATATGTATCGGCATTTGTAGAGGAAGTGAAAAGCTGGAAAATCGGTTCTCCCACAGAACCGGGTGTATATATCGGGCCGCTTACAAGACCCGCACAAATAATAATATTGGAACAACAGGTAAAAGATGCGCTTGAAAAAGGAGCCCGGCTGTTACAGGGCGGTAAAAAAATATCGGGCCCCGGCAATTATTTTGAGCCTACTGTACTGGTTAATGTAAACAACCAGATGTCTGTTATGCGCGATGAATCTTTTGGGCCCATCATTGGCATCATGAAAGTTGCCAGTGATAAGGAAGCACTACAGCTCATGCAGGATACGGATTATGGCCTAACAGCCGGTGTTTATTCAAAAGACAGATCACGCGCAGAAGCCATCCTGAAACAAATTAATACTGGCACGGTCTATTGGAATTGTTGCGACAGGGTAAGTGCTGCCCTACCCTGGAGCGGACGAAAAAACTCGGGTCTGGGTGTTACGCTTTCTCATCAGGGCATCCGTGCATTTGTTCAACCCAAGGCCTGGCATTTGCGCGGATAGGCGCACCGGGCCGCTCACAACAGTCAAACCGTTGTCGTCTCAAATCAAACCTTTGTCATCCCGACCTTAGGAGGGAACTGCTTCCGCGGCAATTCCAGAAATGCTGTTAAAACACTGGCCTCCAGCCGGCCGGGCTTCGTACCCGCAACGCCGCTGCGTTTTTTTTAAGCTGTGATTGAGCTTCAGTAGATCTTTCAGCCGTTCCTATATTGGGCTTTAGCATAAAGCTGACAAAAAACGAGGCGGCTTTTGCAGGTACTGGTGTTGGTAGCTCGCATATAAGTTTCAGATTTATTGCTGCCCGATCACGCTGATCCAAATCTTTGTCCTCCCGGAACCAAATACTTGTCTTCCCGACCTTAGTAGGAATCTGCCTACATCGCACATACCCATAACCGTTATATTTTATAGTAAAACACATCAGGCAATCATACCATCGCGTACAATCTTCGAAATTACTGTAGCAGGAACTTCTTACCCCGAGATGACAGGAGGGACATTCGGAATGACAAGAAAGGAATGGCGCAAGAAAAAGACCGATCAAAACGACTATGGTTTGGTTTACCTCTTTTGTAATGGGGCTCTCAGGTGCTGCTGTTTGGGGCCGAACGCATATATTTGGAGACGCATAAATCAACTAACATGCACCAGCCAAAACAACAAAAAAGTCCTCTTTTATCTATTCTTGTGGCCTGGTTACTGGCGGGCACGCTGGATATTACCACCGCATTGGTATTGTTTACCGTTCGCTCCGGTAAAAGCCCGTTGATAATATTAAAATACATTGCCAGCGCCGTATTTGGACATTCAGCGGCGTATTCCGGTGGCATTGGCATGGATATGGCCGGTCTCCTGTTCCACTATACCATCGCCTTTATTTTTACGGTTTTGTTTTTCCTGTTGTACCCGCGTATACACCGGTTTATCAACAATAAATATATAGCCGGCATCCTGTACGGCCTATTTGTCTGGATGGTGATGAACCTGCTGCTTGTGCCGCTTACCCGGATTCCCGCACATGCCATTACCTGGCAAAACGCACTTGAAAACATCGTCATCCTGATGCTGGCCATTGGCCTGCCCGTTTCGCTGATTGCCCATCGTTACTATTATGGTGGAGAAAAATAGCAGTTGCACCAGCGCGGGCATAAAAATAAATATTTTCTTTATGCTTTTCATGACTGGTATAGGTGAAAAAATAAAACTCTTATTTGGAATTACGGGGGTTGCCTTAATCCCGCCAAGGTTTTTAACGATCCTTCTATGAAAATTCAGGCATTTTATTTACCATTGCCGTTAAAAGACGCAGATGGAATATCGGGTTCTTGGAAAATCATCATTATCCGTCAGCCGGATAGGATTTGGATGTATGTCGCTCCGGGAAAATGACCCGGGCAATGAACGTCTCTTGAGCGCGGCCATTGAAAAAGGGATTAATTTTTTTGATACCGCCGACCGCTACGGTCAGGGAAACAATGAGGCATTGTTGGGAAAGGCATTAAAACAAAAAAGAACAGCGTTGCTAATTGCCACCAAGGTGGGCAATCAAATGAAGGAAGATGGCAGTGGCTGGGTATGGAATCCCCGGAAAGCGTATATACTGTCCTGCGTCGACAAAAGCTTGCAAAGACTCCAGACAGATTATATAGATCTGTACCAGTTACATGGTGGAACCATTCAGGATAATATTGGCGAATCCATTGAGGCGTTTGAAATATTGCAGCAGCAAGGAAAGATCCGTTTCTACGGCATCTCTTCCATAAGACCCAATGTGATCAGGGCCTATGCCAGCCGTTCGGCGCTCTGCAGTGTGATGATGCAATACAGTCTGCTAGACCGTAGACCCGAGGAGTCCTGTTTTGATTTGCTGGAAGATCAACACATCGGCGTGCTGGCAAGGGGTGCGCTGGCCGGCGGTCTGCTGGTTGATAAACCTGCCAGGGATTATTTAAATTATAGCCAGGAAAAAGTAAAAAAAGCTGCGGATGCAGTCGGACAGGTTTCGGGCAAAAAAAACAAAACGGCAACAGCCCTGCAATTTGTATTAAAACAATCCGTAGTGGCAGCGGCCGTAGTGGGCATCCGTACCATGAAGCAACTGAATGAAGCCGTGGCAGCAGAAAAATCACCGCCCCTCAACGAAAACGACCTATCGCTGTTACGTTATTCAGTCCCGTTAAACTATTATAAAGAACACCGTTGAACGCAGGCCCGCACCTGCACAGCCACTAATAATCCGTACAAGGTGTTGATGCCCGGCCGAATAGGGTTCCCTGTTTGCTCCTTCGTTGAACTTTTGCCCCGGTCTTTATTTAGAAACCTGCCATTTCCGCGGACACCCGCGTTTTCAAAACACAATTTTTGCTTTCATCACACTTGTAAACGGTCAACTAAAGGTAGGCTCGCCAACGGTGGATTTCCCTTCCACAAATATTTATCCCGGCAGTGGTCACCAATTTTTTTTAAAGATCATGGATGCCGATTTTGAATTTGTAAAAGAGCTCAATGGTCGTTTTGATACCATTGTAGCAAACGATGAAGGCGAACACTATGAATTAAAAAGAGTTAAGTGACGGGAATGACCACCAGCCCGCCATTCGTGCGCAACAAAGCGTATTGTATACCGCTCATGAATAAACGCTCGTTTTCATCAGTATGCGGCCCGGCGATGCTGATTGGTTGAAACCGGCTGCATGCGTTTCCAGCGTCATCGATCGCTGAATGCTGCTGTCCACTACCCGTTCCCGGATTGCACCAGTTCGTCGCAAAATCAAGCCAGGGCAATACTTTCAGGCCCCGGGTTCAAAAATGGAAATTATAGGTGATGGCCGGGATCACGGGAAAAAGGGACACTTTCCTGGCCTCTACTTTTAAGGTATTGTTATAAGGGCTGCCCGTTTGGTCGTAATAAATAAAATAGGGATTGGCCCGGCTATAAACATTGTACACGCTAAATACCCAGCTGCCGTGTATTTTTTTCTTTCTTTTGGGTATTGGCGTATAGGTAGCCGCCAGGTCCAGACGGTGATAGGCCGGCAGGCGGTACTGGTCAATCCGGCTGTATTCCTGTGTAAGCACCCCCCCGATAATATAAAACCTTTCGGGCAGCGTGGTGGCGTTGCCGGTACCATACACAAATACGCCCGACACCTTCCATTTCCTGCTTAATTCGTAGGTAGTAACCAACGAAAGATCATGACGCCGGTCGTATTTGGCAAAATAGGCTTCACCCCCATTTAGCTGCGGGAACTTCCGGTAGGTCCAACTCAGGGTATAGCCCAGCCAGCCGGTAAGCCGGCCCTTATTCTTGCCAACGTACAGTTCGGCGCCATAACTCCAGCCTTTGCCAAAAACAAACTGCTTTTCGGGGTCCGACAAAGAAGGGGTATATCCTTCTTTGTATTCAATCTGGTTGCGCATGTCTTTGTAATAGAGCTCCACCGAGGTTTCGAATGTATTGTCTTTAAAATTTTTGTAAAGACCGGCGGCATATTGCCAGGCTATCTGCGGTTGTACGTAATAGGTACTTGGCACCCATAAATCCGTTGGCAGCGTGGAGCCCGCGTTACTTACCAGGTGAATGTATTGCAGGTTCCTGGTCACCGAACCTTTCAGGGAGGTTTGGTCGTTAAGGGCATAGCGAAGGGTAAATCGCGGCTCCAGCCCGCCGTACGATTTTACCTTTTGTCCGCGCCCGTATTGGGTGCTGTCGAGCTTATTTCCGTTGGCATCTTCTGTAAAATTTGTATAAGGTCCTACTTGTTTAAAATTGCTGTACCGGAGACCCAGGTTTACTTTTATCTTGTCGCTTAGTTCCCAGTCGTCCTGCACATATAGCGCGGCCTCGTTGGCATACTTGTTATTTTCATTGTTGGGAGCAAACTGCGTGCTGTCCTGGTTACCGCTAAGCACGTTGGGGGTAAACGTGTGGTGGGTATACAAACCTCCGAATTTAATCTTGTGCTGCGGCGCGGGATAATAGTCGAAATCAACTTTGCCATTCAGGTCTTTGATGCCCGATGAAAGCCCGATATTGAAATTGCTTTGAGACGCATTAAAGGCAAAATTGTATTTGTTGTATACCAGGGTGGTATTGGCAAAAAGTTTCTGGTTAAAAACATGGTTCCAGCGCAGGGTGGCGGTGGCATTACCCCAGGGAATATTGGCACTGAAAGACCGGCGTGTATTCCTGAAATCGAAAACATCCTTTCCAAAATAGCCGCTCAGGTAAAGCCGGTCTTTTTCAGAAATCTTATAGTTCACTTTGGTGTTGAGATCGTAAAAATAATAACCCGAGCCGGAGAACTGGCTGGTCTTGGAGATAAACGGTTTTACGAGCACATCGATATACGTGCGCCGCGCGGAAACGATAAAAGAGGCCCGGTCTTTTTTTATGGGTCCCTGTATAGAAAGACGGGAAGCAATCAGGCCTATACCACCGTCTACCTGCAGTTTATTGGCATTACCGTCTTTCATGGCAACATCCAGCACCGAAGACAAACGCCCACCATATTGCGCGGGCATACCACCCTTGATCAGGGTTACATTTTTGATGGCGTCTGCATTGAATACGGAAAAGAACCCGAACAAATGACCGGTATTGTACACCACCGCATCATCCAGTATGATCAGGTTCTGGTCGGGCCCACCACCGCGAACATACAATCCGGTATTGCCTTCGCCGGCATTACGGATGCCCGGTAGCAGTTGCAGCGTTTTCAAAACATCAACTTCACCCAGCAAAACAGGAAGGGCTTTTACCCGTGATACAGACAGGTCAAACCGGCCCATCTGCGAATTCTTTACATTCTCATCGCGCCGCCTTCCATACACCACCACTTCCTGGTTGGTACTAATCTTTGGCAACAATAAAAAATTAAGGGTTTGGCTGGAGGACAATTGGAGAGACACGCGTTTACCCTGGTAACCCACAAAGGAACAGGCCAGTTCCTGCTCGCCGCTGTTGAGGGTGATGGAATAAAAACCATAGGCATTGCTGCTTACACCACCCGTTCCTGCACCTACCTGCAGGGTTGCTCCAATAAGGGTTTCGCCGGTAAGCGAGTCCTTTACATAACCGCTCACCGTGTGTTTTTTCTGAGCGGCGCAAATTTGAATCATCAATAAAGAGGAGGCTAAAAAAATAATTATTATTTTGGACCCCGCTGTTGCATGTTTGTTCGGCTTTTGTTGTGTCACTCAATTCAGCATTTGGTTATGAACCAGCAAAAATAGACCAAACAAGCTTACCGGTGCCAACTGATCTATATTTTTGCGGGCAGCGGGTTGTTTTGTAGTTAAGCGGTAGCCCAATCTGCTTATCCCGGCTGCAAGACGGCACATCAACAAGATACCACTGTCAGACAGTCTCGCAACGCGCCTGAATACCGGTCAGCAGAAATCCCTGGTAACCCAAGCCAATGATACCATATACCACATTTTTGAAAAAAATCGATTTTTTTTAGTCACATGAGGGATTTGAGAATAATATTCCACATAAATTATAGTCTATAATTTTTTACTGCGTCAATTGGCAGGATGCCGTATCTATTGACGGAATTATTTAAAGCGCTCGGCGGATTGTCCTTGTTTTCCCCAACACGATGGCTTTATTTAACACCCCCGTCGGGGTTGACTGAGAATTGACTTCAGTTGCGGGCGACACCCGCCGTCCCACGGGGAAATGGCCATCAGCGCGGCTTATTGCGGAATAAATTTTAATACATATATTTAAAGCACGCTTTGTGCGCCGCGGGACCGTTCCAACGGGCATATTTTGAAATTACCGTAATTAAAACCAAAAACGACAGATTGCCCGGCGGTAAGGTTTGCCTGGCAGCTGGCTACCATCACTACAACCAAATATAACCAACGTTATGAAAAAGACAATGCTCTTACTGATTGCTTTCTTTCTGCTGACTGCCGTTTCCCATGCCCAGCAGGTAACGCTTACCCCGGAACAAATCATGGCGCTAACCCCTGACTGGAAAGGCCAGCGCTCCGCAGACGGACGGCCGCATGTATCGGACCAGGCCCTGGAGAGACTAAAAAACGTTTCCATAGAAGAAGCCTGGGGCTACCTGCGCAACAAGGGTTACCAGAACCAGTTTGAAGGAAACTGGACCGAGCTTTACCCCGACAGCCCCATGACGGGCCGCGTAGTAACCGCACAATACCTTCCCCTGAGACCCGATTACGACAATGCCATAAAAAACAAGGGCAAAACCGAAAACCGCATCGGCGCTCCCAACTCATGGCCAATTGACGTATTAAAAGACGGTGATGTTTATGTGGCCGACAGCTACGGTAAAATTGTTGACGGCACCCTGATTGGCGATAACCTGGGCAATTCCATTTATGCCAAATCAAAACGCGGAGTTATTTTTTATGGCTCCGTACGCGATGTGGAGGGACTGCTGGAGATAAAAGGATTTAATGCCTGGATAAAAGGACAGGATCCTTCTTATATACAACAAATGATGCTGGGCGGTATCAATGTACCTATCCG
>JBDTVE010000177.1:0-2241 GCA_040007355.1 Bacteroidota bacterium | reverse complement strand
CCCAGGAGCGAAATGATGATATCCAGCAGGCGTTTTACGTTTTGCTGCCATTGGGGTATAAGACCGGTGCTGATATCGGCCAGTACCGGGCTCAGCACGTTTTCCGTTTTTACGGAGCCGGCCAGAATGTCCAGAATGCTAGGCACTATCTTGATGTCAACTTCTTTTTTCCCCAGGCGGTTGATAAGGTCTTCCGCTTCTTTTTTATTGGTGTCGTCTATGGCAATGACCACCAGTTCTATGGCATGGCGGTCAATGATGGCTTCCAGTTCCGCCAGCTTGCCCAGGTGTGGCAGGTGGGCAGAGAGACCGTTTTTTTCATCGCTTACAAAACCGGTATAAACGATACCAGATTGTTTAAGTTGGTCGCGTGTATGCAGGTAGAGCCGGCCGGATGTTTTATGGTCGCCGGCAAGAATGGCGTTGAACCTGACTGCGCCGGAGCGCATTTGTTTTTTGGCGATGGCCAGCAGCAACCAGCGGCCGGCCATGGTTAGCATAAACTGCAATAGTATAAAATATACGAGGGCGGTATAATAATAGTTGAGCGAATGGTTATAGTCGTTTAAGATAAATACAAAGAAAATGATGATGCAGCCTGCCAGGGTGCAGGAAAATGTGGTGGTGATTTCGTTGAGTCTCGATTTTTTATACAGGGAGCCATAGCTGCCGGCCAGGAAAAAAAATGCCAGCCAGATAAAGGGCAACACGGCGATGCCGAGTATAAAACGGTTGTTGAGTTCAAGGTGATTGCCTTTGTACAGCGGTTCGCGTAGTAGTTCCCGTCGCACGATGGTGAATAGTATCCAGGCCAGTGCGGCTGCCAGGTAGTCGCTGAGCATATACCAACTGATATGAAGCTTTTTAGAAGAGGGCATTCTTTTGGTCAGGTATTGATGGTAGCGTTTTTAATTTTATAAAGTATTTGGTGGGCGATGTCCATAGCGCGGTATCCATCTACTTCGCTAACCAGGGTAGGAGTATTGTTTAGGATGGCATCGCGGAATTTTTCCAGTTCCATTTTTATGGCGTTTACTTCAGGTATTACCGGGTTTAATATGGCGATGGTTTTTTTTCCGTGTGGTGTCTCCAGGTCGAACGAGAAGGCGTCCAGGTCTTTGGCTGTTTTAAGTTTGATGATCTCCGTTTTTTTGTTGAGGAAATCGATGCCAATATAGGCGTCTTTCTGGAAGATGCGCATTTTTCTCATACGTTTCATGGAGATGCGACTGCTGGTCAGGTTTACCACGCAGCCGTTGTTAAATTCAACGCGTACGTTGGCTATATCGGGGGTATCGGTCATAACTGCTACGCCGCTGGCGGAAATGGCTTTTACCTCGCTTTTTACCAGGCTCAGGATGATGTCGATATCATGTATCATCAGGTCCAGTATTACACTTACTTCGGTGCCGCGGGGGTTAAACTGGGCCAGGCGATGTACTTCTATAAACATGGGGTTGAGGTCCAGGCCTTGGGTGGCCAGGTAAGCGGGGTTGAATCGTTCTACATGGCCTACCTGCATTTTGATATTGCTTTCTTTCACCAGTTTTACCAGTATCCGGGCTTCGTCCATGGTATTGGCCAGCGGTTTCTCCACAAATACATGTTTGCCTTTTTTGATGGCTTTCTCGCAGAGTTCAAAATGAAGGTGGGTGGGGGCTACCACATCAACGGCGTCGCAGGCTTCCATCAGGCGGTCTGCATCCAGGAAGCGGGGCAGTTGATATTGCTGGCTTACTTCCTGGGCGGCGGAATCGTTGGGGTCATAAAAACCCACCAGTTCCACGCCGCTGATCTCCTTCCAGTTGTTCAGGTGAAATTTTCCCAGGTGGCCCACTCCAAAAATACCCAGCTTTAACATGATGTGCAGTTTATCCTCAAAGATAGCATTCAGGCCTATAGCATTAGAGGCTTATAAACAGGGTGGGGAAAAACTTTGGGCCGATGCGTTTGCTAAACCCGTTGTTAAGGGCGCTGTGCGGATGCGATTGATGATAAGATTTGCGCGTGCAGGTTTTTTTTTAATTTGACGTAAGCTGCTTGATCTTGCTTTTGCGGGTTGTTATTGCCCGATAACAAACCTGTTCTCATTGATAATGGACTATTATTAGCGTATCATATAAGGCCAAAAAACTTTTTTGGCAAAAGGCCAAATCTCCTATCTTTGCCGTCCCTAAAACAAGAGGGAATTGGATCGGTAGTTCAGTTGGTTAGAATGCCGCCCTGTCACGGCGGAGGTCG
>JBDTVE010000176.1:0-7638 GCA_040007355.1 Bacteroidota bacterium | reverse complement strand
AGTTGGCTTTAACGCCGATGTCTTCCGGTACGCCAAACAATACATACTGCGCCGTCGAATGTTGCAGGGATTCCTCCAGGGGCTGTTTGTCGTGTACAACGCCAACTCGCTTCCCCAGCTTTGTTTCAAACCTGCGTATGCGCGTCAGCGATAGCACACTGTTTCTGTTGTAGAACTTAAAATGATGCGTGATGGTGCCTGCAAGCGACAGGGATGATTCCATGGTTTGCATATGACTGAATTTAAAATAAAAAGGAACATATATGTTTTATTTTGTGGCCTGGGTGATGGTTGGTGGGGACACTAACCATGAAGGACAGAAGCCACGGATTAGCGGGTTAAAACAAGGTTACGGACCAGGTTCTTTCAAATGTTTTTGCAGCTTGCAAAACATGAATACCCTCTTTATTTACCAGTTGCCGGTCGCTGTCTACGCTATCCGCAATACCGCACCACGGCTCTATACAAACAAAATCGGCATTCTTTGCTGCCCAGATGCCAAGATAGGGAAAGCCGGTAAAATCAAAGGATAAGCCATGTGCGTCCTGATCAGATTTTAATTCCACGCTATTAGACGCAAGCCCTTTGAAGACAAGCGCATCTTGCTGAAATAACTCTTTGGTAAGCGGCAGGCGACTGGTACCATTGAACAGAACCACCGGCACGGTTTCTATCAGCCCGTCTTTGGAGATCGGCCATCTTCCCGCATGCTCGGGATGGTTGAATTCAAGATAGTAATCGCTGTAGCTCCGGCCGGCAACAAGCGGGATCCTAAAAGCGGGATGACCACCCACAGAGAAATACAGCGGTGTGCCACCAGTATTGCTAATCTGGTAGTTCACCTGCAAACTGGTTTCCGTTAAAGAGTAACCGATATCAAACTTGAAAACAAATGGGTACTTTGCCAGCGTGGCCGGGCTGCTTTCCAGCGTAAATACAAGGGCATCGCCGTTATGCGCACTAACCGAAAATTCGCTCTCCCGGGCAAAACCATGGCGCCCCAATTGGTATTTCTGCCCGTTAAAAAAGTAGCCATCATTTTTAAGCGCACCAATAACAGGAAACAAAACCGGCGATTGTTTAGCCCAGAAAGCCGGGTCACCGTTCCAGAGGTATTCCAGTCCGGCCTTTTTGTTAAAAATGCTATGCAATTCGGCCCCCCGGGAACCGGCAACTACCCGGAGATGGGCATTTTCAATTGTAAACATGCGCTGAAAAATTAATTTGCCTGTAGACAGTATTCAATCATAGTATTCAATGCTCAAATATAACTATAACAATGGTTGCAGAAAATCATGTATTTTATGCCAATAGCCGCTTTTTTAAGACGGCGTGCTACAACGGTTTGATGGCTGTTTTATTGAACCCACCCGGCACCCCTAAGTTCCGTACTTTTGCGGCAATGCAAAACAAAACATATTCAATAGAAACCATACTGTCCAATATGGGCATTGATGCCCTGAACGAGATGCAGCAGGCATCCATAAAAGCAAATGAAGCGCATCAAAACGTAATCTTGTTGTCGGGAACGGGTTCGGGTAAGACCCTCGGTTTTTTATTGCCCCTTTTGCAGCAACTGGACGCTCCTGGCACTGGCACCCGCGCAATGGTGATTGTTCCTTCGCGGGAACTGGCCCTGCAGATAGAACAGGTATTTAAAAAAATGGGTACGCCGTATAAGATTACTTGTTGCTATGGCGGTCATTTACGTGAAACCGAAGAAAACAACCTAGTGGAACCACCTGCATTACTGGTTGGTACACCCGGCCGGTTGGCGGATCATATCAGGCGCGGTAATATTACCATCAACAGCATTGAAACCCTGGTACTGGATGAATTTGATAAATCACTTGAACTGGGTTTCCGCGAAGAGATTGCTTTTATTCTGGGTAAACTAGACGCCGTAAAAAAACGCATCCTTACTTCCGCCACGGCAGCAGTAGAGATACCTGGTTTTCTGGGTGTGGAGGCGCCTGCGCGACTTGATTTTTCAGAAACCGGCAATGATGAAACCGAAAAATTATGGGTAAAAACTGTCAGAAGCCATGATAAAGACAAGTCTGAAACATTGTTCCGGCTTATTTGTTCGCTTGGCAACCGGTCGGCAATCGTATTTTGTAATCACCGCGAATCAGTGGAAAGAACCAGCGCCCTGCTAAAGGAAAAGGGTATTGTAAATGTTTTTTACCACGGGGCGTTGGAACAACAGGAACGCGACAGCGCACTTTGCAAATTCAGGAATGGCAGCGCCTATGTGCTGGTTACAACTGATCTGGCTTCCAGGGGCCTGGATATTCCCAATATACGGTATATCATTCATTATCATCTTCCTGCTACCGAAGACGTATATACGCACCGGAATGGCAGAACCGCCCGTGTGGATGCCAGCGGCACGGTAATTCTTATTTTATCGCCCGAAGAGAAACTGCCCCCCTACATACCGGTCGAAATTGAAGAGATAGCACTCCCCGCAGCTGCGCTTGTGCCGGAAAAACCCAAATGGACTACCCTGTTTATCGGTGCAGGTAAAAAAGACAAAGTAAACAAGATAGACATCGTCGGTTTCCTGTCGCACAAAGGAGAACTGAAAAAGGATGATATCGGTTTAATAGAGGTAAAAGACTTTTTTTCTTTTGTCGCCATCCGCAAATCAAAACTGAGCCATGCGCTACACCTGGTAAAAACCGAAAAAATAAAAAACAAAAAGGTCAGGATCGATGTAGCCAAATAACCCGGGTAGCTTCACTCCACCGCTTTCTTACCGTTTTTTATTCCCAGTCTTGTTGCAGGCTTCCGCTTTACTATCAGCGGCTTCACAGGCACAGCTCCAAGTTAGCACGGCTCAGTGAAAATTGCAATAGAAACATTTACGGCTGTAAACTGCTCCAAAAACCTTGGTCTTATTCATTGTAACGGCGAGCAACAGAGTTTACTAAAAGCATTCCCTTCAAACATCAACAGAACCATCATTCATTAAACCTTAAAAATACCAGTTATGAAAGGGAAATAAAGTGCGTTCCAAATACGGATAACCGCCAGAACTGGTCTGAAAACAAAAAATAGAAATTGTCGTATCGCTTTACACCCTTGCCAATAAACAGAAAGTGACCTTACGGGGTAGTTTCTTATTTTTAAACAACGGGGATTGGTTACAATAAAGCGATATTGAAATGCTTGCCCTTACTGTACTGGTGGGGGACAATCGGTCCGTCCATTATCTTTTCCGTGGAAACCGCCCCGTTTTCCAATGCCAATGCTAACGGTGACTCCCGAAAAATAATACCCGTCATTAAACTTTGATCCTCCGCGGATGGTACCATCGGGTGGATAGCTGAGACCTGTTTTTACTTCGTTGCCCCGGTAAGCCATAGCAACCGCTGTAGGCCCTTTTGCCGTACCCAGTACCGTTTGATCAATATAGGTAGTACTGATATCATCCAGATAATCTGTAAAGGTCTTGCGGAATCCTATTTCGTAGCTTATTACAATATTGTCTGTAAACCGCCAGCGGATACCCGCGCCAACAGGAATGGAAAACTGGGTCAACTGGTAGGGTTTACGACTGGGGTAGGTTGCCAGCCCCTGCCCTTCCGTACTTAGCGGTCTTAAATAGATTTTATTACCGGTACTGTCAAATGCGTAGGGATTATAATGAAACAAGGCAATGCCGCCAAATACATAGGGTGTAAACCGGTGGTAGCGGAGGTTTAGAATACTATAATCCAGCAAGAGGTTGGCCTCTGTGATCCTGGTTTGAAAACTGAGGTTTCTATCCCGCAACGCGGAGCCTGAATTATATTTGTCTGATGCGCCAAGCGCCGCGTAAGTAAAATTAGTACGCACGGCAAAATGGTTGCTTATATCATATCGCAGGCCAATACCCAGGGCACCTTTTGCCTGGCTGATGGTAAACGCTTTTTCCTGCAGGTCGCCCTGGTAATTGCTAAAGCCTCCCGCCAGGTCAAGATGTAAACGCTGGGCCTGCACGCAATACGGAATTAAAGCAAAAAATAAAAGGAATTTTTGCATACTAATTTTTATTTAAAAACAATAAATGCCGGTGTAGTGATAGGATGGATTTTACGGGAGACGATCTGCGAATAAGATTACGGGGATAACAGCTAAACGGTTGGCAGCACCGTTTTATGCAGGTATGGCGTCAAAGATTTGTTAAAGAAGCGGAATGGTAACAGTAACGCTGGTTTGGTGAATTCAGTTGGAAATGTACGGTGCGCTATTTCTTCCTGGCAAAAACCGACAGCGTTACGGTTACATCGTCGCCCAGCACCATGCTGTTATTGCCTATTTTGAAATCGCGCCGGTCTAGCTGGAAACTACCTTCGAATAAATAACCATCGTCTCTGGCCTGTACCTTAAATGGAAGCGAAATGCTTTTTGTAGTGCCCTTTATGGTTAGGTTACCCTTTGCCAAAAAACCATTGCCTCGGGCGTTGACCTTTTCTGATTTGAAACTTATTTTGGGATATTTTCTCGTATCAAAATATTCTTCATTCCGGAGATGACTGTCTCTACTATCATTATCGGTACTTACACTGGCTGCATCAAGCGTGATATCAAAAACCGCTTGAACAGGGTTTGCCATGTCAAAGTTAATCTGCCCCTCCAGGCCTTTAAAACTGCCGCCGGTACTGATGCCAAAATTCTTAATGGTAAAGTTAACCGAGGATTTGTCGTTTACGGGTTGGTATTGCTGGGCCTGTACGGATACAAGACTGTAAAAACATGTAAACAGTGTAATAAATCTCTTCATGATAAATATATTTCCCTGACAATTTCAAATAGTTCGCCAATCTATGTTAAAGAAAAACAATTTCCAATTTCCTGCCGTTTAAATCGCCGGACGGTAGCAGGTTGCTGGCTAATTAGTCATTTGAGGAGTGATTGCGAGTGCCGCGATTTGAACAGAATCATGCAGCCAAAGTGTTATAATAGTGGCCGAAAGATCCGGCAGGTTGCCGCATTTGATTTAAATTTACTAAAATATTTTACGGCCATGGAGATACCTACAGCAGCCTCGATGTTTGCAGCCGGCGAGTCACCGGAAGTGCTTTTCTGGGTGGGCTGCGCCGGTAGTTTTGACCAGCGGGCACAAAAGATTACCAAAGCATTAGCCCTGATATTGGAGAAAACGGGTATCCGCTTCGCCATCCTCGGCAAGGAGGAAATGTGTAACGGCGACCCCGTTCGGCGGGCGGGCAACGAGTTTTTGTTCCAAATGATGGCCTACCAGAATATACAAACGCTGAACCGGTATGGAATCAAAAAAATTATTACGGCTTGTCCGCATTGTTTTAATACATTGAAAAATGAGTACAAAGAACTGGGGGGCGACTATGAAGTGATTCACCATTCGGTTTTTTTACAACAGCTGTTGGAGACGGGCAAGATAGTGTTGAAAGAAGGCGGTTCATTCAAGGGAAAGCGCATAACCTATCACGATAGTTGTTATCTTGGCAGGGGGAACCAGATTTATGAGGCACCGCGCAAGGTGCTGGAAAGGCTGGATGCGGAATTGGTGGAAATGAAACGTTGCGGCAGCAAGGGCCTTTGTTGCGGGGCGGGAGGCGCCCAAATGTTTAAAGAGGAGGAAAAAGGTGTCACCCGCATCAATTTTGAAAGGGCTGGCGAAGCTATTGACACCGGCGCTGCTATAATTGCATCGGCCTGCCCCTTTTGCAATACCATGCTTTCTGATGGTGTTAAAAACAAAGAAAAGGAAAACGAAGTAAGCGTGCTGGATATAGCAGAACTGGTAGCCGCCAGCATGCAGTAAATACCGCGTTATATGTATGCGGCTGCTCCTCATCGGTACCGGGCCTGTTTTCGTCTCAACTCCTCCTTCCACTCAAAAAACAACAACGCGCCCCTAAAATCGGCGTCTTTTTAGTGCCATTTCTGTATTAATTTTGCAGGATGAATGATACCAATTACCGGCAATTATTGCCCCTTGCTTTTGCGGCAGATGCCCGTGTCTGGATTTACCAGTGCAACCGCCGTTTTTCACTCGGTGAAGCACTGCAGATAGAAGGTTTATTATCCCGTTTTACAACCAACTGGCAATCACATGGCACGCCCGTGCAAGGCTATGCCAATTTGTTTTTCGGACAATTTATTATGCTGATGGCAGATGAAACAGCCACTGGAGTGAGCGGTTGCAGCACCGACAGCTCCGTGAGGCTCATAAAAGAGATTGAAACGCTTTTCAATGTAACCTTGTTCGACCGCCAGCTGATGGCATTTATCATAAAGGAAGAAATTCAGCTATTACCGCTGTCACAACTGCAATATGCCATCAGCAACCAGTTTATTGGCCCCGATACCGTTTATTTTAACAACCTGGTGCAAACAAAAAAAGAACTGGAAGAAAAATGGATGATACCCGTAAAAGATAGCTGGCTGGCCAATAGATATTCGTTTGCCCGGTCTTCGGTATAGACTGATCCGTGTTCAGACGGCAGACAATCAACTACGCCCTCCCGGTATAAATTCCGGGCATTGTTTAGTCTCCTGCAACATTTCTTGTGTTAAAGCAACCTTAAATATGACGCATACCCACATTGGTGGAAAAAGATAAAATGATATTACGAAAATGATCGTATTTTAGTGAAAAGTTTATAGTATGTCAGCACCCAAATACATAAAACCGACTGAAGGAGAACTGGAAATTCTGCGGGTTATATGGGATAAAGGAATAGCCAGTGTGCGGGAGGTGCACGAGGAATTGGCCAAGACAAAAGACGTAGGATACACCACTACCCTGAAGCTGATGCAGATCATGAACGACAAAGGCCTGGTAAAAAGAGATAAGTCTACCAGGGCTCATTATTATACTGCCGCGGTTAGTCAGGAAAAGACGCAGAAACACCTGCTGGGGAAAATGATTGACGGTTTATTTGGCGGCTCGCCGGGGCGGCTGGTAATACAGGCGCTTGGTAACTATAATGCCAGCGAAGAAGAAATTGAGGAGATCCAGCAACTGCTCAATAACCTAAAAAAATAGCAGCATGTATTTTTTTACTGCTTCACCGTTCCTAAAAGCATTGGGCTGGGCCCTTGTTGACAGTATATGGCAGTTTGCAATATGCTGGCTCTTGTATTATATCCTAACCACGGTCATTCATAAACTGGTTGCCGCTGCCAGGCACACCATGGCACTCTTTTTTTTGACGCTGGGCACAGTCTCGTTTATTGTTGAGGTTTCATGGAAATACTATACCAGTTCCGCCGGTTTGGCGCTGCCAGGCACCAGCCGGCTGGCTGATGATGTTTACTTGAACCATAACCTGCAGACCACCGAAAGCTGGCTTGATTCAATGATGCCTTACTGGTCACTGTTATACCTTGCCTGTATTCTGCTACTGTTTATCAAGCTCTGTTTTTTTATGCGCCGAGCCGGTAGCTTGCAACACCATGGCATCACTAA
The DNA here is from genome assembly GCA_040007355.1 of Bacteroidota bacterium. Taxonomy (GTDB): domain Bacteria; phylum Bacteroidota; class Bacteroidia; order Chitinophagales; family Chitinophagaceae; genus JACMLD01. The sequence goes on along the minus strand of JBDTVE010000176.1, from coordinate 194 downwards.
AATAAATGCAGCCTGGAAATGTTATATAAAAAAGGTTTCGGCGCAGCTGGGCATTCAAAAAGAGGTGAATGCCTTTCTGTCCGTACACATAGACACCCCGCAAGTAATTGGTTTCCTGAAACCGGTAATATTGATTCCTGCTGCGTGCCTGGCCAATCTAAGTATGGAACAAGTAGAAGCGGTATTGTTGCATG
>JBDTVE010000175.1:0-6974 GCA_040007355.1 Bacteroidota bacterium | reverse complement strand
CAGTCGGACTGGACGCTGAAACAGGATAAGGAGGGGATAAAAATATACACAAAAAATATGGACGCGTCACCCCTCAAAGCCGTAAAAACCGTTTGCACCATTAACGCCTCCCTGGCATCCCTAACCGCGGTGTTAATCGATATTAAAGGCGGCATCGACTGGGTATATTCAACAAAGAAAATTGTATTGCTGAAGCAGTTATCGCCCATGGAATTGCTCTACTACTCCGAAATTGAAGTGCCCTGGCCTGTCAGCAACCGCGATTTTATTGTTCTACTGCAGGTATCACAAGACCAAAAAACACGGGTGGTAACCGTTGGGGGGCTGAACAAGGCCGGGTTTCTCCCCGAATATAAAAACATCGTGCGCATCCAGCATTCTTATTCCAAATGGCTGATTACACCCCTGCAAAACGGCCAGTTAAAAATTGAATACGTGCTGGAAGTTGATCCTGGTGGCAATGTGCCGGCATGGCTGATCAACCTGTTTGCCACAAAGGGGCCGTTCGAAACCTTTAAAAAACTGCGGGAACAGGTAAAAAAGCCTGCCTATATCCATGCCAGCCTGCCCTTCATTAAAGAGTGAGTTTTGCTGAACGTAAGAGGCAGTTGCCGGTATCAGAAATACTATTGGGGTGGTTTTATAAACTTGAACGCTGATGCTGGCCATGGCAATTCGGGATATAAGCAATTGACGTAGGCTGAATTGATCGACGGCAACAAAAAGCCCTAACATCAACCGGAGGAATTAATCCAGCGGTTGTTCTACAAATATTATTACCATACACAACAGTTAAAAGTTGTTTTTTAAGCTAATCATGGATATCCCCTCTTTACAAACTATTAGTGCGGATCTTTTTTGGGAGGAAATGGCCCCCTACGAACATGTTCTGCAGTTATATGAGCATAAAAATGCGTTGTTGGCAGCGCTTACGGGGTTTGTGTTAAATGGCCTGGAAAAAAAAGTCTTGTATCATTATTGCTTCGGATGCACATATCGGCGCATTGGAAGCTCGCCTGAAAAACCTGGAAATAGCTATTATCCCATTATTGTCTGCTCACCTGTATATACTACTCAATGCGGAGAAACTGCTTTCCTTATTTATGATTAATAGCTGGCCCGAAGAATCTCTTTTCAACAGAACGGTGAACAATATTTTATTGAAAGCAAGGGGTTGCAAAAGAAGACCCTGCGAGCATTTGGTGAAATGGTTGCTATTTTATGGCGAAACGGCCATAAAGGTGCCACCCTGCAGTTAGAAAGCCTGTGGACCCGGTTAAGTCGGCAGGAAAGACTGGCAATTTTCTGCGCCTACCCTGCCAATGAATTTGAGGAAGATCTTGCTAATTCAGCAAAAAATATTTGCTGCGCACATACCAGGCTGTTGCCAGTAGCGATAATATAGCCAGCCGGGCTAGTTTTTTATTGTCAGCTCTTTTATCTTTGCAATTAACGCATGTATATTAAAAGGTTTAATCAGGAATGCGTCCGCAAGTGCATTGCGCACAGACTCCCCCGAAATGATGCCGGCGGAATACAGTATGATCGGTATGTCTTTGAAGTTCTCAGAAGTTTTCAGACTATAACACAGGCTTCGTCCATCCTGCTCGCCCAGGAAAACATCCATGACCACAATATCGGGTCGAATATGGGTTACCGAATCAAATAAAGTGGCAGCGTCATAGATGCAATTGGCGTTCATGCCGGCATTGGAAAGCACCAGGTCTACCATTTCCAGCAGGTCGGTATCGTCGTCTACAATTAGTACGGAGGGCATACTGCTTAAATATATTTGAATTTTGATAAATATACAAATTTCCGGGATTTAGAAGCTTTCTATAATTGAGGGTTGGAGCATGAGAATGTTTCTTAATTTTGAGCCACTATTAGGCGGAAAAAGTGCCGGGAAAATAAGTTTATTCAGCAACGCTTATGATACAGGAAGATATGGAACAGCGCCGGATGATCCTGGCGGCTATTATTGATTCGTCGGAAGATGCGATTATCAGCAAGAGCCTGGATGGTATAATCGTCAGTTGGAACCGGTCTGCTGAACGCATGTTCGGGTACCCGGAAGCAGAGGCGCTGGGGAAACATATTTCTATGTTAATACCGGCCGATCGCCAGGCGGAAGAAGATATGATTGTGGCCAACCTGCGCGCGGGTAAACGCATCGAACATTTCCAGACTATCCGGGTCAACAAGGCCGGTGAGGAAATTCATATTTCCCTAACTATATCGCCTATCCGAAACCAGGCAGGTGTGGTGGTGGGCGCTTCTAAAATAGCAAGGGATATCACCGAACAAAAACGGGCCGAAGAGGCGCTGACGCGGCATAACCGGCATATGGAAGCGATCAATGTCATCAGTAAGGCAATTGCCGGGGAAATTGATGAAGAGAAAATTCTGCAACGGGTTACTGATGACAGTACCAAATTGGTGGGCGCCGCTTTTGGCGCGTTCTTCTATAATAAAACGGACACGAAAGGGGAATCGTATTTGCTGTTTACCCTGTCCGGCGCACCCATGGAAGCGTTTGAGAAATTTGGTATGCCCCGTAATACGGCCGTTTTCAGCAAAACTTTTAAAGGAGAAGGACTATACCGGTCAGATGATATTACAAAAGATCCGAATTATGGGAAAAACAAACCATACCACGGTATGCCGGAAGGACATCTGCCGGTAGTAAGTTACCTGGCCGTTCCTGTTATTGCACCCTCGGGCGGTGTAACGGGAGGGCTTTTCTTCGGGCATCCCGAAAAGGGGAAATTCCTGGCAGAACACGAGGGGCTTTTACAAACCATTTCAAGCATTGCAGCAGTAACCCTTAATAAAGCCAAATTGTATGGCGAAGTGCAGGCATTAAATGCAAAAAAAGATGAGTTTATCAGTTTCGCCAGTCATGAATTAAAAACCCCGCTCACTACCATCAAGGGTTACCTGCAACTGGCGGAAAAAATGCCGGATCTTACTACCGAAGTAATGCCCAAGATCAACAAGCAGGTGAACCGTCTTTCAGCTATTATCGGGGATTTGCTGGATATCTCAAAGATACAAGCGGGCGCGCTGGCACTAAACTATGCGCCTGCAAGCCTGCATTTAATTATCAGGGAAAGCATTGAAACGGTAAAAGCCTTCAGTCCCGGGCATTTTCTTGAATTTGAATTGCCAATCCGCGATGTACAGATTTTTGTGGATGGGCAAAAAATAGGACAGGTAATCATTAATCTGCTGGCGAATGCCGTTAAATTTTCAAAATCCGGATCAACCGTATTATTGAAGAGCATCTATTACGGGGATTTCATACGGGTAAGCGTACACGACCAGGGAATAGGTATTGCTGATAAAGAAATGGGAAAAATTTTCAGCCGGTTTTATAGGATTGAGGAAGGAAAGCAAAAAACGGAGGGGCTTGGGTTGGGATTGTATATTTCTAAAGAGATTATTGAAGCGCACCATGGCTACATCTGGGCAGAAAGTGAATTGGGTAAGGGGGCTGTATTTACCCTGGAAATCCCGGTTGAATACAAAAATATGCCTGCATAAACCTGTTATTTAATCCGCTTTGTGCCGGCTTGTCTGACTTTACAGCGGATAAGCATTTACTGATTTTTATTATAGAAGAATTTTAGCCAATCATTCCGCCTGGTAATACCGCTGCGTTTGTTGGAATGGGGCATTGTATGGAGGAGAACAAAGACTTGTTTTCAGCCTGGCTCCTATTCAAATCTTCGGAAATCTTCCAGGCAAATTGCCGCCTTGTTTTCACTGTTGCAGTCTGTATGTTTTTTAAGGCCTGGAAACAAAGGGGAATGGCATGAAGTATGGTTAAATTGTATTATGCCAGCACACATTAACAGGAACGCCAAACACCCTCTCCTTGTAATAAAAAAATCCCGGCTACCCGGCGCCGGTAAAGGACTGTTTACCCGTAGAGCAATTAAAAAAGGGGAACTGGTTGTGGAATACGCCGGCCGGATTACCACCTGGAAAGCCATCCGCGAGAACAAGACATTTAATGCTTATGTCTTTTATATTACCCGTAACCATGTAATAGACGCCAAACCCAATAAAAAGGCTCCGGGCCGGTATGCCAATGATGCAAAAGGGATCGCGGGCATACGCGGCGTACGCAACAATGCCGAATACATCGTTAGCCGTGGCAAGGTCTTTATCCGGGCTGTTCGAAATATTCCAACCGATGCCGAGATACTTGTTGATTATGGAAAAGAATACTGGGATGTAATTATATCCAATACTCAATTGGAGGCACAGAAGCAGTAAGCCCCATAAAATATTCCACACAGTGTGGAATTCATTCCTGCCAGTAGAATTAAGAATGGAAACAACGGCAACCTGTTATCCTATGCCGGTCGGCAAAGAGCCCCTTGCCTCACAAGTACAACGGCGATACTACCGCCGTGCAGAAACAGCCAGGGCAGGAGGCCATTACAGATTATAAAGACGATATTCAGTTAGCCTGGCTTGAACCCGTAACAGACGAAGAATTTAATAGCGTAGAATAACCAACACACACGGCAGCAAACATGGATTTAGCACAAGTAGGCCTGGCGAATAAATTGGGGCTTTGTCCTTCTATTCATCTTCGATAAACGATTGGTCTGAATTATGATGAATGCCCTGCTTCCGGCAGGCATTAAACCGGTTGAATTCAGGCGGGTGCATGATAACTTAAAGATTACCGGTTGCCCGGAAAAGGGTGTGGGTTTCAGATGTTCCGCTAAAGATGATAACCTGTGCAACCTGTCGGCCTGCTTTATACGACCGGTACGGCCTTTTGCTGTATCGTGGCCAGGGCGGCTTTGTCTTTTGCAAGTACGTATAAAATATCCCCCGCCAGTAAAGTAGTGGATCCATTGGGCGCAATATAGCTCCCCGCGCGTTGCAAAGCCAGTATCGTAATGGTGGGTGGAATGGATAACTCAACAATCCGTTTACCGGTTGCCGGAGCGTTTGGTAAAAGAATGATGGGTTCCATTTCAGCTTTGATGCTGTCCGACAATTCAAAATCAAATTCTGTCTTTGGCTTTATATTGGGCGGCAGTGTTACATGCAGCAATTTTGCCACGTAAGAAAGTGTGGTACCCTGTAGCAGAACGGAAGTTACAGAGATAAAAAATACGAGGTTGAAGATAAGATCGGCCCTGGGTATGCCGGCCAACAGGGGGTAAGTGGCAAAAACAATGGGAACACTTCCGCGCAAACCTACCCAGGAGATAAAACATTTACTTCTTGCATTGATATTGAAAAAGGCCAGGGCAGTAAATACGCCAATGGGCCGGGCAATAAACATTAGGAAGGCGGATATTAAAAGACCGGTTCCGGCCAGTGGAAGCACCCGCGAGGGAAATACCAGCAGCCCGAGCGTAAGGAATAAAACGATTTGCATAAGCCATGCCTGCCCGTCATAGAACTTGATCAGGCTTCTGCGGTGAATAATATTGCTATTTCCCATTATCAGGGCACAGATATAGACGGCCAGGAAGCCGTTGCCGCCAATGGCATGTGTAACCGCATAGGTGAAAATAGCCAGGCCCATGGTAAGCACCGGGTATAGCCCCTCTGTTTCCAGTTTAATATGGTTGATGAGCCAAACGCTTCCCTTGCCCATCAGGAAACCAATGGCGCCCCCGATAATAAATTCTTTCAGAAATGAGATAAATACGATAGATAGCTGCTGATCGCCGGTCTTAATCAGCCCGGTTAAGGTGATCGTCAGGAAATAAGCCATGGGATCGTTGCTGCCGCTTTCCAGTTCCAGCACAGGTCGCAGTGATCCTTTTAACGCAATTCCCTTATTACGCAAAATAGAAAATACGGCGGCGGCATCTGTGGCCGATACAATCGAACCCAGCAAAAGACCCTCCGTTAACGTGAATTGGAAGAAATAATGAGCAAAAAGGCCTACCGAAAAGGCGGTGAAAAATACGCCAAGAGTAGACAACGCAATGCCTTTTCCAAGTACCGGTTTAATACTTTCCCAGCGCGTGTCGAGCCCGCCGGAAAAAAGGATAAAATTTAGTGCAGTTATGCCAATCAGCTGTGCCAGCCGTGCGTTGTCGAAATGAATACCGCCAACTCCTTCAGAGCCCGCCAGTACACCCACAATAAGAAAAAATATCAGGGTAGGCACGCCCAGCTTATTGGTTGTTTTGCCTGCAATGACGCCGACAAGTAAAAGTAAGGATCCAATCAGCAGAATATTCCCGGCATTTATAAACATGTGGACAGTTTATTATTTTATTGTAAAGGTGAAGTTTGCTACGCATCCGTTTAGTTTTCCCGGGGTCACCGGCTGGTATTTGTTTAACCGGCATCAGCACCATTGTCTTGCCTGGGCCAGAAATGATGGCTGGTTGTGGATGCTCCTTATGGCAACTGCAGCCTATAATGGACTGGCCTGTAGCTGTGCCGCCTACCCAAAATGATGAGATGGATAGCTGTGATGCCACCGGCTATTGCCCAATATTTCCATTGTTGAAAAAAAAACAGATAAGTTGTGCGCATTTTGAAGTAAAGACTGGCCAGCCGTATTACCCTGGGCGCGGTTTGTTTTTTGTAAGTTTTGCTGCGCTGTGTTTACCCGGTTGTCCGGGAGTGTTCCGTAATCCTGGGAGGGGTTGGCTGTCTCCCAGGAGCAGCTTTTATGAATGGTTAATTGTTTTTTTTCATGTGAAATCATTGTTGCACAACCCGTTGCAGGAAAAATAAAAACAAACAGTATGATGGCTGCCATCCATTTTATCATGGAGCAAAGGTACCGGAAATTATTTTGGAGAATTGAGTAATGGCCGGTTGAACACGCACCCATTATTTCAGTTAATTTTGATAAATGAACAATATTAATTCTACGGTTGATTTCTACTTCAGCAAGTCCAAAAACTGGAAGAAGGAACTTGAACATCTGAGAGCGATTGTTCTTGACTGCGGACTGACCGAAGAATTGAAATGGG
>JBDTVE010000174.1:0-46025 GCA_040007355.1 Bacteroidota bacterium | reverse complement strand
CAGAGACCCTCTGATTAACAGTCAGATGCTCTAACCAACTGAGCTAAGGAGGAGTTTCCCCTGAGGGGTGGCAAAAATAAGGATTTTTGCTTTCCGGCAAAGCCCTTTTCCATTTTATTCCTGCTCACCCGTTTAAATACCAATAATCAGGCCCCATCGGGGTATTTCTCTGGTTTTAATATTTAATAGAAGTATTTTCCAGGAGCTTGCCCGGCACCATTACCATCGCAGCCAATAGCCCCCATCCGCTAATAGTAAACCGCCTGGGCTATGGCACCATGCGCCTCACCGGTCCCGGCATCTATGGCGAACCACCCAATCGCCCCGAAGCACTGGAGATACTACAAACCGCGGTTAGAAAAGGCGTTAATTTCCTGGATACCGCCGACTACTACGGCGCAGACCGCGAAACGTTGGTAAGAAAAATTCTCTGGACAACAGTAATCCCAAGATTACAAAATCAGAAACCTCAAAATAATCCTACATAAATGCCATCAACCCTTCTTTCCACCGGCCAATGCCTAAGGTAATAGCCCTCCCCGCTGCTGTTGCGGCCGTTCTGCAGACTGAATTTATAGGCGTGTACGGGACAGACAATATTCCCCAGCGCATCCATATAGCCGTCGGCCAGTATGCCACCGGCATGCGGACATCCATAGGCAAATGCATATAAATGGTTATTATGCCTGCCGATACAGATTTTTTTATCGTGGATGCTGGCAACGGCAATCTGGTTGGGTGCAAAGGCCAGCTCCTCTTCCGAGCCGGCAATCTTATGCCAGTTGTATAGACCCGTTAGCGGCATCAATACAGGTATTCTGATTTATAAGGATACCGCACCTGGTACTGCACCCTCACCTTATGGAGAATGGTAGCGCGCAGGGTCTCCAGGTTTTTTCTTTCAATGGCCGAAATAAACACACAGTTCCCCTGCAATTCGGTTTCCCAGCGCTGCTTCAGCTCTTCCAGTATCTGGTTCTTTACTTCCTCTTCCAGCCAGGGGTCAAAATGATTTTTTTCAAACAGATCCATCTTGTTAAAAATGGTTACCACCGGTTTGTCCTGCGCTTTCAGATCCTGCAGGGTCTTGTTCACTACCGCAATATGATCCTCGTGCTGTGCATGGCTCATGTCCACCACGTGCAAAAGGATATCGGATTCCCTTACCTCGTCCAGCGTGCTTTTAAAACTTTCCACCAGGTGGTGGGGCAACTTGCGGATAAAACCAACGGTATCACTTAATAAAAAAGGGGTGTTTTCAAACACCACTTTACGGGTGGTGGTATCCAGGGTGGCAAATAATTTATTCTCCGCAAACACATCGCTCTTGCTTAATAAATTCATGATGGTACTCTTGCCCACATTGGTATAACCCACCAGGGCCACGCGGATGAACTCTCCCCGGTCTTTGCGCTGGGTAAAAGACTGTTTGTCTATTTCGGCCAGCCGTTTGCGCAGCAGGCTGATCTTGTCTTTTACAATACGACGGTCCGTCTCAATCTCGGTTTCACCGGGTCCGCGACTCCCGATACCCCCTCCCTGACGTTCCAGGTGTTTCCACATGCCTTTTAACCGCGGCAGCAGGTATTGGTATTGCGCCAGCTCCACCTGTGTTTTTGCCTGCGCAGTTTTGGCCCGGCGCGCAAAGATGTCCAGTATCAGGTCAGACCGGTCGATGGTCACCGTTTCCAACGCTTTTTCAATATTCAGGATCTGCGAACCACTGAGTTCATCGTCGAAAATAACCAGTTGAATATTCCGGCTCTCAATATATTTTCTTATCTCTTCCAGCTTTCCCTTGCCCACAAAAGTTCGACTGTCGGGCTGCACCAGTTTCTGGGTAAACCGCTTTACGGCCAGCGCCCCGGCGGTTTCCGCCAGGAAAGCTAGCTCATCCAGGTATTCGTGCGCCTGTTGCTCCGCCTGGTCCTTGTTCACCACGCCCACCAGCACCGTCCGCACTTCGTTTTGTATAATATTTTTTTTATCAAGCACAGTACTTATCAATTTTAGGAGAGCAAAGGTAACAGGTTGGAAGCAGTTGGCGCATTCAAAAAAATGGATCGCGGCGCCGGCGCTTGTTTGGAGTTTGTATAGATGGGTTTTGCGGGCGTGCATGCGCTATAGAATCAGCACCTCGGCGGCCTTGCTGACCTGATATAAAACAGACAGCCTGCTGCCAGAAACTGCGGAAAAGAGTTGAAAGGAAAGGCCGGGCAATAGAAAACGCATGGAAATAAGAACCGATCACAACAAGATGCCAGCCCAGCTTTATAAACCACTAAACGTAATACCAATACTATAAGGGTGAAGCGATGGTCCGCGACCGTCTTTCAGCAGCCCGGTAACCTGGTATTGTCCAAACAGACTGATATGCCCAAAACCAACACGTGCGGTGCCGGCCAGCCGGGTGCCGTTAAAAAAGTTTTTGGAGCTTTCCTTTTCCGTATAATTATTGATGGTACCACCGGTGGCATTGATCAGGGTCTTGCCCCGGGTATGCACGTTTAAAAGCATGCCCACTTTAACGCCCAGGGCGACTTTCCAGCTCCGGTCGCTGTTTTCGGGATCGCCCACAAAACGCAGTTCAATGGGCGCTTCCAGGTAGGTGGTGGCCAGTTTGTATTTCTTAAAATGATTGGCCGAGTTAACACCGGAATAATCAGTAAACGGCAGGGTATTGCTCAAGGCAATTATATTGGGTTGTTGATTTTTGAATTTGATACTGCTGCCGCTCACCCCCAAACCCAGGCCTACGCTGAAACGGGGGTCGGTTTTAAACGGGAAATCCAGCATTACATAAACATTTACGCTGTGCGAAAACCCCTTGGTCTTGATGGAATCGGGCAATGGCGCCCAGCCATCATAACCCAGTTGAACCATAAAATGGTCATTGGCCCTGCTATTCAGATGTACTTTGCTCCAGTCTTTTTTCTTTTTGGTGGAATCTGTTTTTGCCGGTGTTTGTGCAGAAGCATTTGCCGCAATCAATAAAACAGTGGTAAACAATAACGCAATTTGTTTCATAATACAGTTGTGAACAGCAAATGTAACCTTGCTTGTAAATAATGATAGATTGAAAAATGTTAAATCTTGTAAAAAACTAAACCCTTTTAAAACCGAAACGCGCTTATCGGGGATGCAGCAGGGTTAAAACGGCGATAAAGAACCAGCTACTCCCCGAAATCGGTTTACCCGGCATGATAATTTTGGCCAGGCTTCTCTAAGTAATTCGCACTCACAATACTATTACCCCAAAACTGAATGCAGCCCCAGCCCGGAGCATCTATTTCTTTCGCTGGCAAATTTAGCGGAAGCGGGTTGGAATCTTCAAAATAAAAAAATCAGGAACACCCTTTTAACAAGCGATTCCACGTTGCCCTGTCTGACCCATTGTCCTATTTTAATATCATGAGTCAGTTTGCACAACCGGACTCCTAACCTGCCGGGCAAGAGGCGGGTGAATAGATGAAGAAAATGAAAAAGTCGCCCGTGGCGACTTTTTAAAATGGATGCTATGGTGGACCCTGCTGGGCACGATCCAGCGACCCTCTGATTATGAGTCAGATGCTCTAACCAACTGAGCTAAGGGTCCGTTACCGTTAAAAGCGCTGCAAAAATAGAAAAATAGCGCTAGTCGAGGAAATAAAATGACTGTTTTTGGGGTTTAATTTTTATCACCGCCGCGAAAGCGTTTTCAGGGCCCAAGCAGCATGCTCCTTATTTTTTTTGTTTATACAATTAGTTGCTACATTGTGTGCTGTTTACATTATGCCGGCTTAACATGTTGCCAGAATGATTGCCGCTGCCAAAATTAAAAATCTCCAGGAGCAAATTGCCCATAATGACGGTGCATTTGCTGATAAAGAGCTGTTTGTCTCCTTTTACAATCCCCTGCTGCGGCTTGCCATTACCCAGTTAAAATCAAGGAATCAGGCAGAAGAAGCGGTCTCCGATGTCTTTATTCATATCTGGGAGAAAAGAAATCGGATCTACAGCATCACCAACATGAGATGGGCCGAAAGCAATTTTTTCAAAAATGACAAAACATTGTACGAGTATACATTACCGTTAGGGTTTGATTATGGAGGGACGCTGTTCTTTTCGCAATATTCTTTCCCGGGGCTTTACCCTCGGGGTTTAAAAGACCGGTACGCGGATTACTGGCTTCAAAATAGAAATCATAACCTGATCAACCATGCCTATTGCGTAATCAACCCCAAAAAGTTCAAAGGTTACCGCAAAAACTTCCGGAGACTTACTGCCAGCGATACCTATAACGGGTACAACGCCTTCGGCACCGTTACACCAACGGCAGCCCTGTCTGCATTACCCTACACCCCCGAGTTCTCCACGAAAGCCCTTAGAGATTTTTACAACGACCTGGGCGATAAAATATGGAGCGAATATGGTTTTACCGACGCCTATAATGAAACCCAAAACTGGTATGCCGGTTCTCATCTTGCCATCAACCAGGGAACCATTATCGTGATGATAGAAAACTATCGGAGCGGTTTACGCTGGCAATTGTTTATGAGCTTCCCGGAAATAAAAAAACGGGTTGCAAAAACTTGTATTCGAAAGCCCCTGGCTGGCAAAATGATGGTACTTAGGCAGACTTTTATATAGCTCGCCCGGATACTTGGTTATTCATTCAAAAAAATAATACCATGACAAATTTTGAACTTACTACTGCGCAGACAGCCGACTATAACCGCGATGGTTATAGTATCGTCAGGAATTTCCTGCAACCTGCGGAAGCAGATAAACTATATGGTATAGCGGTGGGCGATGATACCATGCGGAAACATTCTTTTGACTTGAAGGACCAAACCGGTAAAAAAACAAAACTGGCCCTTTGGTATACCCCGGGTGACGACGCTTATGGCCTGCTCACCAAAAGCAACCGCATGGTGCGTTCGGTTGACAAACTAATGGAGGGCGAAAGCGCCGTTTGCCATTTTCACAGCAAGCTGATGCAAAAAGAACCCAAGGTAGGAGGCGCCTGGGAATGGCACCAAGACTATGGTTACTGGTATAAAAACGAATTCCTCTTACCAGGCCAGATGATGTCGGTAATGGTGGCAATAACGGGAGCCAATAAAGAAAACGGGTGCCTGCAGGTAATAAAAGGATCGCATAAAATGGGGCGCATAGAACATGGGTTTGCGGGCGAACAGGTAGGTGCGTCCCAGCGTTACGTGGACCTGGCGCTGAAAACAATGGACCTGGTGTACGTGGAACTGCAGGCGGGAGACGCCCTGTTTTTTCACAGCAATCTCCTGCATCGTTCGGAGGCCAATCTTTCAGACCATTCAAGATGGTCCCTGATATCCTGCTATAACAGGGCGTCCAATACGCCTTACAACGAACCCTCTGCTTCCAGCACCCTGCCGCTTCAAACGGTACCGGACGAAGCCCTGCTGCAATGGGAAACCCGGGGCCTGGGTGATACGGCAAATTTCCTGGAAAAAGAAAAGGATGAAGCATTAAAATAAACACTTAGCCATGAGCGATAGTCCCACGTGAAGGTCAATGCCCCGGGAATGGCGTCCCATTCCTTTGATTCCATTGTTATCGGCAGTGGCGTCAGCGGAGGCCGGGCGGCCAAGGAATTGTATGAACAGGGCCTGCAAACCCTGATACTGGAAAAAGGATCGCAATATTGACCACATAAAATATTATCCAACTGCCAATCTCTCCAAGTGGGAACTCCCGCACCGCAAACAAATTACAAACAAGACGCTGCGCTGAAACCTCCTGATCAGCAAGGAAGCGTGCTGTGGAGAAGATACCCGGCATTTTTTTGTAATGGATGCCGACCATCCCTATAATATTAAAGGGAGCCCGGTAAACAATGCATTTGCTTATAATATTTTTTATGGAATAGCGCCGGATAAAATGTATAATTGTGTTATGGTGCACAGTGCCAACGAGTATTGGTTCAAGGCCATGGCTAACCAATAGAAATACTATTTTTCTATTGAAGCCATTAATGAAAATGGTGCGGCTGCGTGGTCGGCCCTTGTGGAAGCTGCGTTGGGCCGGGGTTGCCCGGGACAATGAAATAATGCCTACAAAAAAACAAGAACATCCTGGGTAGAAAATACAAATAATAAATTTACAGCAGATGCGTAAACGATTACTGGCCCTGGCCGCTTTTATGATAGTTCTGGGCGGTCTGTATGCACAACAGCCCCATTTTTACAGCGATATCCAGGCATTTAAACAAAAAGATGAAGTAAAATTTCCACCAAAACATGCCATCCTGTTTGTGGGTAGCTCCTCTTTTACCAAATGGACGGATGTGCAGGACTATTTTCCGGGTTACCCGATCATCAACCGGGGGTTTGGCGGTTCATCACTACCCGATGTAATACGGTATGCCGATGATATTATTTTTCCCTACCAGCCAAAACAAGTGGTGATCTATTGCGGGGAAAATGACTTGGCCATATCCGATACCGTTACGGCTACTACGGTGGAGGAACGGTTTAAAACTCTTTTCGGCATCATCAGGGCCAAACTGAGCAATGTGCCGGTATTGTTTATTTCACTAAAACCCAGCCCCAGCCGCAGCCGTCTTTTCCCGGAAATGAAAGAGGCAAATGCACGGATAAAAGCCTTCCTGAAAAAGAATAAAAACACGGCCTTTGCCGATGTGTATTCAAAGATGCTGGATGCAGACGGCCAGCCCATGAAAGATATTTTTCTTCCGGATAATTTGCACATGAACGCAAGAGGGTATGCCATCTGGCAAAAAGTGCTGGCACCCCTGTTGATAAAATAATAGGGTGGTCTTAAAAACAAAGACCCCACAAAGTGGGGCCGTAGCACATACTTTTTGTGGTTTCAGAGGTAAGTGCTAGTATTTTAAATGGCTGAAAACGCCCTTATTTTGACCTGCGGTCGTAATCGGCCCGGTGATTAATCGGTGACTGTCCTACCAGGATAATACTAAAGATATATCGGGCAAAGCGACCAAGACTGGAAGAAGGACGGTACACATCTTTGTGTATCATCGTCTGGCGTACATGGCATTGCATATTGTTTTTTTCCATAGATATTTGGCTTTGTCTTGGGTTTATAAAGGTCAAGAAACTAACGGAGAACGGCAAATATTATTGCCCTGGTTGTAGATATACCCCGTATTTTTTCTATTTCTTAACAAGTTTTTAGTAAGTATCTTGTTGTAACCAAATCCTCCTATATGAAAAACATCCTTTTGCTGTTCCTCCTATACGTTTCGGCCGCCGGCAGTGCCCAGGGCGTTTTTAGCAACCAGACAAATTCCACGCTTGAAAAAGTGGTAAAAGATTATCCCAGCGAGTTTAAAAATATCAGGGGAGAATTGATATCCGCTGGCCCGGGTTCAGCAGAATACAAATCAACCCTTACCATTCCCGGCGCGGTTTCAACTACCATTCTGCAGTCTGCACTTGCCCAAAAACAGGTGGTGCGCTGGCAGTCAGTTGTATTTTCCGGCAATGAATTTGATGCCGCCAAAAATCGTTTCGAAGCCTTGTTCAACCAGATAAAAAATACCATTATCAAACCAGAAGGCGAAAAAGCGGTTATTGTAAACGGCCTCTACCTGAGCCCTTCAGCAGACAAAACCGTTACCACCATACAATTTGACCTGATGCCTCCAATGGGCTTTATGCAAAATATAAATATTGACCTTGTACTCCGGAATACGGGACACAAATGGAATATTATCCTGAGCGTATACGACCGGGAGATGAAAGAAACAGCGGATCTCACCGCAAATTAGCCATTACACAGGTATAGCTCGGTAAGCGCACTGGATGTGATGCTGCCAAACAAGGATGGTTTTGAAATTGCTGAAGAAATACGCGTTTTATACTAACCGCCAGTTGCTGCTGATGGATAAAGAAGAAAAAAGATCAACGTCTTGAAATTTTAACCATCAAGGGAATTGGCAATCATTTCGTGATAGGCTGGCATCCGCTGCCAATACTCGACCCGGTATCAGCCATCAGGCTTTTTTTGCTATTGTTGCCGCTGTTTTCTTAAGGGTAAAATATTGCCAGAACCAGGCGATCGTAAAGCTGGGGATGAAATCAGTGCCAGGTAATATCTCTTCGGTAAAATTAAACAGCGCACCTTTCCAGCTACCGAACATGAAAAAGAAAATGATGGCGGAAACGGGCGCAAATATAATATCCCCCAGTTCACCCAGGCCGGGAATAGCATACGTTGCATATCCCAGCACATCCATGATGATGCAAAATATTAAAGAAGGTTGTTTTTTATTCATAGCATGTTTCCGTTTGCAGTAAACAAACAAACCGCGCACCAATTTTTTGAAGCTGCAATATTGGCGCTTGTCTATTCGGTATGCAGGAGCTTCAGGTATACATCGTTTGTCCAGCCACAACCATCCTGGTTGGGGTATTCGCCGCCGCCGGCCCTGCTATCGATATCCAACACATGATATTCTTCCATCATTTTGCCCGTATCGGTGTATACATTTTCGTTTGTAGCCATCCATCGTTTTATGATCTCACTGGCAAGCCTGTGATGATCGTATTGCCTGCATCCGCAAAGGGCCATCCATTGCAAAGGAGCCCAGCCATTCGGCAGATCCTCATTGCTGGCCGGTATCACTGAGTATGGTAACCAAACCGGTCTCTTGCAGTACGGCCAGGAATCCCGGGGTATTGGAAATGATCCTGCAAATGATGGCAATATTATACAACAATACCAGCATGGCCTGTTTGTAATCCAAGCGGGAGATATAAGAAGAAGCCAGGAAGGATACATGGCAATGCTCAGGTCTTTGCAGGGAACAATCTACGATGCCGCGCTTTTGCCTACGCCAAAACTATTCTGTATGTTTAAGATGGCTACGCCGAAACTGTTTAATAAAATGGCAAAAACATAGTAATTAATAAACAGGGATAATTTGATTCGCCCGTGTTGCATCCGGCAGATTTTAGCGCGGTAGTTGATTTGCTAGCTAAAGATAGAGATAAATTATCACCAACAATTTGGATGCCCGTGCTGGTTCTATAACGCCATTAATGAATATTTCTACCTGGTTATTCTATCAGGCCGATGCCAGGTAGGTCTTCAATACGTTTTCCAGTTCTTCCAGCCGGAAGGGTTTTGAAATATAATCGTTCATACCGGCTTTTATACAGCGGTCGCGATCTTCCTTCATTGCATCAGCGGTAAGGGCTATTACGGGGAGATGACAAAGAGGATCCGGCAACATGCGTATCTTGGCGGTTGCAGTGAAGCCATCCATTTCCGGCATGTTTACATCCATAAAGATCATATTGGGAAGATGATCAACCAGCAGTTTCATTACCTCATTTCCATTGGTGGCCTTCAAAACATGGAGACCCATTTTTCCCAGTACTTCGGATATCAGCAGCATATTTACAGGGTCGTCTTCGGCCACCAGTATAGTAGCCGCCTGGGTTAATTTTTTTATGCTGGGTCTGTCGGTCTGCAAACAGTCTTCATCCACGTGCTCGTTGAATAAAGACAGGAGCAGGCTGTCAAGTTCTTCCAGTTTGATGGGTTTCGACAATGTTTTTGGGATGTTGTTTTTATTGGGGTGGTAACCATGAATGTTCTTTTCAAGCGGGGAAAGCATCAATACCACGGGGCAGGACGGAAGGGGTTCCCCGTCGTTAATCTGGTTGGCCAGCATCATGCCGTCCATTTCCGGCATTTGGTAGTCTGCCAGTACAAGGTCAAACACTCCTTCTGAGTCATTCAGGTATTTAAGTGCTTCCGCACCACTTCCTGCAACGGTGCATTTTACCTGCAGGTAGTCAAAAACGCTTTTTATGAATTGAAGGTTAGTGTTGTTGTCGTCTGCAACCAGTACATGCTGCAGCAATGGTTTGCTGCCGGGTATCAGCAGCGGGGTTTCGTTAATTATTTCCAGCTCCAGCTGCAAAGTAAAAATGCTTCCGTTGCCGAATGCGCTGGTAACCGTAAGCGTGCCGCCCATCAGTTCCGCCAGGCTTTTTGAAATGGTCAGTCCAAGACCGGTTCCGCCATATTTCCGGGTGGTGGATGAATCTGCCTGAGTGAAGCCTTCAAAGATTTTATTTACTTTTTCCGGTTCAATGCCAATGCCCGAGTCTTTAACGCTGATACTGATTGGACTGTATTTTTTGCCTGCCTTTTCATATACGTCCGCAACCTGTTTTATTTCAATACATATTTCGCCCTTTTTGGTAAATTTAATAGCATTCCCCAGCAGGTTCACCAGTATTTGCCTGATCCGAACGGGGTCGCCGTTTACTTCGCATGGCAGGGCAGGGTGCGACCAGAAAACAATTTCCAGTTTCTTTTCATGTGCCTGTACATTCAGTAAATCAATTGCCTCTTCTACCAGTTCGTTCAGACGGAAAGAAGTGTAATCGATAAATAATTTTCCTGCTTCTATTTTTGAAAAATCAAGGATATCGTTGATGATATTGAGCAGACCGCGGGCTGACTTCTGTACGTTTTGAAGGTAGCCGCGTTGTGCTTTTTGCAGGTTTGTTGTTAAGACCAGGTCGGTAAACCCGATAATACCGTTCATGGGTGTACGCAGTTCATGACTCATATTTGCCATGAATTCACTTTTGGCATGGCTGGCTTGTTCCGCTATTTCCTTGGCCTGTAAGATCTCAAGCTGCAGTTCGCGCTGTTCTATGGCGGCAGCCAGCGTGGCGGCAAAAGAATGCAGAATGGTAAACTCGGTGGCGGTCCATTGACGCTCTGATTTACATTCGTTAATAGAAATATTACCCCATAGTATATTTTTTACAAAAATGGGGATCAACACAACTGATTTTACATTGCGCTGTTCGTACCGCAATTTCAATTCTGTATCGGATAAGGTGCTTACCAGCGACGAATATATTTCGTTTTGTTGCAGGATTTGTACCGCAGGCGAGCCGGCCAGGAACCGGAAGGAAGTAATTTCGCGGTTGACGGGCGCTTCCGGGTTGGCGGCATCCCAGTGGAAAATCTGCTGCATATTAACCTGTTCCCCGGTATCCGGCAGGTTTTTATAAACACTAATAATGTCCACCTGCATCTTAACACCCAGCAGGTATACCCCTTCGCCGATGGCTTCTTCCAGGTTTTTATTGCCGATGAGTTGGTGGGTGGCTTCGGAAACAGCCTGTAATAGCTGGTCCTTTTTCCGGAGATTGCCTTCCACCCGTTTGAGTTCGGTTATATTATGAGAGAAGCCCAGCAATCCCCAAACTTTTTCTTTTTCATCGTACAAAGGCACTTTGGTGGTGCTGAAATATTGAAGAAAGCCATTAAAAATATTGAGCTCTTCGGGCACGTACTTTAGCTGACCACTTTTAACTACTTCATCATCGTCTGTCCAGAAACCGCGTATGCCATTCTCGGGGTCTCCTTTTACCACCGATTCGGCGAAGCCAAGATCGATGTCGTTCTTGCCAACCATCTGTTCGGGTGCCAGCCGCAACGAGTCTGCATAAGATTTGTTGACCATTAAAAAGCGGTGACTGGCGTCTTTGATAAAGATCCAGTCTGGCGTGGCATCTATAACGGTTCGGAGCAGTTGCTCCGATTGTTTTACTTCTGCCAGCAGTTGCTCTTTCTGGGCCTCGGCCTTTTTAATATCCGTAATATTGTGTGCAAAACCCAGTACGCCCCAGATATTACCCGCATGGTCTTTCAGCGGCGCTTTTACAATACTGAAATAGTGCTGTTCGCCATTCATCCAAACGGTTTCTTCGGTACTATTTATTAACTGGCCTGAAATGAGTACATCATAGTCATCTTCGCGAAATCCGCGGATGCCTGTTTTTGTGTTGCCGCTTACCTGTTCTTCAGTAAAGCCCAGTTCAAAATCGTTTTTCCCAATAATATCTTCCGGCGTAAGGTTCAACAGGTCTGCATAGGCCTTGTTTACCATCAAATGGCGGTAGCTGTTGTCTTTTATAAAAATAAGATCTGGCGTGGCATCAATAACGGAGCGCAGCAATTTTTCAGACTGTTTGATCTCCTCCAGCAGTTTACTTTTTTGGGCCTCCGTTTTTTTGTGTTCGGTTATATTGCGCGATGTGCAGATAAACTGGTTTACTTCCCCGGTTTCATTTACCGGTTTTATGATGCTTTCCAGCCAAATATGTCCACCGTCTTTGTGCTGCATCCGGTAGCGCAGCAGGGGCAGGGAAGCGTGGTGCGCCGGTGTGGTAACGTGTATGGTGCTAAACATGCCCTGGTCTTCGGGGTGTACAAATTCCATAATATTCCTGCCGGTAACTGCTTCGGGTGTATAACCCAACACGGTTTTAACCGAGGGAGATATATATTCAATTGCGCCCGTGGAAGAATGAACACTGATAATATCTTCGGAATGCTCTGCCAGCAGCCGGTATTGTTGTTCGCTTTTCTGCAGGGCCTGTTCGGCTTCTTTGTGCGTAGTAATATCTTGTGCAATACCAAAACGGTATTGCTCGTTCATCGATTTGCCTTTTGTAAAAAGATACCGAACCTCTCCCTGTTTTGTTTTAACGCGGTAAGAGAAAGCAGACTCAAAGTCTTTGTTGTGCAGGTGCTCCTGGATTTTTTTTCTTTCCCGTTCTACTATGGGAATGTCTTCCGGAACCACAAAACAGCGCACAAAATTATCCATTGAGATAATATCTTCATCTTTCTCGGTAAGACCCAGCAGCGCTTTCATCTCTGCGCTCATCATGAACTCCTGTGTTTCCAGGTTATATTTCCAGGAACCCATGCGGGCATAGCCCATGGCATAAGAAAGGGTTTGGATGGCTTCTTCACTGGTTTGTTGCGCCAGTATTTTGGCGGTCACGTCCAGGCCAATGCCCTGCAGCTCGGTTGAAGCGGTTTCTTCATTAGACAGGGCAATAAACTCCCATTCAGTCCACAAAAAATGTTTGCTGTTGTTAACTGGTTTACGGATGAGTATGCGAAAGATGTTTCCGGGATTTTGCCAGCATTGCTCCGCTATTTCTTTACATCGTTGGATGTCTTTTGGGAAGATGGTGTTATAGAACGGGGTATGCATCAGCCCTTCAGATTCATGACCGAAGGTTTTCAGAAATTCGGGATTGGCAAAGGTAAAATTACCCTGCTGGTTAAGGCGTATGACGTAGTTGGTTTGTGAATTTAAAATAGAGGACAGGTATTGTTTCTCGTGCTGCAATTCAACCTTGGCCAGCTGCAGACGGTTCAGGCTGTTTTTGTTGCTGCGAAACAACGGGTCTATTACCAGGATAGCAAAACAGGTGAATGCAATCAGCAGGGAAATGATCTTGCCGGTGTTTATTTTTTCAATTCTTTTTTCCTTTTCAATCACCTGTGGAATGTATTCGCGTGCAATGGCGTCCAGAGCGGTCAGCAGGCTTTTTTGTTGCACGCGGAGCTGGTTGGTATATAGCGCGCTGTTTGCTGCCAGCAAGGAACGGTCGGCTTCCATGATTACCGTATGCGTGCCGAGTATATCATTTACGCTGCTGCTGGCTTCAGCACATAATTTTCTGACAAATGAAGATTGTGAACTCGCAGCCTCGTTTATTTTGCTTACCAGCAGGGTATGCTGTGTTTTAAAAAGGCTGAGAAATTGCTTCAGGGTTTTGTGCGTATCGGTATAGACCGGTTCTGCGAGGCGGGGGTTTAACAGCAAGAGCAGCGAAACATTTGAAATGCGCTGTTCCAGGATGCGCTGGTTATCGGCCAGGCTAACTATTTCCGCTAAACGTTTATTTTCTTTTGCCGTTACAAAAATTCGGTACCAGGCAAATACGTTGAACATAAACGCCACCGCAATAATTATCATAGCGATGCGCATCAGTCTTTTAAAGTGTACAGGGCTCATTGGTTAATCATAAGGGGTATTATCGTATATCATTAAAAAGCTATACATTATTGGATAATAGGTAATTTTTTAAATAGGCCTAAGGGTTTACACCGGCATCGTTCGGCCCGGCCGGTAAATACCCTGTTCACAAACGCATTAGGCCCCGGTATATTTTCCGCGGAGCCTGGTAAAATAATAGATAAATTACCTTGCGTCAGTAATTAATGACCTGTTCTTCTATGGTGGCGGGTAATGGGCGGAATTCGTATTGCTGGTTACGCAATTGTGGTTCAAACCCCGCCTCGCGGATGGCCTGCTGAATGCCTTTATAGGTGAAACGGTGCGGCGCACCGGCGGCGCTGACTACGTTTTCTTCAATCATAATAGAGCCAAAATCATTGGCGCCCGCGTGCAAACATATTTGCGCTACCGGTTTGCCAACCGTAAGCCAGGATGCCTGTATATTTTTTATATTGGGCAGCATGATCCGGCTCATAGCAATCATGCGTATATACTCTTCGGCAGTAACCAGGTTATGTACACCGCGAATCCGCGCCAGCAGCGTGTCTACGTCCTGGAAGGTCCAGGGTATGAACGCAATAAAGCCCTTGGCCGCTGCTGGCTTTTTGGCCTGTGTATCTCGGATTTTTACCAGGTGCTCAAACCGTTCTGAAATGGTTTCTACATGCCCGAACATCATGGTGGCGGAGGTAGTGAGCTGGAGCTGGTGTGCTTCCTGCATAATGGTAAGCCATTCTTCGGTACAACATTTTCCTTTGCTGATCAGCCGGCGCACCCGGTCTACCAGTATCTCGGCACCGGGGCCGGGCAGGGAATCGAGCCCTGCATTTTTCAAAGCCATCAGCACTTCGCGGTGGGTAGATTTTTCCAGTTTGGTGATATGCGCCACTTCGGGTGGCCCGAGCGCATGCAGTTTTAACGTTGGGTAAAGCTTTTTCAACTGTTTGAAAGTATCTACATAATACTGCAAGCCAAGATCCGGGTGGTGGCCGCCCTGTAGCAGCAATTGCTCACCTCCGTATCGAAAGGTTTCGTCTATTTTACGTTTGTACGTTTCAATATCGGTGATATAGGCCTCTGCATGCCCGGGAATGCGGTAAAAATTGCAAAATTTGCAATTGGCCACACACACATTGGTGGTATTTACATTACGGTCAATTATCCAGGTAACTTTCTGGTGCGGAACCTGTTTTTTCCTTAATTCATCGGCAATATTCATGAGTTCGGCCAGGGGCGCCTGCTCAAATAAAAATACGCCTTCTTCTATGCTCAGGAAATCAAAATCAAGTGCTTTCCGGTATAATGCTGCTAATTCCATAATATCTGTTCAGACAACAAAAATAATATAGGAAAGTTGGAAATCAGTGCTGCCTGGTATTTGTTTATATAAAAATAGCATGGTTGCGGGTCTTTCGTTCCTGTTGCCAGAATAAATGTATTGGGGCTGCTGTTTGGCCGGCCAAACACGACACCACCGGTAAAAACGGACCCCGCCAACCTTAAAGAATTTATCTAAAATATACCGGCAGCGGGTATTTATTGTGGTGCTTGTTGTAACTTGTAAGTCCACACGAAAATATTGTTGGATCACGGCCGCCCCCATTCAGTAAAATGCCTGTTTTTAGCAAAAATAATATTTCCCGTGTAACATAGGCCGCAACCTGCTCAATTACTAACAAACTGCTGAATTGTGCGACGCAACAATTGCCCCATACTTTTATTGCTGCTGGCTGCCCTATCCATCTCCTTTGCTATACGGGCGCAGGAAGAATTTGTGCAACCGGCGGCCAAACTGCTGACTACGTTTTCATTCCGGCAATTTAGCGGGGGCGTAATAATCATCCGCGGCCGGGTCAATGACTATAAAGACACCCTGAATTTTATCCTGGATACCGGCAGCGGCGGTATTTCACTGGATTCGCAAACCGTGAAACAATTAAAAATACCTACCCAGCTGTCTGATAAAACCATCCGGGGCATTGCCGGCATACGCCGGGTAAGCTTTGCTTATAACAATACCCTGCACCTACCCGGGCTCCAGGTAGACAGCCTGAACTTTCACATCAACGACTACGATATTCTGACCAGCGTTTACGGAGAACATATAGATGGTATTATCGGGTATAGCTTTTTTATCCGGTATATCGTAAAAATTGACTATGACAGTTCGCTGATATATGTTTATTCAAAAGGATCCCTCAAATATCCAAAAGGGGGTTATTTATTGAAGCCATTGCTGGTAAACCTGCTGATTCAAACTGCCCGGATCAATGACAATGGGGAAAGAACGGCGCGTTTTTATTTTGATACCGGTGCAGGACTTTGTTTGTTATTGTCAACCGACTTTGTGGAAGACAGTTCTCTTATCAGTCCTAAAAGAAAACGAGTGCTAACGCAGGTAGAAGGGCTGGGTGGAAAAAAACAAATGGTGTTAACAACGGTAAAGAATTTCAGACTGGGACCCTATCGTTTTAAACGGGTGCCCGCTTATATCTTTGAAGACGAATTTAATGTTACCTCCTATCCTTATCTGGGAGGGTTGATTGGGAACGATTTGCTGCGCCGCTTTAATGTTATCATCAATTATGAAAAAAGGGATGTTTATATTACACCCAATAATCATTACCGCGATCTGTTTGATTATTCCTATACCGGGTTCAGTTTTTATCTTATAGACAACGAGGTGGTGATTACAGATGTGATGAAGGGTTCTCCTGCGGAAAAAGCCGGTTTTTTGCCCGACGATGTCATTATGGCTATTAACAATAATTTCGGCAAAAATATCCAGGCGTATAAGGCTGCTTTACAAAATATCGGTGAAAAATTAAAGATACTGGTATACCGAAATGGTCAGCCGCTCTTGTTTACACTTAAAGTAAGGAGCATTCTCTGATTTTTCATATACCACAAGAATAGTTGCTGCTGCCGGCGCCTCTTTTTATATACCTGCAAAGGGTATTGGCTGGTGCAAAGCGGGCGACAAGGACTACAAGAACCCTAAAAAAGTATAACTTGCCGTTTCTTTAAAGAACAATATGATTCAATTTGATAAGTTTACCCTGGACAACGGGCTAAGGGTACTGGTACACGTAGATAGTTCTACCCCGATGGCTGTTGTAAATGTATTGTATGATGTGGGCGCCCGCGATGAGGACCCTGAAAAAACCGGTTTTGCCCACCTGTTTGAACACCTGATGTTTGGAGGAAGCGTTCATATTCCCTCGTACGACGAGCCCCTGCAACTGGCAGGTGGCGAAAACAACGCTTATACTACCAACGATCTTACCAACTACTACTGCCAGTTACCGGCGGAAAATATAGAGACCGCCTTCTGGCTGGAAAGCGATCGCATGTTAAGCCTGGCGTTTAGTAAAAAAAGCCTTGATGTACAGCGCAAGGTGGTGATAGAGGAGTTTAAAGAACATTATGTCAACAAACCTTACGGAGATGTGTGGTTTAAAATGCGGGAGCTGGCATATACCACACACCCTTATCGCTGGCAAACCATTGGTAAAATGCTTAGCCATATAGAAAAAGCCACTATAACAGATGTAAAGAAATTTTTCTTTAAACATTATTGTCCTGCCAATGCCATACTGGTAGTAGCGGGCAATACCAGCACCGCGCAGGTAAAAGCGCTGGCCGGAAAATGGTTTGCCGGTATTCCCGCCGGAGAAAAATACCATCGGCAACTTCCGGTTGAGCCGGTACAAACCGCGCCAAGAAAAGAAACGGTACAGGCCGGTGTTCCCATAGACGCCTTGTATAAAACCTGGCATATAGCTTCAAGACTGGATGATGGTTATTATGCGGCTGAACTAATAACCGATATATTGAGCGGCGGCGGTTCTTCCAGGCTTTACCAGGCACTGGTGAAAGAACAGCAACTGTTCAGTAATATAGACTGTTACCATTTTGGAAGCACCGATGCAGGACTCTTAACCATTGAGGGAAAACTGGTAAAAGGGATAAAGATGAAAACAGCCGAAAAGGCGGTGGAAGCCGTGCTGGACCAGCTAAAAACAACCCTGATAGAAGAAAGGGAACTGGAGAAAGTGAAAAATAAAACAGAAGCAGCGTTGGCTTTTGAAGATATGAGTGTTATGAACCGCGCCAGCAGCCTGGCAACCTATGAATTGCTGGGCAATGCAAACCTTATTAACGAAGAGCTGGAAAAATATCATTCCATTACCCGTGAAGACATACAGCATTATGCAAATAGGATTTTTGATGTAAACAACTGCAATACCCTCTATTATTATGCAGAAGGAACACAGGCCCGTTGAGCTGCAGGAGCATGCTACCAAGCATCCCAAACAGGACTTCCAGGTAGAGCGCATTGCTTTTTTCAGTGATGCTGTTTTTGCGATTGCCATTACCTTGCTGGTAATAGAATTTAAGATACCGAAAGTAACAAAAGACAATAGCTATGCTGAAGTGTGGCAGGAGGTAGTTGCGCTGAAATATAAATTCTTTTCGTTAATACTGAGCTTTGCCCTGATAGCCAATTACTGGATGCGGCATCATTTATTGTTCAAACACATCCACAACTATAACAGGAAGGTGGTAATGGCCAACCTGCTGTGCCTGCTGCCGATAATCTTCTTTCCTTTTACCACGGCTTTTTTCTATGATAGCCTCAACAATGAAAATATTCTTGTTATACCTTACCGGTTGTTTGTGCTCAACAATGTATTGGCGGGGGGCACGGCTTATTTTTTCTATTGGATCGTTATCAGGCGTTTCGGAGATTTATCGTACCCAATGGAAAAAAAAGACCGGTATGAATTTGAATTCAGGCTTCCTGTTATGGCCATCAGCTTCCTGTTGGTACTGATCCTTTCGTTTATAGTGCCTTTCGAATATTCGCTGATTGGTATTGCGCCCATGGCATTCCTGAATATCTTTAATAAATTTTTTAAAAAAGCAGCCAGATAAACATATGATAAACAGAACCACCGCTCCTCCTATAAAAGACGCCATCCATTTTAACCTGCAACTGAAACCCTACAATAAGTTTACCCTGGATAACGGCATAACCGTGTACGCCATTGACGCGGGCGCGGAGGAAGTGCTGCAGGCGGAATGGGTATTTGCGGCGGGAAACTGGTACGAGGAACAGAATATGATAGCTGCTGCCACCAGTTATTTATTAAAAAATGGCACATCCCACAAAACGGCCTTTGAAATAAATGAACATTTTGAATATTATGGTGCATACCTGAACCGTTCTTCGCACCATGAAACGGCCGGTCTTTCGCTGCATTGCCTTAATAAACACATGACGCGCTTGCTTCCCGTGGTGGCAAGTCTGATAACCGATGCTGTTTTCCCCGAAACTGAATTACAACTCTACCGGCAAAACAACAAACAGCGTCTTTCCGTAAATTTAAAGAAGAGTGAATTTGTTGCGGGTCGTCTGATTGATGAATATGTGTATGGCATTGATCATCCCTATGGAAAATACAGTACGGCTGAAGGGTATGATGCGCTTCGTCGCCCGAAATTACAGGCGTTTTACGATCAGTATTACCGGCAGGGTCCTTTTACCATTTTTATTGCGGGCAAACTACCAAAGAACCTGGAAAAGGATCTGAACATCCATTTTGGCCAGCTGGTCATCGGTAAAATGGCGGCAGAAAAAAAACACGTGGTTGTTCCCGCGGTGGAAAAAAAATACAGGGTGATCAATGATGAAGAAGGTGTTCAGGGATCCATACGCATGGCCCGTCCCTTCCCCAACCGCCACCATCCGGATTTTGTAAAGGCAACCGTGCTCAACAATCTTTTTGGCGGATTTTTTGGATCAAGACTCATGAGCAATATTCGCGAAGACAAGGGTTATACCTATGGCATACACAGCTACCTGCAAAATCAACAGCATGAAAGCGCCTGGATGGTGAGTACCGAAGCCGGAAGAACCGTATCTGAGGAAACCATACAGGAAGTATACAAAGAAATGAACCTGCTGCGCAATGAACCGGTAAAGGAAGAAGAACTGTTGCTGGTAAAAAATTATATGCTGGGCTCGCTCCTGGGCGATCTGGACGGTCCCTTTCATCTTATTGCCAAATGGAAAAACAGTATCCTTAACGGGTTACCCGAAACCTATTTTTCTGATTCTGTTGATGCCATTAAATCCGTTACGGCAAAAGAGCTGCAGGAACTGGCAGTTAAATATCTTATACCCGGAGAGTTTTATGAATTAGTTGTAATTTGACAGGATAAACGGCCTTCATGAAAAACTTCCTCATTAAAACATTGATTATTGCGGCCGCCGTAGTACTGGCCTCTTATGTACTGCCCGGCGTTGCGGTAGACCGGTTTACCACCGCCTTACTGGTGGCGCTGGTGCTGTCTTTGCTCAATTTTATTGTAAAGCCCATACTGGTTATCCTTACCTTACCCATCACTATTGTAACGCTGGGGCTTTTTCTTTTTATCGTAAACGCCCTGATTATTGTTATTGCGGGCAAACTGGTAAATGGTTTCCGGGTAAGTTCACTGGGCTGGGCCCTGCTCTTCAGCCTGCTGCTTTCCTTTTTTACCTATATACTGGAAGTTATTATTGAACCGGACTATAAGAAGCAGTAATTCCGTTTATGCATTTCAACAGAAAAGATATTCCGCCGGAACAATTGGTTCAATTATTCAGGAACATTCTTTTACCGCGGATGATTGAGGAAAAAATGCTGGTGCTGTTGCGCCAGGGAAAGATCTCCAAATGGTTTAGCGGGATTGGTCAGGAAGCAATAGCGGTGGGTGCTACCATGGCCCTGCAGCCAGACGAATGGATAATGCCCCTGCACCGGAACCTGGGAGTGTTTACCAGTCGTAATATGCCCCTGCATAAATTGTTTATGCAATGGCAGGGAAACCCGAATGGGTACAGCAGGGGACGCGAAAGAAGTTTTCATTTTGGTTCCAGAGAGCACCATATCTGCGGCATGATCTCACACCTGGGCCCGCAACTGGCCATTGCAGACGGGGTGGCGCTGGCCTATAAATTAAAAAAGGAAAATAAAGTAGCGCTTGCTTTTACGGGTGAAGGCGGTAGCAGTGAAGGCGATTTTCACGAAGCGTTAAATACCGCAGCCGTTTGGGATCTGCCGGTAATATTTCTTATCGAGAACAATGGTTATGGATTGAGTACACCCGTACTGGAACAATACCGTTGCGGCAGCCTGGCAAGCAGGGCCGCCGGTTATGGCATGGAAGGCGTGCAGATAGACGGTAATAATATTTTAACGGTATACGATACGATTAAGGGCGTGAGGGATTACTGCATCACACACCAGAAACCCTACCTGGTAGAATGCATGACCTTTAGGATGCGCGGGCATGAAGAATCCAGCGGAACCAAATATATACCGCGTGAATTATTTGAGACCTGGGCCTTGAAAGACCCGGTAACCGGTTTTGAACATTACCTGCTGGAACAGGGGCTGGTTAGTACTGGCGAGATAGCAGACCTCCGCGAAGAAATCAAACAATACATTGAAACCGAGATAAAGATAGGGATGGATGCGGAAGCGATGGTAGCCGATACGGAAACAGAATTGAATGATGTATATGCGCCGCCGGCCATTACCCGTTATGCGGATCCGGTTCCCCGGGAAAAGGACAATAACGATAAAACACCTGTTCTGCGTTTTGTGGACGCTATCAAACAGGGGATTTACCAGTCGATGGAACGGCATCACCAACTTATTCTGATGGGGCAGGATATAGCAGCTTATGGCGGCGCCTTTAAAATAACGGAGGGCCTTCTGGAACAGTTTGGAAAGGAAAGGGTAAGAAATACGCCGCTGTGCGAAAGCGCCATCCTGGGTACTGCGCTGGGTTTAAGCCTGCAGGGCTACAAGAGTATGGTGGAAATGCAGTTTGCGGATTTTATTACAGCAGGCTTTAACCAGGTTGTAAATAACCTGGCCAAGATACATTACCGTTGGGCGCAAAATGCAGACGTGGTTATTCGTATGCCAACGGGCGGTGGCATGGGCGCCGGGCCTTTTCACAGCCAGAGCAATGAAGCCTGGTTTGTGCATACACCCGGTTTAAAAGTTGTGTACCCCGCCACACCGGAAGATGCAAAGGGTTTACTAATAGCAGCTTTCAATGATCCCAACCCGGTTTTATTTTTTGAACACAAAGGTTTATACCGGAGCATCAGCGGACCGGTGCCGGCGCATTATTATGAGACTGAAATTGGAAAAGCGCGTCTTGCGCGAAAAGGCGACGATATCTCCATTATTACCTATGGCGCAGGTGTGCATTGGGCCAATAATTATGCGGAGGAACACCGCCATCTCAGCCTGGAAATAATTGACCTGCGCAGTTTGCTGCCCCTGGATTATGCTGCCATTGAAACAACGGTGAAAAAAACCGGGAAGGTATTGGTGTTGCACGAAGATTGTTTAACGGGTGGCATTGGCGCAGACATCAGCGCTTGGATTGGTGAACATTGTTTTGAATACCTGGATGCACCTGTAATGCGTTGCGCTTCGCTGGATACACCGATTCCTTTTAACACCGTACTGGAACAAAATTTTATGGCCAGCGCCAGGCTGGGTACAACCATTAAACGGCTTTTGCAGTACTAAACCGGGATTTGTGAGCCTTTCTTTTTTCGAAAGGCTGCACCCTTCGCTGATAGCTTGCGCCCTTGCAGGGTTATCTCAGCCTCTACACCCCAAAGCCACGAAGGGGTGATGCATAACAGCACCGGGTGCGGCCCGGTGGACGAATACGCGTTGCATGGATTGTGACGTTACATGATTCAGCAGGCATAAATTTCTCGATCACTCTTTACAGTACCCGATCATTATCATCTGGATCGAAATCTTTGTCATCCCGATTTGAGGGATCTCCTTCCGCGCGAATGCCGGGATAAATCAATTAATACATCGTCTTCAAAGCCGTTCGTCACGTGCGCAACAAACAAGACGCTGGTTATGCAAACTGACACCAGTACCTGCATAAACCGCCTCGTTTTTCCGTGCGCTTTGTTCTAAAGCCGAACATAAGAACGGTTGATCGGGTTACTAAAGTTGAGTTATAACCTCAGCGGAAAACGCAGCGGCGTTGCGGGTAGCCCTGCCGGCTTTGAGCCAGACCCCAATAAAAGTCTACACAAACCACAGGTTCTTTGCTGCTAAAAAATAATTTAAGATGATAAAGCGGTACTATTGCTATTTCAGCCCTTTTAAAAATGCCAGGCTCTGCGGTACCTGCTCCATGGCCTTCGGCGATTCATCTTCTATAAAAAAATATTGAACACCGTATTTTTTGGCCACTTTCATGATGGCGGCAATACCCACATCACCGGTTCCCAATACCACGTTGCTTTCATCATTGGCCCGGCCTTCCTGGTTACCGGGTGTACCGGATTTCCGGTCTTTCAGGTGCATCAGCTTAAAACGACCGGGATATTTTTTTAAAAGCGCAATCGGCTCCTGTCCGGGATGTTTTACCCAAAATACATCCATTTCAAAATTAGCATAGGCAGCATCCATATTTTCTGCCATATAATCAAACAGGGTACCGTTGTTATACGGCCTGAACTCATAACCATGGGCATGGTAGCAAAGGCTGATGCCATTTTCCTTTAATACTTTTCCGGCTTTGTTAAAAACCGCGATGGCTTTGTTGGCATCGTTGAGGGTAAAATCTCCATTGTGCGGCACCCAGGAGCACATTACATATTTTGCACCGAAGGCTTTTGCATTTGCTACCACAGCCTCCACATTTGTTTCCAGCTCCTTGTAGTCTGCTCCCACGCTGATCATGGTTAGCTGATTTTTTGCCAACAGCTTTTTAAAAGCATCCAACGAGAGACCATAAGTGCCCCCGCCTTCAATCTGACGAACACCCATTTCATTGATTTTTTGCAAAGTGCCGGGCACATCGGTTTTAAACTCGTTGCGGAAACTATATAATTGCAGACCAATGGTTGTTTGAGAAAACGCGGCAGACAATATGCAGAGAAATAGGGTGCTGACAAGAAAATGTTTCATACATTTTTTTTAAGTGGGCTCTAATATACGAATGATGACTAAGAGAACAAGAATAAAAAGATGGTGCGCGCAGTAGCCCGCCTATCTTAATCATACCTTTCAACCTGCTGCGTCTTTTATCGGGGTTGCCTTGTCTTAAATACCGCTTTGGCCTTCCAAAACATTGTATAGATTTATTGATATCTGCCGCCGGGGTTTGTTATTTTTGCAGATAGCCGTTTATAGCCGGCCTTTTTTAAATTTCATGATATCATGCAGTCGTACTGTCCGTCGCTGACGCAATATAAACGTCTTAAAACCCTGGAAGTAAAAGTGGGTGATTTGTTATTGGGCAATTTCAATCCCATACGCATTCAAACCATGACTACTACCAATACCATGGATACCCTGGCCACGGTGGAACAGTCCATCCGCTGTATAGATGCCGGGGCAGAACTGGTGCGTATTACGGCGCCCAGCAAAAATGAGGCGGAAAACCTGCTCATCATAAAAAATGAACTGCGCAAAAGAGGGTATAACACGCCCTTGGTGGCGGATATTCATTTTACGCCCAATGCGGCTGAAATAGCGGCGAGGATAGTAGAAAAAGTAAGGGTGAACCCGGGTAATTATGTCGACAAGAAAAAATTTGAGCAAATAGAGTATACCGATGCGGAATATGCGGAAGAGATTGAACGCATCCGGGATCGGTTTACCCCGCTGGTAAAAATCTGTCGGGAGTACGGCACGGCCATGCGCATTGGCACTAACCATGGTTCCCTGAGCGATCGGATCATGAGCCGGTATGGGGATACGGCCCTGGGCATGGTAGAAAGCGCGATGGAATTCCTGCGCATTGCACGTGATGAGCACTACCACAACATTGTACTGAGCATGAAAAGCAGCAACCCACAGGTAATGGTACAGGCCTACCGGCTGCTGGTGCAAACCATGGATGCTGCATTTGGCGTGTGTTACCCGCTGCACCTGGGCGTTACCGAGGCCGGCGACGGGGAAGACGGAAGAATTAAATCGGCCATCGGCATTGGTACGCTGTTGGAAGACGGTATTGGCGACACCATACGGGTATCATTAACCGAAGACCCTGAATTTGAGATCCCGGTATGTAAAGACCTGGTAAAGCGGTATCAGGAGCGTGAAATAAAAACGGCTACGCAGGCCGCGATACCCAACATGGAAAAAATTCCTTATTCGCCCTTTGCCTATAGCAGGAGAGAAAGTTTTGAAATGGGTAATATGGGCAAAAAGCATGTGCCGGTAGTAATAGCAGATTTTATGCAGGCTCCGGAGATCAGTCGTGCCAACCTGCAGGCCATTGGCTATACCTACACTGAAGCCACCGATAAATGGAATATCAGTGATGGTGCAGCGGACTATCTTTATACGGGCAGTAAAAAGCCAGGTTTTGCATTACCCGGCACCTTACAAATAATTTGTGATTATGAAACATGGCTGGGTTCCGACAATAAGACGGGCTGTTTTCCGCTATACCGGGGAAGCGCTTACCTCCTGCACAATGAACGGTCGGCCCTGTTGAATTTTGTAGCGGTGGATGCCAACAGTGCGGAAGCGGGTGAAATATTACAAAAGATAAGAAAGGATGATACCGTGGTGTTATGTGTTTGGTCTTCCCACGCGCATGCCATGCCTTCTGTGCGGCGATTTGTGATGGAACTGATGAACCAGCATATAAAATGCCCGGTAGTGCTGGCGGTAGAAAGTCATGATAACAATATTGATGATCAGTTGATCCATTTTTCCGCGGAGGCAGGTGCCTTGTTATTGGATGGAATGGGCGATGGTATCTGGCTGATGAACGACCCCGCCCGGCTGGTGAATACCACGGTAAGCGGCCGCAGCTACCTGGAAACAAAAAGCAATCACCAGTTCCTTAACAATACCGCTTTTTCTATTTTGCAGGCAACCCGTACCCGTATTTCCAAAACGGAATATATCAGTTGCCCCAGCTGTGGCAGAACTTTGTTCGACCTGCAGGAAACCACCGCCAGGATACGGGCAGTTACCAACCACCTGAAAGGCGTTAAAATAGCCATCATGGGATGTATTGTGAACGGTCCCGGGGAAATGGCCGATGCGGATTTTGGTTATGTGGGCAGCGGGCCGGGAAAAATTACTTTATACAGGGGCAAGGAAGTGGTAAAACGGAATGTGAATAGCGAGATTGCCGTGGATGAACTGATTGCCCTGCTTCGTGAAAGTGAAGTGTGGATAGAACCCTCAGCGGCACAGGCAAACGGATAAAGACGTTAAAATAAACATACATGGAATTCACAATATCTTCCCGCACCGAAAATGGACTTGCACAAGTAATACTGACCGACCCTTTTAGCCACACGCAGGTGATCATTCTGCCGGAATACGGCGCCATGCTGCATGCTTTTATTATTGATACCGCCAACGGCAGCCAAAATATCATAGACAATTACAGCAGCGCGGAGGAAATTAAAAAAGAATTGGCAACCAGTTTCAAAAGCAGCAAACTTTCTCCTTTTGCCTGTCGCATACCCGGGGGCAGGTACCAGTACGAGGGCCAGGAATTTGAACTGGAAAACAAATTTACAGACGGTACCGCCATTCATGGCCTGCTCTATAATAAAGTGTTTAAAAAAACGGAGTCGTTTTCCGATGAGCAAAAGGCCTGCGTGGCGTTTACCTACCAATATAAGGAGGAAGACAATGGCTACCCGTTCTATTATTCCTGTGGCATACGGTATACCCTGTTGCCGCAGCAGACCCTGCAGGTGCAAACCACCATTATCAACCTGGATGATCTGCCCATACCCATGACGGATGGCTGGCATCCTTATTTTTCCCTGGGCGGAAAGGTAAACGACTGGCTATTGTATTTTGGCGCAGATACCATGGTTGAATTTAACGATAAACTGGTGCCTACCGGGAAGCTATTACGCTATGATGTTTTTAATACCGCCAGAGCTGTGGGCGATACCCAACTGGACAATTGTTTTTTATTGAACGGCAGGGAGGGTTACCCGGCCTGTACATTGCGGAACGAGGCGGCGGGTCTGCAGGTAAACCTGTTTCCGGATGCCAGCTACCCCTATCTGCAGATCTATATTCCACCCCACCGGAAAAGCATTGCCATTGAAAACCTGAGCGCGGCGCCCAATGCCTTTAACAACAATATGGGTCTGCTGATGATGCAGCCCCGGCATACCCATACATTCACCGTTCATTACCAGGTGAGTTGTCAATAATTTTTTTACCTTGCTGCAAGAGATGCAGGCAACCAGGGTTATGACCGCTGCGGCAGCCGGCAACTTATCCTGTATATAAAGTAACCAAAACATAAAAAAGAAAACATGAAGCCTGTCAACATCCTGTTACTGCTTATACTGCCCCTGGCATTTGCATCCTGTATGGATACGCGCGAGGAACTGGAAATCAAAAAAGATGGCAGTGGTACCCTGGTCATGAAAACAGATCTTAGCAAAATGCTGGAAATGATGAAGGGTTTTGCGCCCGAAAGTGATTTGACAAAAGACGGGCTGGACAGGCCTTATGATACCATTATGCTGATGAAGGATTATATTGACACGGCCAGCGATGTAACCGCCGAACAAAAAGCGCTGTTGCGTGATGGTAAGGTGCATATTGTGATGAATGTAAAAGAAAACATCGGCAAATTTGATATTCATTTGCCGTTTAGTTCCACGGATAAATTGCAACAGCTATATGCCAGTCTCAACAGCTCTTCCAATGGCCTGAAGGGCATGTTTGGCGGATTGGGCAAGGGGTTGCCAAAAGGACCGGAAGAGCAGGGCAACAACAAAGGCATGCCGCAACTTGCATCAGTCTATGATATTATTGTTAAAAACGGGCTGTACAGCCGAAAAGTAAACAAGGAGCGGTACGACCAGTTTACGGGGGCCATCAAGCTGGATGAACTGAAACAAATGGGCAGCATGTTTGGCGCCATGAATTATACTTTATCGGTAAAACTTCCCCGGGCTGTAAAAAGAGTGAGTAACAGCAGCGCCACAATCAGCGATGATAAGGTAATGGTAACGCTCAAATCGGATCTGATGGAGGCCATGCAGCACCCCGAACTGCTGGCTCTGGATATTGAATATTGATTGGAAAAAACGATCGGGAGTACTGCCTCAGAAAGGTTTTCAAAGCTGCGCTATTGCATAGTCGCGGCTTTACCATTTTTTATCAATGGGCGCATTGTTTTGTTAAAAAAATTTTATTATTATATCCAGCCGCGGATGGCGTTCTGGTTACCGGTTACGGATGGTTTGCCGGTACAAAGCGTTCTTTGCAGTATCTTGCGGAAGGGATCCGGCAGTCTGCAGAGGGAAGGGGATGAACACCGATATACGGTACAAGTGAGTGACACAACGATGATCATCTGTGTTGCCCCTGCCGGGATAAAAAATGCTAACAGTATTCATATTTTATGATCCAGACAGATTTTTTAGTAGTAGGCTCGGGGATTGCCGGTTTAACGTATGCATTAAAAGTAGCACAGCATTTTCCCGATAAAAAAGTAACGGTTATAACAAAAACAAAAACCGATGAGACCAATACCAAGTACGCACAGGGCGGTGTGGCCGGCGTATGGGATAATGAAAAAGACAGTTTTGATAAGCATATTGAAGACACACTGATAGCGGGGGATGGTTTGTGCAACAGGCAGGTGGTGGAGATTGTTGTAAAAGAAGGCGTGGACAGGATCCGTGAACTGATTGCCTGGGGCGCGCAATTCGACAAAGACGATGACGGCGATTATGACCTGGGCAGGGAAGGCGGCCACAGCGAATACCGGATACTGCACCACAAAGATGTTACCGGCCGGGAAATGGAACGTGCCCTGGTGGACACCGTTAGCAAACAGAAAAACATTGAGATCATAAAGCATTGTTTTGTGCTTGACTTGTTAACCCAGCACCACCTGGGCTACCTGGTAACAAAGGCCACGCCCGATATTACCTGTTACGGGGTGTATGCGCTGAACCTTCAAAACAACCATATAGAAAAAATAACGGCTAAAATAACCCTGCTGGCTACCGGCGGCAACGGGCAGATCTACCGTACCACCACCAACCCGTCTATTGCCACCGGCGACGGGGTAGCCATGGTATACCGTGCCAAGGGCAGAATTGAAAACATGGAGTTTATCCAGTTCCATCCAACGGCATTGTATGAAGCGGGTGTGGGCGGCCAGGCCTTTTTGATTACGGAAGCGGTGCGGGGCGACGGCGCCATCCTTCGGAATAAAAACGGCGAGGCTTTTATGGAGCGGTACGATAGCCGGCGCGATTTGGCGCCGCGCGATATTGTGGCCCGGGCCATCGATAATGAAATGAAAATAAACGGTACCGAGTATGTGTACCTCGACTGCCGGCATATGGACCGTGAAAAGTTTATTCACCACTTCCCGAATATCCACGAAAAATGCCTGAGCATGGGCATAGACGTTAGCAAGCAAATGATACCGGTATCGCCCGCTGCGCATTATAGCTGCGGGGGTATAAAAACAGATGAATGGGGAAGAACCTCAGTGCTGAACCTGTATGCGGCCGGTGAATGTGCCAGTACCGGTTTGCATGGCGCCAACCGGCTGGCCAGCAATTCCCTGCTGGAAGCCATGGTATTCGGTCACCGCTGTTACCTGGATGCCGTATCTCATATTGGGTCAATAACGTTTATGGATCATTTACCCGATTGGAAAACGGATGGCACCACCCATCCCAAGGAAATGATCCTGATTACACAAAGCCTGAAAGAACTGCAATTACTGATGACCGACTATGTTGGTATTGTGCGCACCAATACACGTTTGCAGCGTGCCATGAAAAGGCTTGACCTGTTATGGGAAGAGACGGAGCAGTTGTATGAAGCCACCACGGTGTCGCCCCAGCTTTGTGAATTGCGGAATATGATCACCGTAGCCTATGTGGTGGTGAAATGCGCCCAGCTGCGTCATGAAAGCAGGGGCCTGCATTTTAATACAGACTACCCTGGCAAGAGTGAAATGGTGCAGAATATTGTGCTATAGCCGTTGCGGGATGCTACAGCGTTCTGATGAATCAGTATAATGTATACATCATAAACCCCAATACATCATGTATTATATTTTTTATGGTTTTCTCTATTTGTTGTCGCTACTGCCTTTGCGGGTATTGTATGTTTTGGGCGATGCGGTGTACGGCTTGCTTTATTACCTGCTGCGTTACCGGCGGGATGTGGTGATGTTCAACCTGGACATTGCTTTTCCTGAAAAATCGTCGTTGGAAAAGACACAAATTGCAAAAGCTTTTTACCACAATTTTGCTGACACTTTTATAGAGATAATAAAAATGCTTTCCATGAGCGCTGCGGATTCCGCGCACAGAATAACCGGAGACTATAGCGGTCTTGAGCAGGCATACAAAAGCGGGAAAAATATTCAGTTGCATGCCATGCATAGTTTTAATTGGGAGCTGGTACAGTGGACGGTTGCTAGAAATATAAAGATTCCTTTTTTGGGTGTATACATGCCCTTCAGCAACAAAGTGGTTAACCAATTTTTTTTTAAGCTCCGTCAGCGGCATGGAACCATATTGATACCTGCTACCAGTTTCAAAGCCGCATTTGCAGAATTATTACAGCAAAACCCGCATTATGCGCTGGCACTGGCGGCCGACCAAAACCCCGGCAACCTGCACAGCGTGTACTGGCTTTATTTTTTTGGCCGGCCAACCGCCTTTGTGGCGGGCCCCGAAAAAGGTGCGCGCGCAAAAGATACGGCGGTTGTTTTTGTTAACTTTTATAAAACCAGGCGCGGGCATTATCATTTTACGTCAACACTGGCTACCACCACGCCAAATGAATTACCCGACGGGGAAATTACCCGCCGCTTTGTACGTTATGTGGAAGCGGCCATTCGGCAGCGTCCTTCCAACTATTTATGGAGCCACCGTCGCTGGAAACATAGTTGGAAAGAGTCCTGCCGGCCCCAATGGGTAAGTACTGAAAAGCCGGCGCCTCCGCCGGTAACCTGATCCTGTTTATACAATCTGGTAAAAAGTTACTGCACTAAATTGGCGCTTGTTTGGTTATTCCTTGTGAAGGCAGGGCGCAGGTGATTACTGCAAGCTATTTCTAAGTATAATATTGTTTTTGGATTATTATACGGCATCACGCTATTGCCTGTGATTAGTTTAACAGACTTGGCACTTTGCCCACTTGTATGCCTGTCTGTTCTTTTATGGTATCCCAGCCACCCACTATATTGTGCAGGTTATGTATGCCCTGGCGTTTTAACAGCGAAGCGGCAATAACGCTGCGGTAGCCGCTGGCGCAATGGACATAAATGTTCCGGGTTTCACCCAGGCCGGCTATGCTGGCGGGGTCCATCATATCACTCAACGGTATATTTACCGCACCTTTAATATGCCCATCGGCAAATTCAGTTTCGCGGCGCACATCCACCACCAGCATTTTATTGTCGTGTGGCAGATCCATAGCCAGTTCATCGGCTTCTATCTCTATTATCATGTCGGTTGGTTCGCCCGCCGCCTGCCAGGTAGTAAAACTTCCCTTCAGAAAGCCTGCCATGGTAGCAAATCCCACCCTCGCCAGGCGAACGGCGGTTTCTTCTTCCTTACCCGGTTGTGTTACCAGTAATATGGATTTATCAAAAGGCAATAACATACCCGCCCATTCGGCAAAGCGTCCGTCGAGCCCGATGCTTACGGCACCCGGTACAAACCCGTTGACAAAAACAGCGGAATCCCGGGTATCCAATACAATCGCATCTTCCTTTTTTATTTTTTCCTTGAACGCAGCCAGTTCCAGTGGCTGCAGGGCTTTTTTGAGAACGGTATCCAGGCTTTCATATCCCTCCCTATTGATCCGGGCATTAACCGGAAAATATTGCGGGGGAGCGACAAGACCTTCGGTCACCACGGCTATAAAATCTTTTTTTGACTTGGCCTGGAGCGCATAATTTGACCGTTTTTCCTGCCCGATGGTACTATGGGTTTCCGGGCCAATATTTTTACCACAACTGCTGCCGGGCCCGTGTGCAGGATATACCAGCACATCCTCCGGGAGGGTCATTATCTTGTGATGGAGACTGTCGTATAGCATACCGGCAAGGTCATCCATTGTCAATGTATTGTCTTCCTGTGCCAGGTCGGGCCGGCCCACATCGCCTACAAAAAGGGTATCGCCGGTAAATACCGCATGGGCTTTTCCGATTTTATCTTTTAACAAATAACAGGTAGATTCTAGTGTATGTCCGGGGGTGTGCAGCACCTCTAGGCTGAGCGCTCCCAACCGAAATACTTCCCCATCTTTGGCAACCCGCACCGGGTAGTTGGTATGTGTTTTAGGACCATAGATAATGGGCGCACCTGTTTTTTTACCAAGATCCAAGTGCCCGCTAACAAAATCCGCATGAAAATGGGTTTCAAAGATGTATTTGATATTTGCATTTCGTTCTGCTGCCAGGGCAATATATTCATCCGTATCGCGCAGGGGATCAATAACAGCCGCTTCTCCCTCACTTTCAATATAATAGGCTGCCTCACTGAGACAGCCGGTATATAATTGCTTAATAAACATCGGCAATAATTTGCAGCAAAGTTACTATAAATCGAGGGCGCGGCAACTGGTGGACGGTGCTTACCCGGCATTTTAACTTATGATACCCAGCACTTGTTTGTTCAAATGAACCAGCCTTTCTGCATTAATAGAGTAGGAAATATACTTGCCGTCCCTGAATGTTTCCACGATTCCCGCCCTTCTTAAAATGGCCAGGTGCTGGGAGGCAACAGATTGCTCCAGCCGCAACTGTACGTAAATTTCCGTTACGGTCATTTTTTGCTGGTCTTCCAGCAGCCGCATAATCTGCTGTCTTAATTTGTGGTTGATGGCACGTAGCGTAACAGCAGCTTTTTTAACCTGTAAAAAATCAATTTTTACGGGGTCTCCCTCCTGTTGCCTTACAATCAAATGGTTTAAAGATGTGTTCATAGTTAATATGATTTTGGCATTAGCAAAGAATTCTGAATGCTCCTGATCTTTTCATATGCATGTAATTTTTTTTTATATAAACCCGGTTAGCAATCCTCATTCTTTCCGGGCCGAATAAAAATCTTTGAGATAGATGGGTTCGCTATAGGCCAAACCCGAAAAATTCTGTTGGATAAATGTATCGTTCGAAATAGCGGCAATGGACGCCGGCGAATAAACAAACGCTTTAAATATTGCGTTGGGGTGCTGCACGAGGTCTTTCCATTTATTGCTGCCACTGCCAAAAAAAACAATTTCGCTGTTGCGCAGCCATTCCGAAAACGAATCCTTATCAAGTATCATAGCGCATGGTTCCACCAGCTCCTGCAAGCTGGCATCGTATAGTGCGGTAAACACTTCCATGCGCCGGGCATCCAGCATAGGGCACAAAAGCAGAGATGATGAAAGCGCTTTATTGGTTGCATGTGCCATTACCTGAAGCGTATTCACGCATATCAATGGAAGCTTCAATGCATAGCAAAGGCCTTTTGCTGTTGCCATGCCTACCCGTATGCCCGTATAAGAACCGGGTCCTGCTACCACCGCCACGGCATCCAGGTCTTTTATTTCATATTTATTATAAGAGTCCATCAGTTCTTTAACCGCAACATGTATCCAGGCGGCATGATCAAGGGGTTTTGAATTAAGTCGTTCCGCCAGAACGTTTCCGTTTTGTGCCAGTGAAACACTTGCCTGGTCGGTGGCGGTATCTATATTTAAAATAAGTGACATCTTTTACTCATTGAATGGTGCTGCCGAAGCGTTCTTTCTGATAAACAGTGTATTTTTTTTCAATAGTTTAATACTGTTGCGTTTTATCCTTGCCCCAAAAATGCAGGTTCAGTCAGCGGATTGTAAAGACCATCCTATCCAACGGTTTCAACCGCCAACTCCTTCTTTAAATTCCTGTTCTAACAATGTTGCAATTTCATATAATTTATTTTCTTTCGTCAGCCGGCTCAGCATTGTATAGACCTTGCTGAGTCCAATTTGGCGGCCCCATTCAAACGGGCCAAACGGATAATTGGTACCCAATTTCATGGCAATATCAATTTCAACTTTTGTGCTTATCTCCTCCTGGAGCATATGATAGGCCTCGTTTATTATCATGCCAATAATTCTTGGACTTATCATACCGGTGATATCCGGCACGGCCTGGTAGCGCCAGCCCAGCCGGTTAAAAACTTCCTCTGCCTGCTGTTCCTGGCCGGGCCATGCAACGGTTTCGGTAATATCCCTTTTAAAAAAACCGGGCCATGCGTTTATACGAATAAATGGCTGGCCCAGTCCGGACAGTGTATCGTTTACGGCATTTATAAAAACCGGCCGGGGCAAAAATTGTTTTAACAGGGAGATTCTATCCGTGGTTGGTTCAAATAATAAATCAAATACAATATTTGTATCTGCCGGAATATGGCGGGGTGTGTCAACAAAGCAAAACGATGCCTTATTGGAGCGTTGTTTTGAGAGAAACGCTTCTTTCATTGGTTCATCAGCAATAACCGCCAGTTTCATGACCGGTATTTTTAACAAAGGAACTTCATTTCAATGAAAAATGCGGAACCTTAAATTTTATATACTTTTGGCGATGGAAAAAATAGTGATCAATACCGGTAGCGCCCCCGCTCCCATTGGCCCTTATAGCCAGGCAATACAATTTGGCAACCTTCTTTTTATATCGGGTCAGGTAGCCATTAATCCCACTACGGGCAATATAGATGCGGGTGATATTGTTGGCGAAACCCACCAGGTAATGCAGAACCTGGAGGCCATATTAACCCAGGCTGGCATGGATTTTAACCACGTGTTGAAAACAACCATATTTTTGAGCGATATGACCCATTTCGCGGCTGTGAACGAAGTATACGGAAAATATTTTTCGGGGGCTTTTCCTGCCCGTGAAACGGTAGCCGTAAAAGGCTTACCCAAAAACGTACAGGTTGAAATAAGTATGACTGCGGGGAAATAATTCTTAGTTCATAGTCCTGGGTACTTTTTGAATATGCCCCATTGCTAGCGGCCAATGACGCCAAGCTGTTTACCCACTTTTGTAAAGGCTGCAATGGCGCTGTCTAGCTGGTCCTGTTTATGCGCTGCGCTTAACTGCACCCTGATTCTGGCCTGACCTTTTGCCACCACGGGGAAAAAGAATCCAATAACATAGATGCCTTCTTTCAGCAGTGCCGCGG
Organism: Bacteroidota bacterium; assembly: GCA_040007355.1. Classification (GTDB taxonomy): domain Bacteria; phylum Bacteroidota; class Bacteroidia; order Chitinophagales; family Chitinophagaceae; genus JACMLD01. The sequence goes on along the minus strand of JBDTVE010000174.1, from coordinate 10,914 downwards.
CAAAGTTCTGGGCAATTACTGCATCGTATAACATAATGGGTACAATAGGATGATCCCCCGGTTTGATGTCAAAACCAGCGGCCTTCATCTTTTCGCGGAAATACCGGGTATTGTATTCCAGTGTATCCCTCAAGGCCGTGGTTTCACTTAACATATCCAGAACGGCAATGGAAGCGCCAACAATAGAAGGGGCCAGGGTGTTGGAAAATAAATAAGGTCTTGACTTTTGCCGCAGTATTTCAACAATGGCTGCACGGCCGCTGGTGAAACCACCGCTGGCACCCCCAAGGGCCTTCCCCAGGGTTCCGGTAATGATATCAATCCGGCCCATTACCCCACGGTATTCATGGGTACCTCTTCCCGTCTTGCCCAGGAAACCGCTCGAATGGCATTCGTCGGTCATCACAATGGCGTTATAAGCGTCGGCCAAATCACAAATCTTATCCAACTGGGCGATCGTTCCGTCCATACTAAACGAGCCGTCGGTTACAATGATCCGGTTCCTGCAGCCGGCGCTTTCTATAAGTTTTGCCTCCAGGTCGGCCATATTATTATGCTCGTATCGGTAACGTTGTGCCTTACACAGGCGGATGCCGTCTATGATAGATGCATGGTTCAGCGCATCGCTTATAATGGCATCCTGCTCACTAAAAAGCGGTTCAAAAACCCCGCCGTTTGCATCAAAGGCAGCAGCATATAAAATGGTATCCTCCGTACCAAGGAACCGGGCAATCTTTTGTTCCAGCGCTTTGTGAATGTCCTGGGTGCCGCAGATAAACCGCACGCTGCTCATTCCATAACCACGTGTATCAATGGCGTTGTGCGCCGCTTCAATAACCACCGGGTGAGCGGAAAGCCCCAGGTAATTATTGGCGCAGAAATTTAATACCGTTTTTCCGTTTACTGTTATTTCCGGACCCTGTTCGCTGGTGATAACCCGTTCTGTTTTAAAAAGACCGGCTGTTTTTATTGCTTCCAGTTCTTTTTCAATGCGTTGTACAAAAGCCTGGTTCATATGTGTTTTGTTTAAAACACAAAAATACTGGAAAGGGCGGGCCGGTAATATTTCCCCCGCAGTTATTTCGCCGGCGGTTTTGGGCGTTCTGTCGGGGAAAATACAGGTTTCGCACAATTCCGCTGGGTGCCTGTAACATTTTGCCGATACCTTCGTCCTATAACTTGTAATTAAACAGGTATGAGCGCAAGAACTTTTATAAGCCTGATGTTGCTTTTGCTGGTATTTACCGGCAGTTTACTGGTATTTGCTTCACCGGGTAAACAGAAAGCACAAAAAGCCGAATATCCCGCGGGCTTTTCGGGAAATAATAACAATAGTGATGAGCAGGCGCGGGCTGCCGAAGGAAGTATGCTATGGGAATCTGTTTCCAGGCACCTGCTTAGCGCCGTGCAATAACAACACAGTATAGCATTCAAAAAACAAACCCTGCCCTGCGGCGGGGTTTGTTTTTTAAAAAGACCAGGCAGGTGTAACTTTTAATATGGGCCGTTCGTTTAACATACAGCAGGGTGCAGCGGATGACAGGTTGCAGGTACTTAATTTTGGGTTTGAAGAAGAAGTGATTGGATTTTTAGGAACAGTAGCGGCTGGCGGCAGCTCAGGTAAAAAATGTAATAATCAATTACCATATTATTAGATCGCGACTGTTTTATGACTGAGAAAGAATACAACGAATGTGTACGGCTATATGCGGATAACGTATACCGCTTTATATTAAAAAACCTGCGGCACGAGGAAGACGCCCGGGATGTGGTGCAATCGGCTTTTGAAAAATTATGGCGCAGCAGGCAGGATGTAGATGCGGCCAAAAGTAAATCGTATTTATTTACCGTTGCGTATCACCAGATGATTGATCATATACGCAAAGTGAAAAGGATACAACTGAGAGAAACATTTAACGAAATAACCAGCGTGGTAAACCAGCCGGTCAATAACCTTAAAAAAGTGCTGGAGCGGGCACTGGATACTTTAAGTGAAACCCAACGCAGCCTGGTGCTGTTAAAAGATTATGAGGGGTATAGTTACGAAGAAATTGGCATCATTACCGGTTTAAATGAAAGCCAGGTAAAAGTGTACCTGTTCCGGGCCCGGGTGCAATTAAAAGCTTATTTGGTGAGTCCCGAAAACCTTGTGTAAAGCTGCAAAAAAACAACATGAACATTACCAGGAATAATTACGAAGAATTTTTTATGCTGTATGCAGACAATGAATTGCCTGTTGCGCAAAAAAAAGAGGTGGAAGCCTTTGTTGCCGCCAATCCTGATTTGCAGCTGCAACTGGTATTGTTTCAGCAGTTTAAGTTAAGCCCCGATGCAGCCGTTGTTTTTAACGATAAAGCGGCGTTATTGAAAGAGGAAGGCCAGCCGCTTGTTACACCGGTAAACTGCGAGTCATTTTTTGTACTATACGGCGATAATGAACTATTGGATAAGGAGAAAAAAGCGATAGAAGCGTTTGTACGCAGGCATCCGCAATGGCAGCAAACATTTGAACTGTTTCAACAGGTAAAACTAAGCCCCGACCCTACCACTCTTTTTGAAAACAAAAAAAGCCTGTACCGCAAAGAAAGCGACCGCCGAATTATTCTCCTACGCTGGTGGAAACCCGCAGCAGCGGCAATGATTTTTTTACTGGCAGGTTTATTCTGGCTGAACAGGAATAAAAAGAACCAGGCTGATTTTGATGCAGTGGGCATCGCCCTGCAACCGGGCAAACATTCACCACTGCCGTCTGTTCCAGCCCATATCAGTGGTAACAAAGGTAAAACTGAACGGGTTAACGGTGAAGCAATCATTGCAGCAACCGTTGAACAGAAAGAACAGCAGTCAAACATCAGGATGCTGGCTGCCCGGGAAATATCCGCAAAAAAAGATATAAAGTATACGGTAAAAGCAGTTCAGGCTGAAGAAGATCGGGCAATACAAGAAGCGATTGCCGACATTCCCGTTAAAGAACTAAAAAACGCGGTTGTATACCCGCTAAACGGAGAGCTGGAAAAGGATGAGGTAAAAAGGCCTGTGATTGCTACAGCAAAACGGCCGCTTACAGACCAACCAGCCATAGTCCTGTATCCTGGTGAAAATGACCAGCCAAAGGCCGAATGGGAATCACTTGCCACCGATAACACCGAAGTGCTGAATACTTCTGTTAATACCAGGCGTTCACTAAGACCCTTCTTCCGTAAAGCTTCCAGGCTGATTGCCAAAAAAACAGATGCCGGCAAGGAAGATGGCAACCGGAAAGGCATACTGATAGGTGGTTTTGAAATTACCGTGCAATAAATCTATTCAAAAAGCAAAATTATTTTATGTGTAAAATGTATTTATTAGTGGCAGGATTATGTGTTGGCTTTAGCGCCATGGCACAAGCGGATAGCACCGGCAATCCGCGGAGGAAAGAAGATACCATCCGCATCGGTAACCTGGTTATTGTTAAAAAGGGCGACGGCCACTACGAAAATAAAGATGGTTCCGTTAGCGCGTCCAGGACCCGCCTTAATCTCCATAATGTAAGCACCAACTGGCTGATTATTGACCTGGGTTTTGCCAATTACAGTGATAAAACCAACTATGCAAATGCCATGGCGGCCGGCGTGGTGGCACCGGGTGCAACTAAAGAACGGTTTAACCTGCGCAATGGCAAGTCTGTAGATGTGAACATCTGGCTTTTTATGCAGCGGTTGAATATTATCAGTCATGTGGTAAACCTTAAATATGGCGTTGGAGTTGAATTGAACAATTACCGGTACGAGGCCCCGGTATTGTATGATAAGACCGCTAATATTTTTACCCGGGACCTGGCCCGGCATTATAAAAAGGATAAACTGGCGGCCGACTATATCACCGTACCCTTAATGCTCAATTTTAATTTCACGCCACACAATTTCTACCACCGGTCGGTTGGCCTTAGCACGGGAATCAGTGCGGGATACCTGTATTCCTCCCGGCAAAAGATGATTACCCGTGAAGATGGCAAGCAAAAGATCCGCGACGATATGTACCTGCGGCCTTTTAAATTGAGTTATGTGGCTGAACTTCAACTGGGACCGGTAAAATTATATGGCTCACTGGCTACTGAAAGCATGTTCGAAAAAGGATTGGATCAAACACCTTACAATATCGGCCTCCGCCTGAGCAATTGGTAAGTTTACCAGCCGAAAAAATATTCACCATACGCTTAAGTCCCGAACCGGCATTTTTTTAATGCCGGTACTTTTTTTACTCATGCGCAATATTAACAATTGGGCCTTTTTTTTATGTTAATCTTCTCTTTATAAGCCTGTTAGCCAATAAAGTCTTAAAACTTTTCCACCTTGGAAATATACTGTCTTGCCCCGCGTTTTAGTTGCATAAAATTTGCGTGTATTCATGTTAAATTTTTTTTACACTTAAACCGTCTTTTTATTCTTCAGTCTTGTAAAAAATATCAACATGAAAAAGGTAGTTGGGGTAGCCACTGTTTTATTTGCACTGGCATTATTTGCTTTTACTACGCATGAAAGTAAAAGAGGGGTAAAACACCGGTTTTTTAACGATGAACTCACGGGTAAACCTTATATCATCATAGACAAATCTGATTATGAATTAAAAGTGTATGATGATGATGGTTGGTATGCTACTTACCCGGTGGTTTTTGGCAGTAAAAGCCTGGATGATAAAATGGTGGAGGGCGACCGCAAAACACCAGAAGGCGTCTATAAGATTGCCTCCAAAAGACCACATGAAAAATGGGACAAGATGATGCTGATCGATTATCCGACCAAAGCGGATTATGATAAATTCAATCAGCGCAAGGCCAGGGGACTGGTTCCACGCAACGCGCGGATAGGCGGCGGCATTGGCATACACGGAACCTGGCAGCGGGATGATATGGTAGTGGATTTTTTTCAGAACTGGACCAATGGTTGCATTTCACTTAAAAATGATGAAATTGAAGAGCTGTATACAATGATACCGGTAGGCACACCGGTTACCATTCAACGATAAGATTGTTTTGAGTCAGGTATCAAAAACATTTTGATCAGGAAGTGTGCCTGAGTCCAAACCTTCAGTATCTTTAAAAGTCCCGAACCGGGGCTTTTTTTATGTTTTATTTCTTTGCCAAAATGCTAATGACCGCGGGTCTGCGATTTTTCTACCGGCATATACATGTTACGGGGCTGGGGAATATTCCGGTAAAAGGACCTGTAATTCTTATTGCCAACCATAATTCTTCTTTGATGGATGCGGCTTTGCTGGGTATACTGCTGAAACGGAAAGCCTATTTTTTTGCCCGGGGAGATGTATTTGTAAACAAACCAATACGAAAGATCTTGTGGTGGCTGCACATGATGCCGGTGCATGGCCACCAGGGCAAAAGAGCCACCCTGGATGTGAACAATGATAGTTTTTCTGAAGGCCGGAAAATACTGCTCAAAGGCGGTATCATTATTTTCTTTCCGGAAAGTACCAGCCATACCGGCCACCAGCTTTTGCCTTTTCGGAAAGGCGTTTTCCGCCTTGCCTTTGAAACCGCTACCGCCGGCCATTTTTCAGTTGATATACCCATTATTCCGGTAGGCATTACCTATGATGACCCGGTAGCCTGCCGAAACTCGGTACAGGTGCATATGGGTAAACCACTGTGGCTTTCCAACTATACAAATGAATACAGGCAAAATGCCGCCGCCGCCTGTCTGCATGTTTGCAAGGATGCCCAACAGGCAGTCGGCAGACTGGTTTTGCATGTTACAGACCAGGATCGGTTGCAGATGGCGGAACAGGCTATTACTATCAGCCGCAGTCATCAAAAAACCTCCATTCACGCCTGGAAAATCGCATCGGCCCAAAAACTGGCCAGGGAACAGGCTATCTGCGCAGGCATTAATAATAACAGCGACCCTGATTTTAAAAACAGGGAAAGACGGTTGGCCGCGTATTTCGGTTTATTGTCGGCCGCCGGTATTACAGACAAAACAGCCGCGGGCCCGCATTCATTTGCTTCCTGGAAAAAAATAGGCTTATGGGCTGGTTTCCCTTTTTACCTGGCCGGGCTTTTGCTAAACGGCCTGCCGGTTTTAATTGCCCGAAAAATCGTGGATAAAAAAGTAAACCGGGAAGATTTTTACAGCTGGATTTTTGTAGCGTGCTATTCGTTTATTTATTTCATCTGGCTTATGGTCCTTTTTCTTATTGCTGTTTTGGCCGGCTGGCCCTATGCGGTCGTTCTGTTGTTGACCATGGTTGTGACGGGAATAATTGCTTATGTGTATAAAGACTGGCTGCACGAAAATCGTCAGCAAACAACCTGGAGGGCCCTTCCGGCAAAAGAAAAAAATGAACTGGCAGCGGCGCGGGCGAATGTACAGCAGGAGTTATAGCAAGCATATCATCGGGACCCGTTTATCAGGATGGCTGCATCAGCGTTCAGGCATCCCTGTTTGACCTATCCCTGGAAATTGTTGCAACTGTCTTTACACAGTTATATGAAATTTCCCCGGACAACAGAGTTTATATCTTTCCTTTTTTTATTTCGTCTACAACACCGGGGTCCAGCAGGGTAGACGTGTCGCCCAGGTTTTCCAGTTGTCCTTCGGCTACTTTCCGGAGTATCCGGCGCATAATTTTACCACTTCTTGTTTTAGGCAAACCGCTTACAAATTGTATTTTATCGGGTTTTGCGATGGGCCCGATAATGCGGCTTACCGTTTCCGTTATATGTTTCCGGTTATCGATTCCTCCCCCGTGGGTGCCTTGATAAATAACAAATGCATAAATGCCCTGACCTTTTATGCTGTGGGGGTAGCCCACTACTGCGCTTTCTACCACGCCGGCGTGCATGTTAATGGCGTTTTCCACTTCCGCGGTGCCAATACGGTGCCCGCTTACATTCAATACATCGTCTACGCGCCCGGTAATCCGGTAATTGCCTTCATCATCTTTTAGCGCACCATCGCCGGTGAAATAAAGGTTTTCGTAGGTCGCGAAATAATTGGTGCGGCAACGCTCATGGTCGCCATAAGTGGTTCTTAAAATACCGGGCCAGGGCGCCCTAATACAGAGATTGCCCTTGTAAAAGCCGTCTTCGTCTTTTTCTGTTACTTCACGGCCATTCTCGTCTACCAGTAAGGGTTGTACGCCGGGCAGGGGCAGGGTAGCCCAGGAGGGTTTGGAAGGCGTAATGCCAGCTATGTTTGAAATTAAAATCCCGGCCGTTTCGGTTTGCCACCAGGTATCTACCACGGGGCAGCGCTTTTTACCAATTTGTTCATCGTACCAGTGCCAGGCTTCTTCATTGATGGGCTCGCCTACGGAACCCAGCACTTTTAAGGAAGAAAGGTCTTTGTCGTTTACAGGGTCCAAACCAAATCCCATCAAGCTCCTGATGGCCGTGGGCGCGGTGTACAGGATATCTACTTTGTATTTATCAACAATCTCCCAAAACCTGCCGGCATCGGGCCAGGTAGGGATGCCTTCAAACATTAAAGAAGTGGCGCCCGCGCTGAGCGGACCGTATACAATATATGAATGCCCGGTTATCCACCCAATATCGGCGGTGCAGAAATAAATCTGCCCGGGTTTGTACTGAAAGGTGTTTACAAAAGTGTAGTTGGTCCATACCAGGTAGCCGCCGCAAGTATGCACTACGCCTTTCGGTTTGCCGGTGCTGCCCGATGTATACAGGATAAACAGGGGATCTTCCGCATCCATTTCTTCAGCCGGAAAAGTCACTACGCCGTTTTTTTCTACCTGGGTTTCGGCGTATTCCATTTCGTCTTCCCACCATACATCGCGTCCTTTTATCATGCTCACGGGGATCCTGGTTCTGGTGTATACAATTACCCGTTTAACGGTTTTATTGCCAATCAGGGCATCGTCAATAACACTTTTTAGGGGGATGTCTTTTGCGCCGCGGTAAGCGCCATCGCAGGTAATAATATATTCCGCACTGGCATCTTCCAGCCTGTCTGCAATACTCTGGGCGCTGAAACCACCAAAGATCACGCTGTGGATGGCGCCAATCCGGGCGCAGCCCAGTACCGCATAGGCCAGTTCAGGTACCATACCCATATAGATACAAACCCGGTCGCCTTTTTTTACCCCGTTATTCTTCAGCACCTGTGCAAACTGGCAAACTCTTTTGTGCAAACGTTTATAGGTAACAACGCGGGTACGCTCGCCGGGATTATTGGGTTCCCAGATAAGGGCGGGTTCATCGCCCAGGTCTTTGAGGTGCCGGTCTATGCAGTTTTCGGTTACATTTAATTTGCCGCCGGCAAACCATTCAATTTTAGGCTCTTTAAAATTCCAGCTTAATACTTTGTTCCATTTTTTTCTCCAGTAAAAATTATCCGCCACCGCTGACCAGAACCCTTCCGGGTCTTCAACGCTTTTCTTATAATCTGCTTTGTACTGGTCTAATGAACGGATCTGGTAAGGATATGTCATGGCAATCAAAAATTAAAATGCGGTTAAGTTGTTTTCCAGTACGGTTCATGAAGGTACAACCTGTGAAAATAAAAACGGTGTGCGTTTGTTAAAAAAAATAAATAGGTTTGATTCTTAAATGCTTTGATTTACTTTTGCTACCCGCATGATACCCGGTCTCTCCAAATTGATAAAAGTCTTTTCCGCAACATTGATGATAGCGGCACTGCTGTTTTTAACAACAGCGAACTACTGGGTATACGGTTGTAAAAAGGAGAAACAAACGATTTCGTCACTAGCCGGTGCTCCTGAAGAAGAGCAGGACGGCGGTGCCCGGGTGCCTAACCCGGTAGAAGAAAAAAATGCCAATGGTCTGCAAAATCTCTCGGAATACCTGCACGAACATCATACACTGGCCGTTTATCCCGTTAGCATCCGTTCTTTTGGTAACCGCCATGATATTGTCAACCTCCCCACTCAGCATCCTGAGTTTATTACACCACCACCCAAACAGCATTGCTAGGCTGGTCTTTATTTAACATCCTTATTAATTTATTGGTGAGAAGCTGTCATTCGTTATCCTGAACACTCCGGGTTTACTGTATTCCGGCAGCACCAGCCTGGCGCTTATTGATCTTTAATAGCAGGCTGTAGAATGATAACAGGGCAGCCCAACAGGGCGTTGCCGAAGGCAACCCTGATAGCCTTGATTGAACCTTCATTTAAACAAATTTTACAGTGAAAAAAGCAAAAAACTTTATTAGCAGTTTTACGGCAGATTTTCCTGCCTCCGTGGTGGTATTCCTGGTGGCCCTTCCCCTTTGCCTGGGCATTGCGCTGGGGAGTAATGCCCCCTTATTTTCGGGTATCATCGGGGGTATAGTAGGCGGAATTGTAATTGGTGCGCTGAGCGGGTCGCAGTTGAGTGTAAGCGGCCCCGCCGCCGGTTTAACCGCCATCGTGGCCGTTGCCATTGGCAGACTGCCAGCATTTGACGCCTTTTTAATAGCCGTTGTTATCGGGGGCATGATACAGATCGTTCTGGGCTTTTTAAAAGCCGGCGTGTTGGGTGATTATATACCTTCCAGCGTAATAAAGGGCATGCTGGCGGCCATCGGTCTTATCCTCATCCTGAAACAGATCCCGCATTTTGTTGGCTATGAGGCCGATTTTTTGGGCGATGAAGCTTTCCAGCAAAAGGACGGCAAAAACACCTTTTCGGAACTGGTATTTTCATTGGGTCATATTTTGCCGGTGGCTTTTGGCATCGGCGTATTTTCCATATTGATACAATTGTTATGGGACAAGGTACTGGTTAAAAAAATAAAGCTGTTCAAGCTTATACCGGCGCCGCTGGTAGTAGTGCTGGCGGGGGTTGGCATAAATGAACTGCTAAAGGCTAACTGGCCGGAACTGGCCCTGGGTAAATTTCACCTGGTTAATATCCCGGTAGCGGAATCTTTTGGCCAGTTTACTTCCTTTTTTACGTTCCCGGATTTCAGTCATCTTTCAAACTATGCCGTATGGACAACGGGTTTAACACTTGCCATTGTTGCCAGCCTGGAAACATTGCTGAATGTAGAGGCGGCTGATGAGCTGGACCCCTACCAGCGAGTTACGCCTACCAACCGGGAACTAAAAGCACAGGGTGTTGGTAATATTATTTCCGGTTTAATTGGCGGCCTGCCGCTTACCTCCGTTATTGTAAGAACCTCCGCGGGTATACATGCCGGCGCCAAAACAAAAATGGCGGCGGTTATGCATGGACTTTTCCTGTTGTTGTGCGTGGGGTTTATACCGGCTTTATTAAACCATATTCCGTATGTATCACTTGCCGCCATCCTTATTTATACGGGGTATAAACTGGCCAAGGTTTCCATCTTCCGTGAATTTTTTCAGAAGGGGTGGAACCAGTTCCTGCCCTTTGTGATAACCATCCTGGCCATTTTGTTTACGGATCTGCTGGTAGGCATCCTGGTGGGCTGTGGCGTGGGTCTGTTCTTTGTGCTGCGCAGCAATTTTAAATCGGCCGTATTTGTGGTAAACGACGACAATAAATTTCTTTTCCGCCTGCGCAAAGACGTATCTTTTTTAAATAAACCCATTATCAAAAACAAGCTAGAGCAGGTTCCGGAAGATTCTTATGTTCTAATAGATGCAGCCCGTGCAGATTTCATAGACCGTGATGTAATTGAGGTAATAGAAGATTTTATGAAACACGCGCATTTAAAAGACATCCGGGTGGAATTAAAGAAAAGCGTGTTTAAGGAACAGGGCTTTTCACTGCCAGTGCCGGTATTGGTCTCCGCTAAAAATTAATTGTATGCAATCAGTAGAAAAATTATTACTCGAAAATAAAGCCTGGGTGTATGAAACGCTGATGGACGACCCGGACTATTTCCACCGCTTATCAGAAACCCAGGAACCGGAGTTTTTATGGATTGGCTGCAGCGACAGCCGGGTGCCTGCTAATAAAATTACGGGTACCCA
>JBDTVE010000173.1:0-15834 GCA_040007355.1 Bacteroidota bacterium | reverse complement strand
GAGCTGGAGAAACAATTAAAAAAACAGGGTATTGATGTAATGACCAGTGCTTCTGTTGAGTCTGTAGACAGTTCCGGCAACGGCGTCAAAGCGAAAGTAAAAACGGCTAGTGGCGAAGTAACACTGGAAGCTGATATTGTGCTGAGTGCCGTTGGCATTTCAGCCAATATCGAAGGCATCGGCCTGGAAGAAACCGGTGTAAAAACTGAGAAAGGCAGAATAGTGGTAGATAAATTTTACCAAACCAGTTTGCCCGGCGTGTATTCAATAGGCGATTGCATACCCGGCCCCGCGCTGGCGCATGTAGCCAGCAAAGAAGGTATTATTTGCGTGGAAAATATTGGCTATAACGAAAAAAAATATACCCACCAGCCCGAACCGCTTGATTATGGAAATGTACCGGGTTGTACGTATTGCACACCGGAAATTGCATCCGTGGGTTATACAGAAAAAGCAGCCAAAGAAGCCGGATATGAAATTAAAGTGGGTAAATTTCCCCTGAGTGTAAGCGGAAAGGCTAATGCCGCCGGTGCCACCGAAGGGTTTGTAAAAGTTATTTTTGATGCCAAGTACGGCGAATGGCTGGGCACTCATATGATTGGCTATAATGTTACGGAGATCATTATAGAAACCGTGGTGGCCCGTAAACTGGAGACAACGTACCAGGAAGTGCTCAACAGCATCCACCCACACCCCACCATTAGCGAAAGCGTGAAAGACGCAATAGAAGTAGCTTACGGGGAGGCCATTCATTTATAAGTTTGCACAATATATTTTAAAGCGGCTGTCGTTCACCGGCAGCCGCTTTTTTGTGTACCGGAAGAAAGCATCGCCGCAGGCATTTGCCCATAACTATCTTTCATTCAGGCAGGGCCCCTGGTTTTTAATTTGCCGGGAGAAAACGCTTTAATATTTTTGCACCGGCAACAACCTTGTATGGATAGATATGGCACCGCAATGCGGACTGCCGAAATAAAATTACTCCTATGTTTGAGCCATCTATTTGGGAAAGAGAAACATTCTATGCGCACCGCGATATTATTATTGCCGGCAGCGGACTGGTGGGTTTATGGAGCGCCTATTACCTGAAAAAAATGGCGCCTAAGGCTAGGATTCTCATCCTGGAACGCGGCACGATACCCGCCGGCGCCAGCACCCGGAATGCAGGTTTTGCCTGTATTGGCAGCGCTACGGAATTGCTGGCCGATGCCCGGAAAGAAGGGGAACAAAACATGTTGGAATTGGTAGCCATGCGGTATGAAGGCCTGAGCCGGATACAAAAAGCATTTAGCAAAAAAGAAATTGAATATGAACGCCACGGTGGCTATGAATTAATTACGGATAGCCAGTACAGTAAGTTAAAACAGCTAAAAAACGACCTGGGATGGCTCAATATAACATTGCGCCGGGCTATTAAAGACCAAAAAACATTCCGGGTAGCCGACAAAAAGATAAAAAATTTTGGGTTTAAGCAGACCAGTCATTTAATTGAAAGCAGGGCGGAGGCGCAGTTGCACCCCGGCAAACTGGTGCAGGCTTTATTAAAAAAAGTAGAGGGCATGGGTGTGCAGGTACTTACCCAAACCACCGTAAAAAGTTTTCAAAGAACAAATAATAAAATTGATATCCAAACAAGCCTCCCTTTGCCCCTGTCGGCCGATCAATTCCTTATCTGCACCAACGGTTTTGCCAGCCAGTTGCTTCCGCAAATAGATGTGCGCCCCGTTCGCGGCCAGGTATTGGTTACTTCGCCCATCAGGAAATTGCCTTTTAAAGGAGTCTTTCATTTCAACGAAGGCTTTTATTATTTCCGTCATATGCCCGGTAACCGGGTATTGCTGGGCGGCGCACGCAACCAGGCCCTGGCAGCGGAAAATACCTGCGAACCAGCAACCACCAACGGGATACAAAATGCGCTGGAGGATTTCCTGCGGGATGTTGTATTACCCAAACAAAAATACAGTATTGAACACCGGTGGGGCGGCATCATGGGTATGGGTAGCAATAAATTCCCGGTGATAAAAAGAATAGAGCCAAACGCGTTTTGCGCCGTTCGCATGAGCGGTATGGGAGTGGCCTTGTCGCCGGTTACAGGCGATATAGTTGCCCGGCAGATGCTGCTCAAATAAGATCAGATCCGGTTGAGCAGTCTTATTCCCGGCTGTAGCTAAACTTTCATTATTGCTCTATGGAGGATTTTTTTAAGAGCAACCCGTGAAGTACTGCAAGGCAATGGCGACTGACCTCGCATTTACGGGTATGTTAAAATTCCAGTCCAGCATTTTTTAAGTATTCCTTGCCCGATCTCAGCGTTCCCAACTGTACATTTGCAAACCAATCACCGGTTTTATGAAGAAAGTTTTAATACCCCTCGCCGGCTTATTTGTTTTGGCAGCCTGCAACAATAATACGCCCGACAGCAATGCAGCCGATACCCCTGAAGCTGTGCCTGCTACTATTGGGTTTACCGTTGTAAATACCTACCCCCATGATACGGGGTTTTATACAGAGGGTCTTGAATTTCACGACGGGCAACTCTATGAAAGTTCCGGTGCGGGTGTAGCCGACGGCGATGATGCAAAACCCTATCCATCTGCTTTTGGCATTGCTAATTTGAAAACGGGGAAGGTTGATAGAAAAGTAAGTCTTAACAATGCCGAATATTTTGGGGAAGGCATTACCATATTTAACGGAAAGATATACCAGCTTACCTGGCAAAATCATAAGGGATATATTTACGATGCCCGGACTTTTAAAAAACTACAGGAGTTTACGTATCCCGGTGATGGATGGGCGCTTACACACGACAGCACGCGTCTCATCATGAGCGATGGCAGCAGTAACCTGCAATTTATAGACCCCGCCACTATCACCAACACCTTCAGACCGGAGCGGATTGTGGGTGTTACAGACAATAACGGGCCCGTGGGCGATATCAATGAGCTGGAATACATCAACGGGTATATTTATGCCAACCGTTACCAGACCAATTATATTCTGAAGATTGAACCCGCTACCGGAAAGGTTGTGGGAAGACTTGATTTGAGTAGCCTGGATGCAGAAGCAAAAAGAATATATCCCCGCGCGGAAGTATTGAATGGCATCGCCTACCACCCCGAAACAAACAGCCTCTATGTAACCGGCAAACTCTGGCCCACTATCTACGAGATAAAATTCAATTGAGGCAAGACGGATTACGGATAACAAATATCACACCCCTTCAGGAAGAAGATACGGGGACGATCATTTACCAATAATATAGATGACAGAACTGCAGCGTTCCCTGTTAAACAATGCTGTACAATTGGATAGCAGTCCGTTTAATACCGCTTTTATGAAGTTGTTCTTTCCGTTTTTATATTGTTCACTCAGCATGGAAATATAAAAGCTGTCGTACCACATTGGCTTTATCGCCAGCAAGCGCAGACCATGCAGCTGCAGCAGGCTTTTTATTGCCTGCGGCGAAAAATGATAGAGATGCCTGGGAACATCGTAGGCGGCCCAGTATTTTCCGTAAACACCTGCATCATAGGACGTATAATTAGGAACAGCAACCAGCATACGCCCGTTTGTCTTTAATAACAATTTCAACTGTTCCATACAGGCATGCAATTCGTGTACATGTTCCAGCACATGCCAGAGGGTGATAGCGTCAAAACCCGCCGCAGGTAATTGGAAAAGGGCGTCTGTATCGCGGAGGGCCAGGCGGTACAAATCTGCGCTGCGTTGCCTGGCGGCGGCATCGGGTTCAAGACCGGTTACCACCCATCCGCCTTCCTGTGCGGCATGCACAAATGCACCCGTTCCTGCGCCGATATCCAACAGGCTGCCTTTTTGTATTCCCACCGTCTTTTTTATTAAGCGGAGTTTTGATAGCAGGGTTGTTCTGCGCACAAAATGATAAAGCTTGTTAACAAGACCTTTATTGGTATCTGTATGCGAGATATAATTATCCGATTGGTAGAAATCGCCAGCCGAAACTGCATCAGGGGACTGCTGGGTAAACCGCAGCTGGCAATTTTCGCACTGCCATATTTCAAAATGCAGGTGTGATACGGTATAATCTTCTGCCTGAAGTTGCCGCTCTATTGTTGCTGAACCGCATACGGGGCATGCCGTTCTTGAAATACTACCCATGTAAAAAGTGCTTGGTTTTTAGTTATCACTTAGCCAATACTACGGCCAATCCCCCGATAAAATGCAACCCCACAGATATAAAAAAATACATTAATTTTTACGCTGACAGCAATGGATCGAAGTTTGAAATCGGCTGCAATGAACCAGGGACCCTGAATACCGGACAAAGAACTATCAACTATTCCGGCGATACAAGTTCTATCCGCTGCTGGTTACCGGTTACACCCCATCTCATATTATTGCGATATAAATGGAAAAACAACAGGCTTAGCCCGATGGCTGCGAGTATGAGGGCATATATCCACCAGGATTCCTTTTCAATATAGACCTCATCGTTGAGCAATTCGGTCATTTCATAATTGGTCTTTTCCTTATCACCCACCAGTATGGAATGACGGGCGTCAGCATGTATAATGCGCTCTGCCTTTACCGCCGGAAAAAATTCGTATGGCGGCGCATAGGGCTCAAAAAACACTTCCCCGCCAAAATCCTTTTTAAATACCCCTACTCCCTTCCATTCCGCATCTTCTTCCTGTCTTATCCGGTTACAGAGGTCTGCCGCAAATTCATTGTACCACCTGATGGCTTCAAAATCGGGAATGTTTTTTTCCCTTGATAAATAGAGGAAAAAATGCTTGTCGGGCACATCAAAATACTTATCGAACCGGAACCTGGTTTGTACCGGCAGTAACTGCCGGTTGGCAAAATCAGCCATGGCGGGAATGGACTCCGCTACCAGCGAGCCAAGCCCCGGCACACTAATGCTTTTATGCTGAAAAAGATACTTGGTCAGAACCTGGTCCATACGCGTATTTGATTGCCATTGCAAAAGAAACTGATTTGGGCTGGCTGACAAAATTTTTCGCTGGCGGTATTGCGTTGCCAGGCAGCGCTGGTGACTAGATCAAAAGCCTTTATATTTGTTGCCCATGGCAAAAGAAAGCGCCGATACTCCACTGATGCAGCAGCACCGGGCTATTAAACAAAAATACCCCGATGCCATCCTGTTGTTCCGAGTGGGTGATTTTTATGAAACCTTTGGCGCAGACGCCATCATTGCTTCGCAGGTTCTGGGCATCACCCTTACAAAAAGAAATAATGGCGCCGCTTCTTCCGCGGAACTGGCGGGGTTTCCGCACCACGCGCTGGAAACCTATCTGCACAAACTGGTAAAAGCGGGTTACCGGGTAGCCATCTGCGACCAGCTGGAAGATCCACGGCAGGCCAAGGGGATTGTAAAAAGAGGTGTTACCGAAATGGTGACGCCCGGGGTAGCCACCAATGACAAGCTGCTGGAACATAATACCAACAATTTCCTGGCAGCCATTCATTTTACAACGCATGAACACGGCATTGCCTTCCTGGATATTTCCACCGGCGAATTTTTTATGGCCGAGGGCAACCAGGAATACATAGACAAACTGTTACAAACCTTTAAACCGGCCGAGGTCATTTTCCAACGCAGTTTCCAAAAACATTTTAAGGAAACTTATGGTACTAAGTTTTATACCTATACATTGGAAAGCTGGATTTTTGATGAGGCCTATGCCAGCGAAAACCTGCTCAGGCATTTCCAGACCCATTCTTTAAAAGGTTTTGGTATTGAAGCCATGCAGGCAGGTATTATTGCCGCCGGAGTTATACTGCATTACCTGAAAGACACCGAACACCCCAACTTGCAGCATATTACCACCATTCAACGCATAGACCGGGAAGACTACTTGTGGATGGACCGGTTTACCATACGCAACCTGGAACTGCTGGGCAGCAGTACAGATAATGGAAACAACCTGCACAAGGTGCTGGACAATACGGTTTCGCCCATGGGAGCCCGCCTGCTGAAACGCTGGATTGTACTGCCTTTAAAAGATATCCGGAAAATAAACGAAAGGCTTGATTTGGTGACCTGGTTTATAAAAGAAACGGACCTGCGCACCAAAATAACGCAACACATAAAACAAAGTGGCGATGTGGAACGGCTGGTAAGCAAGATACCGCTGAAGAAAATCAACCCGCGCGAACTGATTCAGGTAGCGCGCGGACTACAGCATGCAGCCGCCATTAAGCTGGCGGTGCAAACCGCCTCCAATGACTATTTAAAAGAGCTGGCGGAATCCATTGATCCCTGCGAATGCATCGTAGAAAAAATCACAAACGAGATTAATGAAAACCCGCCCGCTACCGCGGCCAGGGGCGGCACCATAAAAGAAGGCGTGCACGAAGAATTGGATACGCTGAGGAAAATTGCCAGCGGCGGTCGTAACTACCTGGTGGAACTACAGGCAAAAGAAGCGGAAGCCACAGGCATAAACTCTTTAAAAATTGGTTTCAACAATGTTTTTGGCTATTACCTGGAAGTTACCAATTCGCACAAACACAAAGTGCCGGCCGCCTGGATGCGCAAGCAAACACTTGCCAATGCCGAAAGATATATTACCCCGGAGCTAAAGGAATATGAAGAAAAAATAACCGGTGCCGAAGAAAAGATCCTGGCAATAGAACTGGATTGCTACGAAAAATTATTGCTGGAACTACAGGAATATATCGCGCCCATGCAGGTAAACGGCCATGTATTGGCGGTGCTGGATTGCCTGATTTGTTTTGCTGCCAACGCCTTGCATTATAATTATAAAAAACCCGAAATCCACGAAGGCCTGGAAACGGATATCCGGCAGGGCCGCCATCCCGTGATTGAAAGACAATTGCCGGCAGGTGAACCTTATATTGCCAATGATATTTTTCTTGATCCTGCTTCTCAACAGATCATTATTCTTACCGGCCCCAATATGAGTGGTAAAAGCGCCCTGCTGCGACAGGCTGCGCTGATAACACTGATGGCGCATATGGGAAGTTTTGTACCGGCCGATAACGCGCGCATTGCGCTCACGGATAAAATATTTACCCGGGTGGGTGCTTCGGATAATTTAAGCGGTGGCGAATCTACTTTCATGGTGGAAATGAATGAAACGGCCAGCATCATCAACAATATTACCCCGCGCAGTTTAATTATACTGGATGAAATTGGCCGCGGCACTTCTACCTACGACGGCATTTCCATTGCCTGGAGCATTGCAGAATACCTGCACCAGAGTACGCACCAGCCCAAGACCCTTTTTGCCACTCATTACCACGAGTTGAATGAATTGGAAAACCGGATGCCACGGATAAAGAATTTTCATATTACCAACAAGGAAGCAGGCAACAAGATCATTTTCCTGCGCAAACTGGCACCCGGCGGTAGCACCCATAGTTTTGGGATACATGTAGCCCGTATGGCTGGCATGCCACCCGCGCTGATAGAACGTGCCAATGAAATGCTGCAACACCTGGAAGAAGCTCACGCAGACGGTGCCGTGGGCCGGCAAATAAAAAATATGCCCTCTCAAAAACTACAGCTATCCATTTTTGACGCCCATTCGGAAACCTTTGACGAGATCAGGAAAATGCTGGAGCGAATTGATATCAATCGCCTTACCCCCGTAGAAGCCCTGTTCAAACTAAATGAAATAAAAGGAATATTGAAATAGCCCTGTTTGGCTGGAAAGCAATGCAGGTACTTTTCCGGTAGAGACCGGGCCCCGCCTTCAGAAACATAAATTGGCAGGGATTACCCTGCCTGTTCATCACCACAACCTATTAAAATGAATATCAAACTATGGATTTGCTTATCCGCCACCATAAAACAATGCCTGTATCAGCAAACATCAAGAAGATAAATAAAGCGGCAGTTGACCTGAAGATATTTAGCGGAACCATAAGCATGCCCAACTACCTCAAGCAACAACCCATGGTTTTAAATTTCCTGGTTCACCTGGAAGATAGCCAGACAAAAGACCATACGGCTATTTTCTTTGAAGTATCCTCTAGGACTTCACCCATCTCGCATGGCAAAAACTAGCTGCAATAGAAGAAAGCTTTGAAAAAAACCGCAGTAGCAGTCCATATTAACATACCCGTGTAAACCGGATTGGCTGGCGGTTGTTTGAACGAACTGACAGCACCGCGCGGCCCGTTTATTCCATTTTTAAAACAACTATATGGTATGGAATCCAGTTGTATACAATAAATTCAAGAATGAACGCTTCTCCCCTTTCCGCGATCTTGTAAACCTGGTGCAGACAAAGCCTGGTATAGCGATCATAGACCTGGGCTGCGGTACCGGCGAGCTAACGAAAAAGCTGGCCGAGCATATGCCCGACGCAACAGTACTGGGCATTGATTCTTCAAAGGAAATGCTGCAGGAAACCCGTGCTTTTGCCGGTGAAGGGCTGGCATTCGAATGTTGCACGATAGAGGAAAAAATAGATTCGGGAAAAACCTGGGATCTGGTCTTCTCACATGCCGCCATTCAATGGCTGGCCAACCATGCAGCGCTGCTGCCCCGGCTAATCTCACTGCTTAACAAGGGAGGACAACTGGCCATCCAGATCCCATCCAATCACGATCATTTTACACATACCCTTTTACATGATACCGCTTCTTCAGAACCTTTTTGTAAAGCATTGAATGGTTGGACAAGATTTTCGCCGGTGCTTGCCACTGAAGCTTATGCAAAAATTTTCTTTGATTGCGGCAGTACTGATATGACGGTGTATGAAAAAGTCTATCCCCATGTACTGAAAAACGCACATGCCCTCTATGAATGGGTGTCCGGAACGGCCATGATCCCCTATATGGAAAGATTGCCTCTTAATCTGCGGCAATCGTTTACGGACGCTTACCAAAAACGCCTCGCCGAAAAATATACGGGTTCGCCTGTCTTTTACCCGTTCAAAAGAATCATCATGGCCGCATCCTTCTGATAGCCTGCTAAGGCCTTATAAATATGCAATGCCTATAGTCGCATGGTTCAAAATCAGGGGCTTAGGGAGAGCCAATGAATTTGCCGATAGCCAGGCCGGCCCGTCCCCAAAAAAACCTGTCTAAAAAGCCTTCGTTAAGTATTTCCACCTATATAAATTCAACATTTCGCATAAAAACCAAGATGTTTCGTTCTAATGGTTTACACCTATACAAATTATTTTTAAATTCAATACGTGTTTATGAGAAGCTCGCTTCTTCTAATTCTTATGGCTATCATATGCCCATCTCTTTGGGCACAACCCTGTACACCCGCCGGCGATGAAACGGCCTATGGCAACAGCAATGTCTGGATTGGCTACATTTATGATAACCAGGATTTTACGGCTTACAGTGGGTTTGTAACCGAAGGAAATGCCGGCAGTCCCAATTTTGATCAAAATTTTAGCGGTGATTATGTTAACTATGCTACCAGCAACTGCAACGTATACACCGAAACTTTTAGTGCGCGGTACCGGCTTTCAAAGACGTTTACAGCAGGCCAGTACCAGTTTGTTGTAGGTGCCGATGACGGGTACCGGCTCAGCCTTGATGGCGGCGCCACCTGGATAATCAACCACTGGAACGACCAGGCCTATACCTATACCACCTACGCCACCACACTGAATGGAACCTATGATATGGTACTGGAATACTATGAGAATGGGGGCGGCAACCGGGTTTCTTTTTCCGTGGCCACCCTGTGTTCAGGAACCGAAGATGAATCCATTTATGGCAGTGGTGATGTATGGAGGGGTTATATTTATACCGGTACCAATTTCAATAATTATTCCGGGTTGGTAACAGAAGGAATAGCCGGCAATCCCAATTTCGATGAAAGTTTTGGCGGCGACAATACCTTTTATAATACCAGCGCCTGCGGTATAACAACAGAACAATTCAGCGCTCGCTACCGGCTGCAAAAAACATTTTTACCCGGCACCTATATTTTTACCGCCGGTGGCGATGATGGCTATCGTTTAAGCATAGACGGCGGCATCACCTGGGTGATTGACAACTGGGGTGACCATGGCTACGCGGTTTCAGGATATACCGCTACCCTTGGCGGCACTTATGATATGGTGCTGGAATATTATGAAAACGGCGGCGGCAACCGGGTGAGTTTTGGAATTAGTGGTTCACTGTTGCCGGTAACCCTGCTGAACTTTGAAGGAAAGGCCGGTACCGGCAGTATTGGCCTGAACTGGCAGGTAAGTAGTGAAATAAACAATGACTATTATCTGATTGAAAAAAGCAGCAACGGCCTGTCCTTTACCGCCCTGGGGAAAGTGTATGCTCTAACTGGCACCCCAAACCACAGTACTTACCATTATACAGACCCCCGGCCCCTGAATGGCACTAACTATTATCGGTTGCGCATGACAGACAGGGATGGCAAATACAGTTATTCGCCCATCATAAAAATTGAATACAACACGAAACAAACCATACGGATTTACCCCGCCGTGGTGGAAAACAGCCCGGTATACCTGACCAGTACTACTGAACTCCCGAACGGGCGGGTTAACCTGTTTGACATGACCGGCAAAAAACTACAGGAAATAAGATTACCTGCCTTGCTCTTAGCAGGACAGACCCTGGTATTGCCCTTGAAAGTTATTCGTTCCGGCAGCTATGTGCTTGTCTGCCAAGCGGGTGATGTCATAACACACAGGCAAGTTATTATTTTCAGGTAAGTACTATAAAAATATTTCGTCCCGCAATGCCACCAGACCGGCCCCGCCGGTCTTTTTTTAAAAAATACAGGCATTACCGTTATACTTAGCGCGTACCAGCCATTCTGCAGACCGGTCTTCGCTGGTTCTTTCGTAACAGGCCGACTTGCCGCTATACCTAATAAAATTCCGCCGGATTATAAAATATCGCTAACTTCCATTATACAATTTGCAAAGATATTCATGGTTGCCCCGCTGGCGGTAAGAATGTAAAAGCAGTGAAAATGATCAGTAATGGCAACAAGTTTTCTGAATAAATAGAACCGGCCTGTTTTAGAAATCATTCTTACACCATATGAATCATTCAAATCATCTACCAGGTTATGATCGCCGCGCTGCCTTAAAAATGCTGGGGCTGGGATCCGCGTCCGTAGTTTCAGGCTTGCTGGGCGGCATTTCCCGTGCCAGCGCTTCCCCGTACGAAAAGCCTTTCTATGCGCAGGCTATGAAAACGGTCACCATTAAAAGTGTAAAGGCCATTGGAACGGCACCCTCAGGTTCCAACCTGGTGGTAGTAAAAGTAGAAACCTCGGAGCCGGGGCTCTATGGCCTGGGTTGTGCTACTTTTACCCAGCGTGCCGAAGTGGTGGTAACCGCCATCAACAATTATATGGGCGATTTCTGTATTGGCCGTGATGTTGACAACATTGAAGATATCTGGCAGGCATTTTTTGTAAGTTCTTACTGGAGAAACGGCCCCGCAT
This sequence comes from Bacteroidota bacterium, assembly GCA_040007355.1. Lineage (GTDB taxonomy): Bacteria > Bacteroidota > Bacteroidia > Chitinophagales > Chitinophagaceae > JACMLD01. The sequence continues at coordinate 4,418 of JBDTVE010000173.1, read as the reverse complement.
TAAACAATGCACTAAGCGGTTTAAACCAGGCGCTCTGGGATATAAAAGGCAAGCGCGCCAATATGCCGGTGTACCAGTTGCTGGGCGGCAAGGCAAGATTTGCCGTAGACTGCTATGCGCACGCCGATGGACGCGATCCACAGGAAGTGGCAGCCAATGTTCAAAAATACATGGCCCAGGGTTTCCGGCATGTAAGAATACAACAGGGTGGTTATGGTTCTTTGAGTCTTGCCCAGCAACCTGATTTTAAAGACGCAGGTTTTGGCAAGGCTTCCGACCAGTTTATAGACCCGCGGGCCTATGTACAGGGGGTGCCAAAGATGTTCAGGGAAGTGAGAAAAGTTTGCGGCGACGATGTGGAATTATTGCATGATACGCACGAGCGTGTGCAGCCGCAGGACATGATAAATATGTGCCGTCGACTGGAAGAATTTGATCCGTTTTTTATTGAGGACCCGCTTTCTCCCGAAAACCGGAGTTGGTGGAAACAACTCCGCAGCAGCACCACCGTTCCTTTTGCCATGGGCGAACTGTTCAACAATTTCAATGAATTTGTACAGGAAATTGCAGAACATTCTTTTGACTATATACGCTGTCATATTTCACAAATCGGTGGCATAACCCCGGCCGTAAAAGTGGCCCATTTAGCTGAATTCTTTAATGTAAGATCTGCCTGGCATGGCCCGGGCGATGTATCACCCGTGGGCCACGCGGCCAATTGTCATATCGACCTGAACATCTGGAACTTTGGCATCCAGGAATCCATCTTCTTTTCCGATAGGGAGAAAGAAGTGTTTCCCGGTACTCCTGAATTAAAAAAAGGATACCTGTATGTAAATGAAGCACCCGGCCTTGGGGTAGACATAGACGAAAAACAGGCCGCCAAATACCCTATCAGCAACAACGCGGGAAAATGGATAATCCGCAAAAGAGATGGCACGGTGATCAGGCCCTGATGGCCGATGCCCCATTGGCAGGCCCGGAGTCAACTGCATCCTCAAAATTCGTTTAGTGTAACACGTTATAACCGATGAAGAAAAATGCCTGGTTTCTATTAGCCGCCTGTGCTGTTTGCATGCTCCGCGCCCCCGCCCAGACCAGCTTTCCGCACGCAAGCATTAGCATCGCACCCGGGGCAGGTCTTCAACAGGACTATCACTTGCGAATTCTACACCTGTAATATAACCCACTAAGCACCTCAACTAACATACATGAAAATCAGACGAATATTCTTTACAGTATTGTTACCGGTTATAGTGGTGTCTGTTATAAGCAGTTGCCATTACAACCCTGACAAACAAACGATAGTACCCGACACAGACTGGCCGCTTTATGGAGGCAATAAAGCAGGTAACCGGTATTCAGCGCTAACCCAGATCAACCTCCAAAATGTACAGGAACTGTCCGTGGCCTGGAGCTATGATTCAAACGATTCATCTGCGGGCGATAATCCCCAACGGAGAAGGACACATGAAATACAATGTCAGCCTATTGTTGTACGGGGTATACTATACGGCGTCAGCAACACCCTGAAACTATTTGCGCTGGACGCCACCACGGGCAGGCAGCTATGGAAATTTGATCCCTTTAAAAACAGTCTGCCGCGGTACCATCAATGCCGGGGAATGGTTTATTGGGAGGGGGGCAAAGACAGGCGAATTTTTTATTCTGCCAGCTCGTTTATTTATGCTGTTAACGCAGACAACGGTGAACTGGTAAGCGCGTTTGGCAGCAATGGGAAAGTGGATTTACACGAAGGACTTAGTGTAAATTTTGACGCTTCCGGCCTCTCCGTTATCGCCACCTCGCCCGGTATCGTTTATAAAAATACGCTGGTAATGGGTTCCTCGGTATCGGAAAGCGGTGATGCGGCGCCAGGTTATGTGCGTGGGTTTGATGTAGTTACCGGAAAATTAAAATGGGTCTTTCATACCATTCCACAACCGGGCGAGCCGGGATATGATACCTGGCCAAAAGACACTTACCGAAAAATTGGCGGTGTTAACAACTGGAGTGGGCTGACCCTGGACGAAAAAAGAGGCGCTGTTTATTTTGGGACGGGTTCAGCCGCCGCTGATTTTTACGGTGGCATCCGCGCAGGGATGAACCTGTTTTCCGATTGCATTATCAGCCTGGATGCGGAGACCGGCCGGATGAACTGGTATTTTCAGACCATCCACCATGACCTCTGGGATCGCGATATCCCCGCGCCACCCAATTTGGTAACGGTAAAGCACCAGGGCCGGATGACGGACGCCCTGGTACAAACCACCAAGGACGGGCTGGTATATGTGCTAGACCGTGATAAAGGTGTCTCATTATTTCCCATTGAAGAACGCGCTGTACCAACAAAAGGCCTGCCGGGCGAACATCCCTGGCCCACTCAACGATACCCGGTTAAACCACTCCCTTTTGACAACCAGCAATTTTCAGATTCGGATATTACCACTATTTCAGCCGCTGCTCACGCCTATGTAAAAACGATTTTCGACAGTACCCGGCATGCCAATAAATTTGAACCACCGGGCATCGATGGCACCGTTCTTTCGGGTTACAGTGGTGGCGCAGAATGGGGTGGTAATGCAGTAGACCCCGACGGCATTCTTTACCAGAACGCCAACCACGCACCCTGGATCCTGAAAATGATCTCAAGAGAAGACCAACTAAAGGAAATGGACAAACGCCGTAATGGCGAAGGACTTTACCTGGCTAATTGCGCATCCTGTCATGGGGCCGACCAGAAAGGAAACGGCAAGGAAATCCCGGGTCTGCTACATGCAAGCGATCGGCTTAACAAAGAAGCCATCGGCCGCCTGTTGCTAACCGGGCAGGGACGAATGCCCTCCTTCCAGCGCCTGTCCGAAGACCAACGGAATACCATCATTCAGTTCCTGCTTCATCTTAAAGCGGCACCTGGTGCGGTAGGCGGTGAACATGCCAGCAATGTTGCGCACACAACAGCCAACAAAGATTTTCCCTACCTGCCTGCTTACCTGCCAAGCGTATGGAAGAAACTGACTGACCCCGACGGGTACCCGGGCATCAAACCACCCTGGGGCACGTTGAATGCCATTGACCTGAATACCGGCGAATACCGTTGGCGTGTTCCACTTGGTGAGTATCCGGAACTCACCAAAAAAGGCATTCCCCTCACCGGTACGGAAAATTATGGCGGGCCATTGGCAACAGCCGGCGGTCTGGTTTTTATAGCGGGCACCCGTGATGAAAGAATCCGCGCGTTTGATAAAGAAACGGGTCGGCTTGCCTGGGAATACCAGCTTCCTGCCGGGGCCTTTGCAACGCCCATTACCTATATGATCAAGGGTAGACAGTACCTGGTAATAGCTGCCGGCGGTGGCAGAGGATTAAAGCCAGGCGGCTCTTATATCGCTTTTGCATTGCCGGTATTAAGTAAGTAGTATGTAGTATTGAGATCCAAGTACTGCATATCACATACTATTTCCCCTTGCTCTCGTGATTTTCTTGCAATGAAATTTTCCCTTTTTCTTTTTCCACCTGTTCCACAGCCACGGCGTATTTGGATGGATGAATGGGTGCGCCATATTGCAGGGCATAGAATTTGGTAAACTCTGCACCATAGTATAGAATGATGGCGGAGTAATAAATCCATACTATAAGAACAATCAGTGAGCCCGCCGCGCCATAGGTAGACCCAATCTGTGCTTTTGATATATAAAAAGAAATGGCAAACTTGCCGATTAGGAACAATACCGTAGTCACTACAGAACCGGCCAGCACATCTTTCCAGCGGATCATGGCGTCTGGCAGCACTTTAAAAATAACGCTGAAGATAAAGCAGGTAATGCTCATTGTTAGCAAGAGGTTGATGACATAAAAAATAACCACTGCCATGTCCGGGAACCGCCCCTTGAGGTAATGGCTAAGGCTCTCTATGATGGCCGATACACCAAGGGATACCAGTAAAAGAAAACTCAACGAAACAATAACGGAAAATGAAACAAAGCGGTTTTGCAGCAGCTTTAGCCAGTTCTTTTTTGGCTTGGCTTTTACTCCCCAGATCATATTGATGGAATCCTGCATTTCCGCAAATACACTGGTAGCACCTATCAGCAGGGTGATTACACCAATTACTGTAGCCGCGGTGGTTTTGCCACTTAAAGAGGCATTTTTTATGATCTGTTGCAACTGCAGCGCGGTATCATGACCGGTAAACCCTTCCAACTGGCGGTATATACCACCTTCAATGGCTTCCCGCCCAAAGAAAAAACCGCAGAGTGTAATAATAATCAGCAATAGCGGGCCCATGGAAAATATCATATAGTAAGAAAGGGAGCCGCTTAGCTTGGGTACTTTATCAGTCATAAAACCCCCAAAAGAATTTTTGATGACGGACCAGGTATCGCGTAGAAATTGCTTGAATGGCATACCGAAAATGA
>JBDTVE010000172.1:0-7100 GCA_040007355.1 Bacteroidota bacterium | reverse complement strand
CCAGTCGAGCGCGTTGCGCTGCAATAAATTAAAACGCCTGGCCACCCTGGCCACGTGTACATCTATGGGACATACCAGCTGAGAAGGCCTTATATTCTTCCATATCCCAAAATCAACTCCTATTTTATCGTTCCGCACCATCCAGCGCAAAAACATATTCAATCGCTTGCAGGTAGAATTTTTTTGGGGCGATGCAATATGTTTGTGTGTACGCAGAGGCGCTTCCGGAAGAGAAAAGAAATATTGGTAAAAACCATTCAGGGCCGGTTCAATGGTTGCATCGGCAGGTTTCACCCCCCTGGTAAACGCAGTCTCCAGGCTATTGTTTGTTGTATAGTGATACCGCAGAAACTCGATGAAATAAAGCAGGTCCGTTGAATTAAAAGTGCGGTGTTTGAAATGCAGGAGCTGTTGAAGTTCTTTCGCGCCATGATGAAGACAAAACGCATGCGGTTCATTTCCCATCAACGCCAGCAATTCTTTCGATTTGTTTATGATGGTGGTACGGTTGCCCCAGGCAAACAGGGCGGCAAATAAACCCGCTATTTCTACATCCTGCCGACGGCTAAACCCGTGTGGGATGCAGATAGGGTCATTCTTAATAAAAGAAGGCCTGTTGTACTCTTCCACCTTCCGGTTAAGAAATACTTTTAGCTTTTCATTGTTTATTGCCTGCAAAGCCTTCCTCCTTGTGTTTAGCCAATGGCCTGTTGCAAATCAGCCATCAGGTCTTCTGCATCTTCAATGCCAACGCTTAACCGTATCAATGAATCGTTCAACCCGTTCTTAATCCTTTCTTCCCTTGGTATGGAAGCATGCGTCATGGACGCGGGGTGGTTAATCAATGATTCCACGCCACCCAGGCTTTCCGCCAGGGAGAATATTTTTGTGGAAGTCAATACCTTCATGGCTGCTGTCTCGCTGTTGTCTTTTAATTCAAAACTAATCATTCCGCCAAAATCGCGCATTTGCTTTTTGGCAATGGCATACCCGGCGTTGTCTTGAAAACCGGGCCAGTATACTTTTGCCACGGCCGGGTGGTTGCGCAACCAGTGGGCAATGACGGTACCGTTCTCACAATGCTGTTTCATACGCACATGGAGCGTTTTGATACCCCGGAGCACCAGGAAACAATCCATGGGTCCCGGAACAGCGCCACAGCTTTTTTGTATAAAATAGAGTTTTTCACGCAGATCCTTGTCGTTCATCACCAGGGCACCCTGTATCACATCGCTGTGCCCACCAAGATATTTGGTGGAAGAATGCATGACAATATCCGCGCCCTCATCTAACGGGTTCTGAAGATAAGGAGAGGCAAACGTATTGTCTACACAAACCAATATCTTGCTTTTCCGCGCGATGCCTGTAACCGCGGCAATATCAGTAATATTCATCAGCGGATTGGTGGGCGTCTCCAGCCAGATCAGCTTTGTATGGGCTGTAATAGCCGCACTGATATTGGCAACATCGGTGGTATCCGTATACCTGAACTTTATCCCAAACTTTTCAAATATTTTTGTAAACAGGCGATAGGTTCCTCCATACATATCGCTTGCGGCAATCACCTCATCGCCTGGCGACAATAATTTTATTACTGCATCCGTTGCCGCCACGCCACTGCTAAAGGCAAGACCAAACGCCCCATTTTCTATCGCGGCCAGCGCTTCTTCCAGCGCTTTTCGGGTGGGGTTCTGGGAACGCGCATATTCAAAACCTTTGTTTTTTCCCGGTGCTTCCTGCACATAGGTTGAAGTGAAGTAAACCGGCGTCATGATAGCGCCGGTGGATGGATCGGGCACGGCGCCGGCATGTATAAATTTAGTGGCCATCTTCATGTTGTATCCGTTGTGTAATTAGTTGAATGGTTCAATATAAAGTCCTGCAAAGATGCATAATTATCATGAAGCATGCGCAATTCCACTTTAACACATGCTTAACGGCCGTTGGCAGGTCCGCATGCAACATGACCGAAACGCTTTATTGACAATGTTTTTTAATGCGGTGATATTTTTTGTTCGATTCGTTTGAAAGCGCAATCTTTTCCCTTCTTATCATGTGGTTACCGATACTACCAATTATATTGACTTGCATTTCCGGTAGCATTACTTTTATCCTGTTAATCTGATCCGATTATTCAATTCAAAAAGTAACGCCATGAAAAAATCAATCTTGTTCGCTTGTGTATTACTGATTACTGCCAGCTCCTTTGCCAATGCCAATAATCCCGTTTCCGAAAAAGCGCTAAAAGCGTTTAAAGCAACATTTAAAGATGCGGAAAATGTGGTGTGGACGGACGCTGAGAATATTTATACCGTAAAATTTGTACAGCAGGGGGTTAAAACCTTTGTGAAATACGACGAGGACGGAAATTTCATCAGTTCCCGCAGGTACTATTTTGCCGACAAACTGCCCCTTGATATTCAGTGCACGCTTAAAAAGAAATTTGCCAGTAAGACCGTTTTTGGCGTTACGGAATATACCTTGGGCGACGAGGTAAATTATTATATAAAATTGGAAGATGCAACAACCTGGGAAACGGTAAAAATTGACAATGCCCGTAATATTGAAGTGACGGAAAAATATAAAAAAATATAACCATTTCAGAAAAGCCTGGATGCTACAAGGTACCGCCAGTCGAAATTATCAGCCGCATGGGAATCCTGCGGCTTTATTTTTTTATCCAGGACCTTTTTATTTAGTATTCCTTTCTCTACCAACTTTTTCCGGGCTTCCTGTATTAAGTTTTGCACGGGTTGATACTGCATCCATAGCTGTTGGGGGGGCTCAAAACCGATCTTGTTTTTCTGCCAGGTGATGGCTGCCGGCAAACGGTTTTCCATGGTTTTCCGTAACAGCCATTTGGTGCGCCCATTTTGAATTTTATAATGCGCCGGCAATGAAAAAATAAATTCCACCAGTTTGTGTTCCAGGAACGGCAGCCGCGTTTCCCTGCCATGGGCCATCGAATTGCAATCGGCATACCGGAGCAGTTCTTCCAGGCCGTTATTAAAGGTGTTGTAATGCAAAACACTTTGCAGGTTGTTCTGCGGTGGCAACTGGTAATAAGACAAGCCATAGGCGGCGGAAAAAGTTTTGTCGATATGTTCCAATTGGCGTTGTTTTCTTTTTCGATCCTGTTTTATATAAGCGCCGGCCAGGGCCGGCCAAGCTGCCGACAATTTATTTTTCCAGTTCCATTCCTCCTGAATACCCAACTGCCTGGCAGCTATGATTTCTGGTTTTAACAGGGCCCTGTCTTTTTTATAGAGTTGTTGCCAGTACCAGTGATAATATTTATGATACCCGCCCAGGATTTCATCGGCGCCCTGGCCATCCAGCAGCACTTTTGTATTTTGTTCTTTTGCGCGTTGAAATACCTTGTATTGTGCATATACGCTGGCAGAACCCATCAGCCCTTCCTGGTGATAACACCATTTTTCAAAATCGCTGACAAAACTTTCTGCCGTGGGCTCCACGGTAAAGTTCTTAATGCCGGTTTGCGCGGTCAGTAATTGCACCCGTTCCGATTCATCGGTTTCAAAGCCTGAAAAAATGGCCGAGAAAGTCTGGAAGCCCGCGCCCGCGGGAAGCAATTCCTGCGCCATCACGGTAATAGCGGAACTATCCAGGCCGCCACTCAGGCTTGTTCCCAGTGGCACGTCACTTCTCAGCCTTCTTTTTACAGACTGCGTGAATAATTCCCCGAATATCTGTACGGCTTTTTCTTCGTTGATATCCGGGGCGGTATAGCCCGGGTCAATGCTCCAGTAGGCAACCGGTTCGATGGCTTTTTGGGTGCCGGGGCTATACCGGAAAAAAGACGCGGCCGGCAGTTTTTGTATTTGCTGATAGGCGGTTTCGCGGTTGTCAAACGGGTTTTGCGTATAGCCCAGGGTAATAAAATTGAACAATAGCTTTTCATTTACCTGCTTTTCAATACCGGCCGCCCATAGTGCTTTCATTTCAGATGCAAAAAGCAGTTCCACTCCGTTAAACCAGTAATAAAAGGGTTTTTCGCCCATGCGGTCGCGGGCCGCAAAAAGGGTTTGTTCTTTTTCATCCCAGAGGGCAAATGCAAACATGCCGTCGAAATGCTGCAGGCAGTTTTCGGACCAGCAATCATACGCCGCCATGATTGTTTCGGTATCCGATTGCGAACTAAATACATATCCTTTCGCAGCCAGCTCATGTCTTAGCTCAACATAATTATATATCTCCCCGTTGTGTACAATGGTATAACGGCCCAGGTAGTGCATGGGTTGTGCCGCTTGTGCCGATAAGTCAATGATGGACAGTCTCCGGTGACCCAAGCCTGCCACCGTGGTGTTGTTTATCCAATACCCTTCCCCATCGGGACCCCGGTGCACAATGGCATCGGCCATCCGCTTCAGCCGGATATTAGTAACAAACTGCGGGTTTATTGATATGATGCCTGCTATTCCACACATCCTGTAAATATCTGCAATCCGCGGCATAAATAAAAAGCCCCGCAACGGGGCTGTATACCGGGGGTTATTTCTTTTTTCTGGCCGATTTTTTAACGGGCTTTTCATACACGGAAAGGGGGAGCGATATCAGCGCCGTATCCCATGCTGCCGTAAGAGCAAAACCACCGGTTGTCTTCTCAAAAAACATGGTAAAAGCCTCCTGCGGTTCCGCTTGCTTTTGTACCGGTACGTCAGCGCGTACAATATCTTTGCCGCTATCATATTTAAAAGCACCCCATATATCAGTTTCCTTATTTACAATGATGGTCCATTTCTCTTCTGTAGGTATGGCATAGAGCGTATATCGTCCTTTGGGCACCGTTTTACCATTTATCAGCACGTCTTTATAAAATTCTATCTCGGTAGCCTCATTGGCACCCAATCGCCATACTTTATTGTATTCCAGCAGTTCTCCAAATACATTCCTGCCATTTCTCTGCGGCCTGCTATAAATAAGCCTGGCTACCAGGGGTTCGGTTGCCTTATCCTGTATCCGCAGTATGGGGTAGTTCACGGGGTAATAACTCATATCCATGGGCGATTTGTCCATCAGGGGGAACCTCGACTGGGCGGTAAGAACCATTCCCCAACCTGATACCAGTAATATTGAAACCAACAATTTTTTCATAGTATGTCTTTATAATTACAAATATAACTCAGTTGCAAATGCTAGCCGGTGGCCAGTTGCTCCAAAACAAATCTTTTTAGCGCCGGAAAAAACCTGCGGTAACAATCCTGCAAATACCCGTAGTTTGTTTCATACAAAAAAAAGGCCGTATCTGATTCCGTTAAATAAGCCGACCTTCTTACCAGCCCGGCCATGCTGCGTTCAATAGCCCAGTTGTACCGGTAATTGCCAAGCCAGTTCTGCTGCTGCATAAAGGGGAAAATCTGTTGAAATTTCTCCGGCAACAGAGCCATAAAAGGCGCTACCAGCCGGTAAGTGTCTTCCGAAAACAGCAACAGGCTTGCCGGTGTAAACTCCTTTTCATCCAGGGCAAGAAAATGATCATATACCACGTCTGTAAAAGCGCCTGCATATAAACGATAGTGCGGCCGGAAGACCTCCTTTGCCTCCCGGGTAACCGGATGGGTATCGGTGAAATTATCTATTTCACGGTGCAGGGCTATTCCTTTTTGAATGCCCGGCGGATAATCAAATTTCTTCTTCCCTTTTACAAAATCGCTGATAAGGTTGCCCGTTAAGATCTCGGGCTCATTAAAAGACAGGTATGCATGGGCGAGGTAATTCATGGTATCAAGACTGCTAAAATAAACCAATAATGGTTAAAAGATTTTGTTAAAAGATCGGGCGCTGTTAAAGGTTTAATCTAAGGCCGGATTAACCAGCATTGTTCCATATCGTCATTAACGCCTATGGAGTGTTGACGCAATATCTTTTAAAAAACAGTGTTACCGCCCATCCGCTTCTGTAACCATGCAAGCGGAGTTATCGCCGATTAAATACGTCACTCGGGGGAACGTAACAAAATTTAACAGCGGACGTCTAAGTTTCCTGTAGTTCTTTTAAAAACAACGACAGGCAGCGCGCGATACGGTTCACCGACAGAAACAAACGGTTCACCCGTCAAAAAACTGCGTTTCGTCCAATATGGCTGGTATTCTTTTTTTACACCCCGTAGTTTTGCGGAGAAAATCAAATGTCATTTATCATTAAAAATTATAAAATTATTTATTATGAAAAAGATTATCCTTTCACTGAGTATTGCAGCAATCCTGCTCAGTTCCTTTACAATTGCACAGGCAGCGGGTAAAGACCCCAACACAATTGTTAAACAGGCTTTTAACAAAGAATTTATACAGGTAAAAGATGTGGAATGGACAACCGTTAACGAAAGCGGGGTCTACCAGGCCAAATTTATCTTTAACAACGAACCCCTGCAGGCCTTTTTTGCGGAAGACGGGCAGTTCCTGGGAACTACACGCCAGTTATCAAAATCACAATTGCCCATCATAGTGGTAACAGCACTTGAAAAACAATATCCCGATATGCATGTTGCAACCATCTTTGAATTCAGCAAAAAAGAAGGCACCGATTATTATATTACTGTAACCGGTACCAAAAGCGCCATGATGTTAAAAGCCTCTGGTAGTGGAGAATTGAGCATCTATAAAAAGAATGTGCAATAACTGTAATATTCGGAAACAGGTTGCGTCTGATTATTATAAAAAAATAAATTAAACACCAAAATAAATATACCAACAACAAATGAAAAAGTTTATTTCAGCAGCGGTTTTAAGTTCCATCTTACTGGTAAATGCTGCTTTCGCCAACAAACAAGACGACGTGAATATAAAAGTTGAGGCCAGTTTTAAAGCAGCATTTGCCCAGGCAAAAAATGTACGCTGGCAGAAAACAAATGAATATTACAAAGCAGTGTTCACTATAAACAACCAGCCGGTGAATGCCTACTTTACACCGGAAGGTGATTTGATGGGCATTATACACAATATGCTGTCTACCCAATTGCCCATTAACCTGCAGATATCATTGAAAAAAGATTATGACGGTTACTGGATAACCGACCTGTTTGAGTTTGCAAGACCCGATAGCAACGGATATTTCATCACGCTGCAGAATGCCGACCAGAT
>JBDTVE010000171.1:0-30079 GCA_040007355.1 Bacteroidota bacterium | reverse complement strand
CGTTGAAAAGAATGAAAGACAAAATACTGGCTGGCGCTGAAGATGAAAAAATTGAAATTGAGCTGGAAGATAAATAAAATCACATTTAATCTACCTGTTATTGCCGTATACGGCCCATCTTCCTTATTTAACTACTCCAAAAAATTTATTTAAACACTTCATCGGGAACACCTTTATTGATGATATAGCTACTGAATGTAATCTCTATTTTACCACGCTGGTCGTCTGCAGTACCTGTCTGTTTTTTTTTCTGGCTGCCATCGTCATAATCAAAGGTTACGCCCTTGGGCAATTTATATTCCAGCGTGTTAAACGTAAAGACAATCTTGTCCGGGAGCGCCTGGTCTGCATATTTCCCATACTCCATCTCCAGTTCATTCGTACCATTTTCACGGGTAGTGGTTTTTGCTTTCAGGATTAGCAGCCTGGCCTCATCAATATAAAGTTTGGACAGTACCACTTCGTTGCTCTCATCCAACGGAAGTAATTTTACCACCCTTACTGTCAGGCCTTCAACTTTATCGGCGCCTCCGTCCAGCACTTGGTATTGCCCGCCCAGTAAATGGTTCAGGCTGATGCTCACCGTGCCTTTGGGCACCAGCGAAATGCCTTTTTCATTCTTTATTTTTATTTTATCGGGCTTTTTAAAATATACTTTTACCTGTGCAGCCGGTACTTTCATAAAACTTACATTGGTCTTCATCTCGCCAGTAGCCGTATAATCGTTTACTTTATCCAGCCTGGATTTCACTTTCTTCACCAGTGCCTCGGCATCCTGTGCTGCGGACTGTTCAAACAACGCCAGGAGCAATAATGCCAGGAGGCAACATATCTTTTTCATAGTGTATCAGTTAACTAAGAATATCTTTCTTTTTAAAAACAACCAGGGCCGAACCCGCAAACGCCACAATGTAAATCAGCAGGATGCCCATGCTTTTTAAAACCGCTGGCAGGTTTTCCACGGTACCAGGCATGCTTATCCCATCTGCGTCCGTTTTTAAATAAAAAAAACCTTTCCATCCAAGCATATGCGAGGTAAAAAGATAGGGTTTTACGGTTCTGTCGTACAACGGTATCTGCATTTCAGACAAAATAGTAAACACAATAACAATGCTGATGGTGGAGACAATGGGGCCAATGGAATTCTCCGCAAAAACAGACAATAAAAAAGCCAGCGCCGCCACCGTGGTTAAGGCAATGGTGGCATAGGCAAAGGCTGCGAGGTAACGCCACATTACATCGTTGCGATTAATAATTTCAATTGCGTTGCTGCGCGCAACAATCAGATCGTTGGTGCCAAACAAAAGGATACTTAATACCAACGAAAGAAAGGCCATCCACGCCAGCAACAGCGCGGTGTACACAACGGTAGCAAAGAACTTGGCCAGCATCAGTTCTGTTCGGCTAACAGGTTTTGACACCAGCAAACGCAATGTCCCCATATTGGCTTCGCCCGCCACTTCATCTCCGGCTACCAGGGCAATTAACAAGGGTATATGAATCAATAAAAGATTAAGAATGATAAAACAAACAAAATACCCGTTTAATATGGTAGCATAGGGTATGTCCAATGTTTCTTTTAAGCTACCCAGTATGAATTCTATATAGGACCGCCCATCAAATTTCAGCGCCATCTGCACAATGATAACCATAGCAGCGATAGCGCCAAAACTGATATAGGTTCTTGACTTACGGAATATTTTAAATAACTCAATTTGCAAAAGCTGCCACATGCTGGTTGGTGCCGGTTAAGGATAAAAAATATTTTTCGAGTGAATTAACGGGTCTAAACGCCGTCAGGGCGATACCCATGCCTGTTAAATCTTGGTTTAGCTGGGCCAGTTGATCGCTGTGCAAACTAAAAACCAGTTGGTGGTCATCGGTCTGTTGTAAATGCCCTGCCCAGGGGGTGTTTTTAATGAGTGCTGCAGCAGCAGCAGCATTTTCCACCGCTACTTCCACCATTGTTTTAGCGGGGTCAAATAATTCCTGTATGCTACCCTCTGTTATTTTCTTGCCCTTGTCTATGATTAGCATCCGCGTGGCAATTTGTTCCATTTCATTTAACAGGTGTGAGGAGACCAGCACCGTTTTTTTCAGGTGCCTGCTTAAATGTAAAATCAGGTTGCGCATATCGGCAATGCCCTGTGGGTCCAGCCCATTCACGGGCTCATCCAGGATAACCAGTTGCGGGTTGTGAATCAGGGCTATGGCAATGCCGAGGCGCTGCTTCATGCCCTGTGAATATGTTTTAACCCTACTGCCGGCCCGTTCTGCCAGTCCAACCATCTCAAGCTGCTCCATCAGCTGTTTGCGTTGTACACGTACACCGCTCATTTTTGCAAACAAAGACAGGTTTTCGTAAGCCGACAGATATTTATACAGATCCGGTCTTTCTATTACAGCACCAACCTGTCGCAGGATTTCCTTTCGGTGGGTATGCAGGTTCCTGCCAAATATTTCAATTTGGCCGGCCGTAGGCGTAATCAAAGTAAGCAACATGCGTATGGTGGTCGATTTGCCGGCGCCGTTTTGTCCTAAAAAACCATAGACATCCGCTTCCTGCACTGAAAACGAAAGATCAGTTACAGCGTCAATATCGCCGAACTGTTTACTAAGATGGGATACGTTTATAACATCCATGGTTAAAATACTGGTTGCAAGTTAAGCCTAATTACAGGCGGCAGAAGATTTTACTGTTATAGCGGTGGAAGAATACCGCTTTTGTTCCGCATTCGAATCTTGTATCCCCAAAACAACTTTTATCTGCTGGGGCGCTCCTGCAGGCTTAAATAAAAATTTATTTTTACTTGCAAACTTCAAAAGCAGTAGTTACATTTACCCTCTCATCCTTCGAAAATCCTTCTGCGGCTTTACCAAGCCGGTAACCAATCCCCTGAAGACCAGGCATATCTGGCGAATGTAGTAAAAACCAGTTTTTTTCGTAGTTCCAATTGCTATGTAATACCCCCATTCCACTTCTTAGAAAACCTCACAAACAGAATACCGCTTTTCCGCATAAACAACTGTCCCTCCTGCGAAATACCCTACCTGATGCATGTCATCAAACCTGTGCTGGATTCTTATTGTTAACCTTCTGAAACGTACAAAAATGAAACGTATCATTACTCTCATTGCAATTGTTTTTGCAAGTGCCGGGGTGTTCGCGCAAACTACTGAAAATTTCAACAGCCGACTCAACACCGATCTTTCGCAAGTTAAAAGCTATTTACAAAATCATTGCTGGCAGTTCCACGATTTTGATATCAATAATGGCTGGGACCCAGCCATTGAAGGAGATGGTGCCCTGGTGTCCGGTTCCGGCGCCAGCAGTACCCAGAACACCGGTATACTATCACCCTTACTGGCTTTAAGCGGTAATGTTGCCGTGTCTTTCAAATACAAATTCAGCGCGTTGGTTACTGACCGTCGCTGGCTGAAAGTATATACTATGAGTGGTAATAATGATGCTGTAAAGCTATTAGACAGCATTGAACTTACCGGTGCCGATAACAACACGGTATATACTTATAATAAGGTTCTTTCTACCAACCTTTCTGGATGCTACAAACTTTATATTAATTACCAGGGTACTGGTGGAGACAACCGGATTGCCATTGACCAGTTAAACCTGGGTGCAGCAACTTGTTACAGCAGCGGATGCAATCAGCCCCCGGTAGCCGTAAATGATTTCTTTGGCGGCACAAATACCCATACGGCAACGGGCAATGTATTGCCGAACGACTTCGATCCCGAAAGCAACCTGCTGTCGGCGCAATTGATCACCAACTCAACTGATGGAAATGTTGCACTGCAGAGCTTCGGTTCATTTACTTTTACACCCAACCCGGGTTTTAAAGGCGAGAGTACCACTTTCACTTATATGGTCTGCGACAACGGAAGCCCGTCCATGTGTTCTGATATTGCTACGGTGACCGTTGTATTCCAGTCGGCCGGCGCCTTACCCGTGACCATTGTTGACCTGGGAGCCGTTTATGCCAATAACAAGGTAAATGTGAAATGGACGACTACCTTTGAACTGAATAATGATCATTTTGAAGTAGAGCGCAGTACGGACGGTATCAGCTTTAAATCCGTAGCAACGGTTAAAGGCCAGGGCAATTCTGCTACACTGCACAATTACCAGTTTAATGACGATGTAAGCAAGAATGTACTGAATAAAAACGACCTATATTACCGTTTAAAACAGGTTGACCTTGACGGCAAGGCTTCTTATACAAAGGTATTGGTAGTGCGTGTTTACCGTACCAAATCATTACAATCGCTCAGTGTTACACCCAACCCTGCCATTAACGATATAAAAGTAAATGTACAGCTCAATGAAAATTCGTACATCGTAATGAAGATTGCCAACAGCAGTGGAATAGAGGTGATGCGTAAAACAACCCGTGGCAGCATTGGCACCAATAGTTTCAGCTTGGAAGGTACCAGCCGCCTGCAGGCCGGGATCTATTTCCTGGAGGTGATAGTTAACAGCAACGAACGGATGATGGTTAAACTGATAAAGAATTAAAAATACAAGGTTTCAACAGAGGTAACAAATATCCCCTCCGGCAACGGGGGGGATTATTTTTTGTAACCGATCTTTGTCAGTCGAACTCAATGGCGTAGGTAAGATTGCAGGTTTTTTACATATTGATCAAATGCAGCAATACCCGCTGGTGTAATCCTGCAGATGGTTTGGGGATAGTTGTCCCTGAACTGTTTTACAACATCCAGGTAGCCGGCTTCCTTCAATTTATTAATCTGCACGCTAAGGTTGCCCGCCGTGGCATTTGTTTTTTCCCTGATAAAGGTAAACTCCGCTTGCTGTACACTTATAAGAAGTGATATTACGGCCAGTCGTAACTGTGAATGCAATATGGGGTCAAGTTCTTTAAACACTATATCCTGGTGGTTTTTATTAGGCAGCCGCTTTGCCGGCAAGGCCAATACTGTTTTCTTTATTGTACTGTTTCCGCAATAGACAGCCTGGCATTTATCCAGTCGATAATAACCGCCATGCTTATCATCAGTATAATAAAATCATGGAGAACAAACCTTGCGGCAATGGCCAGCGGTAGACAAACCCGCTTTCGCTAACCTGGTTTTTGCCTTGTTGATCATGGACAGGATAATCGCAAGGCATTGGTCACCGGTAAAAGGTTGTTCCTGCATGGCTATTGGTTTAAATATCAAGTATAAAATTGTGTTGTCGCTTGTTGCGGCAACTCAATTCACATTTTAGTGATCGTTTTGATACTGTCTTTACTGGCATTGGGCCAATTTATCTTCCGCCTGTTTCTGACCCCAGGTTGGATACAGCGGCTTTGGTTGTGCTGCCTTAAAAAGCGCAACCGATTTTTCAAACAAGGGTTTTGCCTTGTCTTTTCCGCCGCCAAACTGCACGGGCGTACCAAACAGGCTTTCTCCCTGCAAATAATACAAACGGGGGTTATTGGGATCCAGCTTTAAACCGGCCTGCAGGGCAGCCGATGCTTCCATACCATTGGTTTGCCAGCGGGTATTCGGGTCCACCATCATCTGCTGAGTGGCTGCCATATTTTCTATAGCGTACAGTTCAGCGTTTTTTTCAATGGCTTCCGCTTTTGCCAGGTAGGCTTTGATATGCTCTGCATTGGCATCCTTGTCTTTTACATCGGGGCGCCAGCCTATCCATGTTTGTGCCAGCGCGGCATAATAATATGGTAGCCATTGTGTTTTTTCAGCATTTCCCACACGTTCAAAAGCTGCAGCCACATCCTGCAAATCACTTACTGTTTTCGCTGCATCCAGCAAGGCGATATTTTTTTGCATGACCGCAACGTATTTATCACTCTGTGAGAAACCCGCCAGTAGTAGACCACAAAAAAGAAAAGAAAGAATACTCTTTTTCATACATGATGATTTAATGATTATTGTATTGATGATTGTTTGCATCCCCTATTATGGCCGGTCTCAGGACCGGTCTTCTTTTATAAGTTATTGTTGATGGCATCCTGCGACCTGTCTACCCCCCAGCTTATAAAACAGCCCACAAAATAAAACCGGCTGGCCGGCGTGGTTACAGGTTGTTTTATCATGCCATTATAGGAATAGTTATAGCTGTACACCGGGTTATAACCCAGCAGGTTGCTTACACTGGCAAACCATACCACAAAGACTTTCGCACTGGTGTTACCGGCTGAAGGAACATATTCCATGCTAAAATTAAGGCTGTTGTAATCTTTTGTCTTACCCTGGTCGGCAATATAGTATTTGTTACCGCTGTTGATCATGAAATTATAATACGGGCGTCCGGTAGCATAACTGTAGGTAAGATTAAAACCCGTTTTCATTTTCGTAAAGAATCGTTTCATTACAAGCGATGCGGTGTGCGTAGCGGCAAAATTGGGCGTTAGGGATACCGTATAGTTCAGGTAATCGCGTTTGGTATCCAGGTAAGAATAGCTGATCCAGTAGTCAAAATCCTTGATCAATTTTTTATCGCGCCAGAAAAGCTCTATGCCTTTTGCATAACCGCTGCCCGAATTGTTATAATCGGTATAATAATAGTTAACGGGCACCGTCTTAATCAAATCTTCATATTTTTTATAGAAGGCCTCCACCCGGAATACCCGGTCCTTTGTCATCTTCTGATAATTGATAATATAGTGGATAGCTTTTGTAAAGCCCAGGTTGGTGGTGTACAAAAGCTGGGTATTTTCGGGTTTTTGATAAAATACGCCAAAGGCTGCCGAGACCTGCGCATCCCGGCCGGTCTTATACGCCAGCGAGAAACGCGGTGCAAGGTCTGTTTTCTGAATGGCGGACGAATATTCAGCACGCAGCCCCAGTTTAGCCGCCAGTTCATTGGTGATATAGATATCCGATTCTACAAATGCCGCGGTATAGTTGTCAACCAGTTTATGCAGGGTATCATTATAAAGGGTGGTATTGTAGGCACGCTGGTATTCGCCGCCAAAGCGGATTGCGCTAATGCCTCCCAATTTTTTTTCTAACACGGCTTTTGCCTGTGCTAGGTCTTGCCGGTTTACCAGGGTAATATTTTTGGCCTGCATCCAAAAGATTGAATTATTGAAATAGCGGGGATGGTTGGCGTCATCCTGTACCTGTAAAGCCACATTGTCTTTGTTGGTACTATAACCGCCGCCCAGGTTCATCTTCCATCCTTTGCCCAGGTACTCGCGCCAGCTGAGATTATTGTACCAGTTTTTGTTTCTCAGGTCAAAGGCATTTTTTAAATAACTGCTGTCTATATCGGGGCGGCGCAAACCCAACTGGCTATGGCCAAAAGTGGTATAATATTTTATGATGCCGCCGGTCTTTGTCTTTATCCTGAAATTAGCGTCACCGGAATGAAACTGGGGTATTTTAAAATAATCTGGTTCCTGATTTACCGCTTTAAAATAGAGGCCCACATTGGTATAACCATAATTAATGCCCCAGGATGATTTTTTGTCTTTTGCCAGCTGCTGGGTTCCAAGACCAACAAACAAGGGCGAAATGGAAGCATCTACCTCCGATTTTTCGGGCAGATCAATTGATTCCAGTAATAAAACAGAAGAAAGCGCCTGGCCATATAAGGCAGAATAGCCACCGGTACTGAAAACCGTGCCTTTAAACAAAAACGGCGAAAAACGGCCGCGCTGGGCAATATCGGGTACGCTTGAATAATAAGGATTGTTTACCAGGGTGCCATCAATATATTGTTTAGCCTCGTAACCGGCGCCACCCCTTACAAACAAACCTTCCTGCTCGCCCACCTGCTGCGCACCTGGCAGGGTTTTCAATGCTGCGGTAATATCGGCATTAGAACCCGCCGTGGTAGCAATATCCAAAGAACTCAATACCGCCCCTCTTTTTGAATCGCCCGCCGAAAAGGACCCGGCGGTAATGGTAACGGCCTTTAATTCATTCGGTTCTTCTTTTAGCAGGATATCCAGCGAAAGAGCTTCGCCGCCAATGGTAACGGGCAGTTCAAACCCTTTGTAACCAATGGAACTGGCAGTTAAGGTGTGTACCCCTTTTTCCGTTGTTTTAAACTGGTAATGCCCGGTGGAGTCAGAAGTAGCGCCGTCATATGAGTCCTTTACGGCGATGCTGGCGCCCGCTATGGGGCGGCCCCTATTGTCTTTTACGCTGCCTGAAATTGAAGCCTGGGCGCCGGCAGACAGGATACCCAGGATAAGGCTGCAAAATATAAGCAAGTGCTTCACAACGGTTAATTTATTACAAACATAAAGTAGTTTATTTAATAAACCAAATATTTTAGAGGAGGGGAAATCGAATGTTTTCAGCCGGCGTTCCGGCGTTGGCCCGGCAGCGAATTCTACCGGCAGATAGGCATGCCTGTAGTCGGTATTCTTTGTGGAATGGGGGACGCCCTCCCACGCCGGTTCTCCAAACAACCACGAAAACAAAAAAGCCAGGCATAGAAATGCCCGGCGTGTTGATCGTACCCTTTAAAATAAATCGTTCTATCTGATAAGCTGTAAAACAGCTGATTTTAAAATGAGCCCCGTTTAGAAAAACAGGGCGTTGTTGATCGTACCCTTTAAAACTAAATTTTTACCTGGTTGCTTTAACCACGGGCTGAACGGCGGTTTCGGTTCCGTTGACCACGCGCATAATATACATGCCTGCGGGTACCTGAGACATTGCAATGATTTCTGTCTGGTTTGCGTATTGTACTGTATATGATTTTATTACCTGCCCGTTTGCATTGGTTAACTGGTAGCTAACGGGTTTGCCCTGCCAGTTCTGCGGTATGGTAATCCGCACATCGTTTACAACAGGGTTGGGGTAAGTCAGTATTTTTACAGCGTCTGTAGATTTGCCAACACGCACAATCCTTATATCGGATGTTTTATAACGGCCATCCATATCTGCCATTTTAAGCCGATAATAGATGATACCGCTGTTGCCCGCCGGAACCTTGTCGTTAAAAGAATAGTTATTGGTAACCTCGCTGTTCCCCGTTGCAAACAGCATGGCTACGTCTGCATATTCAACTCCGTCAAAGCTTCTTTCTACGATAAAATGACTTGCATTTCTTTCAACGGTGGTACTCCATTTCAACGCAATGGTATTGTTTGCATAAGCAGCGTTCCAGTTAACCAGGGTTACCGGTAAAAAACCAAGTACGGGCTGCTGAAAGCTGAATGCTTTAAACCACAGGGAGTACATCCTGTCCGCGGAACCGCTCACACCACTGCTTTTTGCACCCAAACGCAGTTTGAAAGAATTGGTATTTACGTATAAATTGGTGGTCATTACTGTAGTAGCCGCCGTATCAATATCCGTATAATTTACAACCGGTCCGTCGAAACGTTTGGCTACATTAGCGAGCAGGCCATCTACCATCTCCTGTATATTGGTTACGGTCAGTTCGGAATTGTTTTCAAGTGTATAGGTCTGCAGGCCATAATAGGTCTGGTATTCACTTATTTTATCGTTGTTACCGTCTACATCCAGACCGGTAACATTAAATGAGCTGATAATGGCCGGAACATTGGTATTGGCCTGCACAAAAGATACCTGGAATTCCATCCACCACTCTGAATTGCCGGCGGGAGCGGTATTGTCTGTGCCATAAGAAATCTGCGGCTGAAATGATTTTTCAAAACCGGTAGTGGTTAAATCAATACTAACCAGGCGCACGTTTGAAGAAGATCGTTCATTTATTTTTATCAAAGCGTCTACACCGCTCATTACAGAAGAAAAACGGTAGACCGCGTTGTCTGCACCATCTGTGCCGGATTGAAGTGCAGCGTTCTTAAAAACCAGTTCGTGTGAAGTTTGCTGCGCATTGGCAACGGAAGAAAAAGCAGCTGCCAGTACCAGTACGGCTATAACCACTTTCATTAAAAAAGATAAAATAAATACATTTCGCTTGGGGCGGGGGTACAAGAGTTTCATAAAGTTCATTTTACAAGGGTCAAGATTGGTTGTACGGCCACAGGCATTGGAAGAAAATCAGCACGACTTTTCCAGAAGAATTGGAGACTTATAGTAAATTAAAATCAGTGACTTGTTATGGAGGAGATTGGGTACGGTGTATTCAGAAGGAAGATTGGGTATCGATGTTCCGGTGAGTAACCCGGTGACACAAAGATTAACCGTAAATTCCGAAGATGCAAGTGTTTTAAAAAAAATGGAGAGATTTTTTTCGTTGAGGGACGTGATTTTTTCGGCAAACAGCTCAAAAATGAGGATGTATGTCAAAAACAAAGGCGAACCCGGTCTGGGTCCGCCTTTACTAGGAATGGTATAAATCATTTATTTATAGGCAGGTATAATGTTCCTGGCCAGTTCAACCATACGTTTCACGCTGTCCTCATTCAAATTTCCTTTTTTGAAATCTGCCAGCACATCGGGCAATTTATTTTCCATTTCTACCAGGAAATGTTCTTCAAATGCCTTTACATTTTTTACCGCCACATCCCTTAGCAGACCCTGTGTACCCAGGTAGATAATAGCCACTTGTTTTTCAACCGACATGGGCGCATACTGCAGCTGTTTTAATATTTCCACGTTGCGCGCACCCTTGTCAATTACATATTTAGTAGCCGCATCCAGGTCGCCCCCGAATTTTGAAAACGCTTCCAGTTCGCGGTACTGTGCCTGGTCGAGTTTTAGGGTGCCGGCAACTTTCTTCATCGATTTGATCTGTGCATTACCACCAACACGGCTAACCGAAATACCCACGTTAATGGCCGGGCGGATGCCGGCATTAAAAAGGTTACCTTCCAAAAATATCTGACCGTCTGTAATGGAGATTACGTTTGTAGGAATATAAGCTGATACGTCGCCGGCCTGTGTTTCAATAATGGGCAATGCTGTTAAAGAGCCGCCGCCTTTTACCAGGTGTTTTATCGTCTCTGGCAGGTCGTTCATCTTCCTGGCCACCTCATCTTTGGAAATTATCTTGGCCGCTCTTTCCAGCAAACGGCTGTGTAAATAAAATACGTCTCCGGGATAGGCTTCGCGGCCAGGTGGGCGGCGTAACAAAAGGGATACCTCGCGATAAGCCACTGCCTGTTTGGAAAGATCATCATAAATGATCAAAGCCGGGCGGCCGGTATCGCGGAAGAACTCGCCAATGGCCGCGCCTGCAAACGGCGCATAAAATTGCTGCGGCGCCGGGTCCGATGCCGAGGCTGCAACAATCGTGGTATAGGCCATCGCCCCGTTTTCTTCCAGGGTCTTCATTACACCCGCAATGGTAGATGCTTTCTGGCCAATGGCAACATATATACAATAAACGGTTTTACCCGCTTTGTAAAACTCCTTCTGGTTAATAATGGTATCCACGCAGATGGCCGTTTTTCCCGTCTGCCGGTCTCCAATCACCAATTCACGTTGTCCGCGGCCGATAGGAATCATGGCATCAATGGCCTTGATACCCGTTTGCAGCGGTTCCTTAACTGGTTCCCGAAAGATTACACCGGGGGCTTTGCGTTCTAAAGGCATTTCATACAATTCACCTGCAATGGGTCCTTTTCCATCAATGGGCTCGCCCAGCATATTGATAACGCGGCCGGCCAGGCCATCGCCCACCCGTATAGACGCAATCTTGCCGGTACGGCGAACCGTGGCGCCTTCCTTGATACTGCCGCTTTCGCCCATTAACACCACCCCCACATTGTCTTCTTCCAGGTTCAGTGCAATGGCTTTTACGCCGTTTTCAAATTCAACCAGCTCACCTGAGCGAACGTTGTTAAGGCCGTACACGCGGGCAATACCATCGCCTACCTGTAAAACCGAACCTACTTCTTCCAGATCGGCGCCCGCATTAAAATTACCCAGTTGCTGGCGCAGTATCGCAGATATTTCATCTGGTTTTATTTCTGCCATGTTGTGTATCGTTTATCGCCGGCTTACAACCGGAATGATTAAAAAAATATAATGATTTAATAAATCCTCTTTTACTGTTTTTACCATGCAGCATCACCTGATCTGTTGAACATAAATATTCTGGCTGAACTGCTTTTTGATGTCGCGCAAATCTCTTGAGATGCTGGCATCTACCAGCTTATCATCCAGCTCCAGTACAAAGCCACCAATCAAATCTTCGTTTACAATTGTTTCCAGTTCCACATGCTGAAAAGACGTTTCCGTTTTTATTTTGTCTACGATCTGATTTTTAAGTGGTTCGCTGAGTGCTGCAGCGGTGGTAAGCTTTACGGTATGGATGCCTTTTATATGCTGGTACTGGCCTATTACTGCTTTTATAATTTCGGGCAGGTACTTTTCGCGATTTTTAGCAATCAGTAAATTATTAAAGGAGGTCGTTAGCTCACTCAGTTTACCGTTTGCAATGGCAGCCAGGATGCGCTGTTTTTTATCGCCCTTTATAACAGGGCTGCGCATGACACTCACAAATTCTGCGCTGTTTTTGCAAACAGCCAGCAGGTATTGCATGTCTTTATAAATGTCTTCCAGTTGATTCCGTTCTATGGCCAAATCAACCAGGCTTTTTGCGTACCTGCCAGCTAAACGAGGGTTGGGCATTTTTTTAGCATTTATTCTTAGCTTAGCCGGACCGTTACCAACGACCCGCCAACAGCCTGTTAGTTTAACTTCACTTCTTCCGCCAGTTGCTGAATATATTTTTCCTGTTCCGTTTTATTGCCCAGTTCCCTGCGCAATACTTTTTCCGATACTTCTATAACGAGATTGCCTACCTGGTTTTTTAGATCGATAATAGCAGCCATCTTTTGCTGGTTGATAGCAGATTGCGCATCGGACACAATGCGGTCATATTCAGTGCGGGCTTTCTCCTTGGCCTCCGCCACCATTTTATCACCTGTTACTTTAGCGTCTTTTATCAGGGCCACCCTTTCTTCGCGTGCTTTTAACAGCAAAGCTTCGTTATCGCTTTTCAACTGGGTCATTTCCAGCCTTACTTTTTCTGCCGTACTCAAAGAATCTGCAATGGAGGTTTCTCTTTCTTTTAGGGATTTCAGTATGGGTTTCCAGGCAAACTTCTTTAAAATCAAAAACAACAACAGGAACGCAATCAGGTTCCAGATAAACAAGCCTAAATCGGGTGTTAATAATTGCATACTATATATTTTGAAACAGTTGTTTGAGAAAAATACTGCATCCTCGGCCCTTTGCGTTGAATGCAGTAAGTTTTTTTTGTACCGTCAGCACCCGCTTATCTGAATACGGCAAGAAGACCTGCTACGGCAGCCAGAAGGGCAACACCCTCAACTAGGGCCGCAGCAAGAATCATGTTTGCACGTATGTCATTAGAGGACTCCGGCTGACGGGCAATTGCTTCAACAGCACCTTTACCAATCAGACCCACACCAATACCGGCGCCTACTGCAGCAAGACCTGCTCCAATTGCACCGAAACCGGGCTGCACTTCCAATAAAATAGTCATCAATGTCATGATACCAGGTTTTATAATTAAAAAAAATATTAAATGATTACTGCGTCGTCGTGGCCTTCGGTTTCACCATGGCTTCCTTCAAAAGCCTGGCCAATGAAGACAGCAGTAAGATTTGCAAAAATAAAGGCCTGTATAAAAGCTACCAGTATTTCAATGAGGTAGATAAAAACAGAAAGCAATACAAAAAAAGGTGATGTTCCCCAGCCAAGGGCCGTGTTCATGGTGCCAAATACAAAGATCAGACAGATAAAACTCAGGATAATGATATGCCCCGAGATCATATTAGCAAACAAACGGATAATCAAAGCAAAAGGCTTTGTAAAAATGCCCAGTATTTCCACTGGTATCATAATCGGCTTAATACCCAGTGGCACCGGTGGATTTGCAATATGACCCCAGAAATGTGTTTTGGTATTCAGCATAATCACCACAAACGCGATCAGTCCAAGCATAGCCGTAAAAGCAATATTCCCCGATACATTGGCGGTGCCAGGTATCAATCCCAACAGGCTGTTAATCAAGATAAAAAAGAAAACCGTTAACAGGTAGGGCATGTATTTCTCGTAGTGTTTGCCAAGATTGGGTTTACCTACTTCATCGCGAACAAAGGTAATAACCGGTTCCACGGCGTTTTGGAAACCGGAAGGAGCGGTTTTTACGCCTTGACCCTTTTTATAGGCGTTGGCCACGCCCACCATCATCCAGACCAGCAAGATCAGCGACAAAAAAACCTGCAATGCATTCTTTGTGAAAGAAAAATCAAATACCCGGGTATTCAGCTCCGGCATACCATTGGCGTCTACCACATAAATCTTGCCTTCTGCATAAACCGCCTGGCCTTTTGCATCCTTTATTTCATTTAGTTTGTGTTCTTCAGAAAAATGTTCGTTCAGGAGACGGTAACCCGCGTGCGCTTCATTGCCGTGATGAAAAGCCGAAGACATAAAAACCGCAACTCCCTTGCCGGATGAATACAGGATTACAGGCAGGGGAATTGACCAGGGTTCTCCGTTAATAGTGAAAAAATGAAAGTCATGGGCATCGGCTACGTGCTCCAGGATTATCTTGGCCGGATCAATCTTTTTAGCCTTTTCCCCAGTAGGTTGATCATTGGCCAGCAAGACAGTGGAAGAAAGTAGTAAAAACACACTGAAAACCGCTGCCAATAAGGATTTGAGGCTTTTTGAAAACATACTGGTTCCTAAATTTGGCGCAAAGATAAGGAGCTGGGATCTAAAAACCGAAAACGTTGGAAAAAAAGGCGGGGGCGCACAGAGGCGGAAAAACCGGGGTTTTTCCCAACCTTTTTTTTTATAAAAACCCGCCGGAAAAGGAACTCCGGCAGGGCCCTGTTGGCGGGCCGCACGGCCGGCTCCTTCAACGACGGATCAACCCCATCCGCGCTGAAATCCAAAATCGCAAAAAGCCGGTGCGTGGCTTAAAGGGATCGACACGGTTCAGGCCCCGGGTTCTCCCAGTATTTTTTTAATTTTTTCAAGTTCTATCACGTCAAGCTGGTCTTTTGGGCGGTTGACCACTTTCTTATTTTGGATAAGATGATTAATGTGCAGGAAAGGAACCCTGGTGCCTTCTATTTCAGCCACCGGAGCCATTTCCAAGCATTCGTCAAAGGAAAGGTCCAGACCCTGGAGGGACGTCATAATATCCAATTGCACTCCGGTGCCAATTTGAAAATTAGTCCAGCCGGGCACAAATTGCAGGTGTTCAAATGAAATATCCCCATAACCTAATTCAGAAAAGGCATTGGCAAGATTTTGCCGGTTCTGGAAATCATCCTTTAAAAATAAATCCAGATCGGTTGTGGACCTTGTATACCCATACAGGTTAACCGCAAATCCACCCACCATTATATATTGAACGCTGTAATTATTGAGAATTTTCCAGAAATGGATTAAATCTTCATCGAGTATATCCATCAGAAATATTGCTTATGCTTGTTTATGAATTATCCGGGCGTTCTTAAGCATCAGGGTAATACGCATCATCCTGGTAAAAAGCCTGAATTTTTCCGTATCTGTTCTGTTTACTGCTTCCCGTAGACGTGCTTCGTCCAGCGCTTCCCGGCTGTTATAAACAGCCGAAGGCTCGTTGAAAAGGTCCTTCTGGTTTTTATCCTGCTGAGATTGTTTCACGAAGGCAAATTACTAAATTTTTTGACAATCCTAAATGCCCGGATCAGATTTCAAATTTTGGCAGTGCCGATTAAGATTGCCGCCGGGTTGGGTTAGCCGCCTACCGGAATAATAAAATAATAACCCGCAATGCACCCGGTGGCCCGGTTCAGGATTTAAGCGCGGAAAGCTGCTTTTTTTCAAACTGCATTTCATACAAACGGGCATAGAACCCGTTTTGCTGTAAGAGCTCGTCGTGGGTCCCCATTTCCTTTATTTCACCTTTGTCCAGTACAATAATTTTACTGGCCTTACGGATGGTAGAGAGCCGGTGGGCTATAATGATGGAAGTGCGTCCCGCGATCAGTTTATCGATGGCATGTTGTATCAGCTGTTCGCTTTCGGTATCTACCGACGAAGTAGCTTCATCCAGCACCAGGATGGAAGGATCGTAGAGCAGGGCCCGAATAAAAGACAAAAGCTGTCGCTGCCCCAGAGAAAGTGTGGCGCCTCTTTCCATCACATTGTAATCATAACTGCCGGGCAGTTCCATGATAAAATCGTGCATACCGATAAGGGTTGCGGCCTCAACCACTTTTTCCCTGGTAATATCCGGATTCCGCAGGGTAATATTGTCCATTACCGAACCTGAGAAAAGAAATACATCCTGCAATACAAACCCAATCCGGCTCCTCAGCGTGTCCAGGTTGTATTGCTCAATATTTGTATCGTCTATCCGAATAGCGCCCCGCTGTATATGGTAGAGGCGGTTCAACAGGCTGATGATGGATGTTTTACCGCTGCCGGTATGACCCACAATGGCCACTGTTTCGCCAGGCTGTATCTGAAAAGAAATATTCTTCAGCACATAACGCTCATCCGTATAGGCGAAATATACTTTGTCGAATTCAATCTTGCCGTTTACGTGGGCGGGTGAATATGCTCCTTCCGAATCGGCAGCAATAAAGTCCTCGTTGTCCAGCACCCGGAACACCCGTTCACCGGCTATCATGCCCATCTGCAGCACATTGAATTTATCCGCAATTACCCGCAGCGGCCGGAACAACAGGTTTAAGAATAAAAAGAACGAGATCATTTTACCCACCATCAGACCCGCTTCCACCGGGCTGGTCGTTTTCAGTAAATGGGCTTCACTGGCGGCCCACCAGATAAGCAGGCTGGTTGAAACCGCCAGTACAATTTCCACCACAGGAAAAAAAACGGAATAGGCAAAGATGGCATTGACGTTTGCATTGCGGTGGTCCTTATTGATCTTCCTGAATTTAGCCGCTTCCCTTTCTTCTGCCGCAAAAGCCTGCAAAACCGCCATACCGGTGATGTGTTCCTGCACAAAGGCGTTTAAGGCGGCCACGGCATTGCGTACCCTGATAAAGGATTTATTAACCGCTTCCTTAAAAAAATAAGTAGCTGCAATCAGCACCGGGAAGGGTGCCAGGCAGACAAGCGATAATTTCCAGTCTACCACAAACATTACCGCCAGCACCGATATAATAGACAAGAGGTCGGCAATGATGGGTATCAGGCCATCAGAGAAAATATCGTTGATGGATTCTATATCGTTAATGGTACGTGTGGTAAGGGTGCCGATGGGTGTTTTATCAAACTGTGACAGGTTAAGACCCAGTATCTTACTATATACTTTTACCCGCATGTCTTTTACAACGCTCTGTCCCAGCCAGGCCGTAATATAAGAGAAATAAAAACGTATAATGCTTTCCGCCAGCAACAGCGCTATCTGGATAATGGTAACGGTCACCACCATTTGTGCAAAATAATTCTGCTGGCTGGCAGGCAGATCAACGCCTCCCTTTACATACCTGTTTATGGTTATTTGTACCAGGTAGGGACGAACAGGGGCAAGAACGGCCAGTACAACAGACAGGGTCAGTGAAGTATAGAACCTTTTTTTATAGGGCGCGGCAAAACGGAACACCCTTTTCAGCAAGGCAAAATCAAAAATTTTTTTCCGGGGCCGATGGTCTGGCATAAGAAAGCAAAGATAGTTTAGTGCGGGCAGTTCCGGCGGTTGTAGTGCGGAAGGGACACCCTCCAGCTACTCGGGCCTGTCCTAAGATTACAAACTGTACAATGTTTATACCTCAGCCGCTTATTGCTGTTCGTTGTTTATTGCTTTGCGGTAAGCTTTGATGAAAATGGCGCCCAGGTTTTTATAGGGAGGTATATAATCATCGAATTTTTCTTTAGCTTCGCCGCTGAATTGCCGGCTCAGGTCTTTCCACATGGGCAGCCAGTCAATATCCCGCCCACTAAGCAATATGGCATTCATTTCTTTCAGGATGGGTTCATTAACGGTTTTTGTGCCCACCTGTTTGGAAGAAATTATATGCGCATCTGCGCTAATGGTCAGCACTTCGTTCAGATTATTGTATCCTCCGCATGAGCCCAGTATTACAATGCGGGCAGATGGCTGGATCTGCGCCAGTGAATATTTTACATGATAGCTATGGCCGCGGTGTATGAAAATTGTCGGTTTTAAATGTTGTGCTTCCAGGTAGGCGTCTAGTTTTTCCTGGGCCTTTGCATCGGGATCGTCCGGGCCATACAATGGTTTGTTGGCGAATATCCATACGGGTTTGCCCCGTACTGATTTTATGGTTAGCCAGCTTTCGTTCTCTGTCATTTTCCATTCGGGCCGACCCGCAAACAGCGATTTAAAATTGACAAAGGAGTTCTGCCCGTCCTTGTCTTCGTCGCCATAGAAAAAAACCTGTTGTATCACCCGGCCGCTATCGCTTGTGAGGCTGTTGTAGGCAACGGAGTAAATGGGCGGGATGCCCAGTTCTTTTGACAGGTCAACTTTTTTGCTTGTGTCTGCAGACTCAAACAATGTTTTCTCCAGCCGGTATACCACCATGCCGTTTTTGTCATTATTTCTTACACAACGATCATAGTTCCAGTTGGCCTCGTCCAGCATAAAACCTGCCAGCGCCGTATTTTTTTCAACGATGCTGCTATAGGAATCGGCCACATCCACTGCATCTTCCACGGACGCCGTGGTAGTTGTCTTTTCGAGCCCGATGATAAAGGCCTTCATCAGCGAAGTGGCATTGTCTGCCGGCATGGATTTAAGCAGGGTATCCAGGGTATTATAGGCAGCAGACATTTTTATAAACTTGCGGAAATAATCGGCTTTTACGCTCATGATAAGACTATCGCCCCGGGGGTTTTTCATTTTTTCAAAGATGCGTTTGTATACGCCCAGGTAACTGGAGGTATAAATTACA
Organism: Bacteroidota bacterium; assembly: GCA_040007355.1. GTDB lineage: Bacteria > Bacteroidota > Bacteroidia > Chitinophagales > Chitinophagaceae > JACMLD01. The sequence continues at coordinate 11,276 of JBDTVE010000171.1, read as the reverse complement.
TCTTCGCTTACTACACACAGGTAGTATAGCTCCTGTGGTGTTAAGGGCTCCAGGCATTTAAACCGTATGGCATCCGGCTGATCATGCAGGCCGTTGATCTCGCTGACGAATATATCCCTGGCTTTATTTGCCATCATCCTGGTCAGGGATTGCATCTCCATCGGTGTGTCCCGGGCAGGCGCCATCATCCTGCTTACAAAATCAATCCGGGTCTTTACCAGCAAACGGTAATAGGCCAGGTTATCGTCTTTTACCCGGTCAATATCTTCAAAGCTTATTTTATTATTTATCAGCAAATCAATAAAAGGAAAATACAACTGCCCGCTTTTGCTAACAGCCATTTTTGCAATGGTGTGCACATAAGGGTCATCTATGGATCTTATCCGCGCACCCAGCCTGTCGCCCACGGCAGCATAATTATAGAATTTTTTCAGATCGCTGCGGGCGGCGGCCTTTATCAGGCTATCGGCTGTGGGTATATCGGTATTGCGCTGTAATATGCTTAAAACTTCATCCGGATGCAGTTTAATATATTTCTGCAGCAGGAGCGGGCCCGAGGGTTTTACACCGGCATTCTCGGGAAATTTAAAACATTCAACCAGGATCTTGCCTATGGGGTAACTGTTTTCTGCTATTACCGGTTCAATACTTTCGTTTTTACTGTCCAGGGTCATGGCCTTCTCATAGGCATTCACCAGTTCAGGCGCAATGGTAATCGGGAAATCCCTTTTAAAAACATTGGTCCGGTATCCGTTGAGCAGGGTTTCCAGCCCCAGTATATATTTTACCTTGGATGAATGGGACAGCAGGGAGTCAAGCTCTATTTTTTGTTGCAATTCATCTACCCTGTCTAACAACGCGTATTCCAGTTGCCCGTTCACCACCGGGTCTTTTGAGAGCGTAATGGCATTGTCTTTCTTGCCATCCATATCCTTAATCCGCTGCTGCTGTGCATCCACCTTATCATGAAACAAAATGCGGCCTTTGTTTGCCACAAACCGGTAGGCAGGAGGCTGGGCCTGTGCAAAAAAGCAGGCACAGATGAAAAAAAGGTAAGGCGGTAAAATTTTTTGCATAAGGATTGTTATCAGGTTCTGGGCAAAAATACTACCAATCTGCTGCACAAAACGGGAAAATTGTGTTTGTATTGGATGCCATTAAAAATAGCAGGAAACGCACCCCCACGCCACCTGACATTAAACGCAAACCATCGGATAAACGAACAAATAACGTCCGTATTTGTATTTACCCCCCAGGTTTACCATATTAAGAAATTGTAAACTTACTATTATCATTTTCGGTTGATAACCATTTAAACTAGGTTTGCGGAAATAAAGGTTTTCAATGGAAAACAAGGGCAAGAAAATACTAATTGCAGACGATGAACCGGATATCCTGGAGATACTACATTATAACCTTAAACACCAGGGCTATGATGTGTATACCGCCAAAGACGGCGATGACGCTCTTGTAAAAGCAAAACATCTACACCCCGATCTCATCATCCTGGATATCATGATGCCCAAAAAAACGGGTGTGGAAGTATGCGCCATCCTGCGTACCCAGCCTGCATTTAAGGACACCCTGATTATTTTTCTTACCGCGCTCAGCGATGAATCATCGCAGGTTAAAGGTCTGGATACCGGCGCAGATGATTATGTAAACAAACCCATTAGCACCAAGCTGCTGATAAGCCGGGTAAATGCCCTGTTCCGCCGCACCAATAAAACAGACAATGAAAACAGCAACAGCCTGCAATTCGATAACCTGTTGATTGACCCCGAGCAATACATTGTAAAAGTGAAGAACGAAGAAATGACGCTTGCAAAAAAAGAGTTTGAATTGCTCTATTTGCTGGCCGCCCGGCCCGGCCGCGTTTTCCTGCGCAATGAAATACTAAACCAGGTTTGGGGCAATGATGTAATTGTAGGTGACCGAACCATTGATGTGCACATTCGTAAAATCCGCCAGAAACTCGATATGGACTGCATTACAACGGTAAAAGGGGTTGGGTACAAATTTAATTTATAGTTTGATCTGTTTCGGCATACAACAAACTACATTTTTGCTTCTGACGCTTATCTTATACTTTTACTATTGATAAAAAGTCGCCGTAACGGACACGCGCCATGGATGTAAAAAACCTTTCCCCCCGCCAGGTAGCTGCAGTAAATGCAGCATCCATTGCTGTACTGGTTGCCGTGGCCAATTTTATTTTTATCAAAAGCTGGTGGATTGCGCTTTGCACACTGGTAGTACTGTTTGTGATTGCCTATTCCCTGATCAATTTCCTGCTGCAGCAATTTATTTACCGCCGCATTAAACTCATCTATAAATTTATCTACCAGACCAAGGCCAGTAAAAAAGAAGAAATGTATTACAAATACATACTTCCCAAAAAAGGCATTGACGAGGTAAGCGAAGACGTGGAAAAATGGGCCGAACAACGGCATGCGGAAATTGAGGTATTGCGGCAAAACGAAGTGTACCGCAGGGAATTCCTGCAAAACCTGGCGCATGAGTTTAAAACACCCATTTTCGCCATCCAGGGTTATGTGGATACGCTGCTGGACGGAGCAATGGATCAGCCTGAAATCAGAAAAAAATTTCTTGAAAATGCCAGTCGTAATATTGACCGGCTGGTTAATCTGATGAATGACCTGGATGAGATCTCCCAGCTGGAAAGCGGCGAACAACTTTTGTACAAACAAAATTTTGTTATACAGGAGCTGGTAAGGGAAGTTTTTGAATCCCTGTCTATAAAACTGGAACAAAAACAGATCAGCACCGCCATCAAAAAAAGTTGCGAAGCGCCGGTAATTGTTTTTGCTGACATGGAAAAGATACGGCAGGTATTGATCAACCTGGTGGAAAATGCTTTTAAATATGGCAGAGCAGGTGGTTATATTGAAGCAAGCTTCTACGCAACAGATGATGAACATGTTTTATTAGAAATAAGCGACAATGGCATTGGCATCGAGGAAGAACACCTTTCCCGGATATTTGAACGCTTTTACAGAACCGATGCGGCAAGAAGCCGCGATAAAGGTGGAACCGGCCTGGGCCTGGCCATCTGTAAACACATTGTTGAAGCACATGCACAATCGATACACGTGCGCAGCACGCCTGATATAGGAACTTCAGTTGGCTTTACCCTGGATACAAAAAAAGAATAACGCGGCCACTTGTTTATCAATATTTTTCCCGAAATGTTCAAACTGAAGCAATGCAAAAACACCCGGCGAAAACCAGGATGGTACTGCCAGTGACATGCTGTTACCTGCTACATCTGTAAATTGATTACATAACAATAGTATAAGGATCCCGCAAAATTACCCGCGCCTTCTTAAACATAAAGAAATAGTTTTTATACAATTATTATCATTGTGATTCCCATTCTCCTCTGCCCTTTTTAACTGAATTGCGATGGTTAGCTTTCCGGCAGCGCAGTCTGTGCGTGACGCTGCTGCTGGGCCGCGCTGTTCCTGCAGACGGTGATCAGATACGATCAGAGAAGTCAATTTCAAATTAAAAATAACCGTATATCTAAATAACTGATTAAATACGGGTTATTAAATATTTTTTATTTTGTCCACTCACGGAATCTCCTATGTTAAGAAATTATTACCAAACTTTAATTGCTTTAAACCCCGCTCAAACCGTCTATTTTTGTCCAAATTCACAGTATGGCCAATTCCTTTTTAAAAATATTTATGCCCAAAGACAAGGTGTTTTATTCCTTGTTTGAAGACGTAGCCGCCACGGTTGCTGAAATGGGACGATTGATGAAAGACGTAGTGGCCGAGCCCGATTTTGACAAACGCGCTGCATTGATCTCAAAGATGGAAGACCTGGAACATATTAACGACGATTTTACTCATCGCATATTTACAGAACTGGGACGCAATTTTATAACGCCATTCGACCGGGAAGACATTCATTACCTGGCATCAGCCCTGGATGATATTGCCGACTATATTTATTCTTCCGCCAAAAAAATCAATTTTTATAAAGTAAACCCCAACGACCCCGGCATACAGAAAATGGCTGACCTGATTGAACAGGGTTCCGAGCACATCAAAAATGCGGTAGTAGAACTGCGCGATATGAAAAATATGCGTAAGATCACCGATGCGCTGGTTAAAGTGAACAGCATAGAAAACCAGGCCGATGATATTTTTGATCTAAGCATTGACCGGTTGTTTGAAACCGAACCCGATGCCAAGGAGGTCATAAAGAAAAGAGAGATTTATCAGGTAATGGAAATTGTAACCGATAAATGCGAGGATGCGGGCAATGTCATTGAATCCATCATTATTAAATATGCCTAGCCTGCGTATATAAACCCGGGCAGCATCCTATATCACACAATAATCGCCAGGCTCCTTTATATTGATACACCATCATCTTTACACAATCCTCTATGACCTTTCTTGTCATTATTATCATACTTGCACTGGTTTTTGACTATATAAACGGGTTTCATGATGCGGCCAATTCCATTGCCACCATTGTGTCTACCAAGGTGCTCACCCCTTTCCAAGCGGTTTTGTGGGCAGCTGTTTTCAATTTTGCAGCGTTTTTTGTTTCCAAATATATCTACCACGAATTCAAAATAGGCAATACCGTTGCCAGCTGGGTAAACCCCGAATTCATCACCCTGAAAGTAATTTTTGCAGGCATTGTGGCCGCTATTATCTGGAATCTTTTTACCTGGTGGTTTGGGATACCCTCTTCCTCCTCGCATACCTTGATGGGGGGATTTATTGGCGCCGCCATTGCACATGCAAAAGGCTTGCAGGATGCGGGTCATTCCGTTGTCAACTACGGAAAAGTAATCCCTACCTTTCTTTTCATTTTTGCTGCGCCACTGATAGGAATGGTGGTTGCATTTATCATAACCCTGCTGATTGTAAATATATGCCGGCGGGCCAATCCGTATAAGGCCGACAGCTGGTTCCGGCGGTTGCAATTGCTGTCTTCGGCCATGTTCAGCCTGGGCCATGGCGGCAACGATGCACAAAAAGTAATGGGCATCATTGGCGCTGCCATGATTTTCTTCCAGAAATCACAGGGGCATATCATGGATTTCAACCAGTTTATAACCGAATACTGGTGGGTACCGCTGTGTAGTTTTACCGCCATCGGCCTGGGCACCATGAGCGGTGGCTGGAAGATCATTAAAACAATGGGCAGCCGCATTACAAAAGTAACACCCCTGGAAGGCGTGGCCGCGGAAACCGCCGGCGCGCTAACCCTGTTTATGTCGGAACATTTTGGCATACCCGTAAGTACCACACATACCATTACCGGTTCCATCATTGGGGTAGGTGCCACCAAACGTTTATCGGCAGTACGCTGGGGGGTAACCATTAATTTATTATGGGCCTGGATACTTACCATACCGGTCAGCGCGGCGCTGGCCGCGGTTGTATATTACATACTCCTGCTTTTTGTGTAAGACCGGCTATAAGCATTTATAAGATACCGGTTAGCCTTATCATCCACTTTTTTATTTTGCACTACTTCTCTATATTGTCTTTTCTTTGTAACCAACAGGCTGATATCGGGCTGCTTAAAATTTAACAAATGAAGGGAATTATTCTTGCCGGCGGTTCCGGCACACGCTTACACCCCATCACCTATGCCATCAGCAAACAGATCATGCCGGTATATGATAAACCCATGATCTACTACCCGCTTTCCACGCTCATGCTGGCCGGCATCAACGAGATACTTATTATTTCCACCCCACACGATCTTCCGCTGTTTAAAAAATTATTCGGCGATGGAAAAAGCCTGGGGCTTCATTTCTCTTATGCGGAACAACCCCTGCCCAACGGCCTGGCCCAGGCATTTGTAATTGGAGAAACCTTTATTGGGACCGATGAAGTGGCCCTGGTGCTGGGCGACAATATCTTCTACGGCGCAGGCCTGGGCAAAACGCTGGAAGCAAACACAAAACCAGCGGGCGGCATCGTCTATGCCTATCGCGTAAGCGACCCCGAGCGGTATGGAGTAGTGGCGTTTGATAAGGAAATGAAGGCCATCTCCATTGAAGAAAAACCCCAGCAGCCTAAAAGCAACTACGCCGTGCCAGGTTTATATTTTTACGACAATAGCGTGGTGCAGATTGCCAAAAACCTGCAACCCAGCTCCCGCGGTGAATATGAAATAACTGATGTAAACCGGGAATACCTGCGGCAGGGGAAGCTAAAAGTATCGATTCTTGACCGTGGCACCGCCTGGCTAGACACCGGAACCTTTGATTCGCTAATGCAGGCCTCTATGTTTGTACAGGTAATTGAACAAAGGCAGGGCATCAAAATCGCCTGTATAGAGGAAATAGCCTACCGGAAAGGCTTTATAACAAAAGACCAGCTCATTGCCCTCGCCCAGCCACTGCTTAAAAGCGGCTACGGACAATACCTGCTCAATTTGGAAAAAGGATAAATTGTTTACATCTTGCACTCTCTTTGCAACTTAACATCAATTCATAAAAGATGAAAAAAATTCTTGTTACCGGCGGATGTGGATATATTGGTTCACATACGGTTGTAGATTTAATCGAACATGGATTTGATGTTATCTCTGTTGATAACAACTCCCGTTCCTCTGCCCGTATACTGGAAGGTGTGGAAAAAATTACAGGCAAAAAGGTCAAGAATTATAAAGTAGACCTCTGTAATTACGATGACACCTTTGCCATATTCCAGGAAAATGAAGACATTTCAGGCATTATTCATTTTGCCGCCTACAAGGCCGTTGGCGAATCGGTGGACGAGCCGCTGATGTATTTTGAAAACAACGTAGTGTCGCTTATTAACCTGCTGAAATGCGTACACGAATTTAAAATACCCTATTTTGTTTTTTCTTCTTCCTGCACCGTCTATGGCAACCCCGATATCATCCCGGTTACGGAAAAAACACCACCCAAACCCGCTGAATCGCCTTATGGTTATACCAAGCAAATGGGCGAACAAATCATCAACGAGTTTTCAAAAGTAAACGAAGTGCAGTCTATCCTGTTGCGTTATTTTAACCCGGTGGGCGCACACCCCACCATCCAGATTGGCGAACTACCCATTGGCAAACCCGCCAACCTAGTACCCGCCATAACACAAACGGCGGCCGGTAAACTTCCCCAGATGAAAGTTTATGGAGACGATTACCCTACCCGCGACGGTTCCTGTGTACGCGACTTTATTCATGTATCGGATATTGCCCATGCCCATACCCTGTCTTTACAATACCTGGTTGAAGGCAAAAGCAACAAAAAATGCGAGGTGTTTAACCTGGGCACGGGTAACGGCGTTACCGTGCTGGAGGCTATTCACACCTTCGAAAAAGTAAGCGGCGTGAAACTGAATTATGTTATTGCCCCGCGCCGTCCCGGGGATGTTATCGCCATCTATGCAAACAATGAACTGGCTGTTACGCTATTGGGCTGGCAAATTAAGTATTCGCTGGAAGATATGATGCTGACCGCATGGAAATGGGAACAACGCCTTAAGGTGGATGCCAAGCTCTATAATAAACAAAACGCGGGCTTAAACTAACAATCATCGCCACCCGGCTCAGATCCATTCCGGTATCAGATTCAAAATCATTGTCATCCCGGATCTAAATTCTTGTCATCCTGCAGCCAGTGTTTACTAGCCTCCCAGGCTCGCTGGTGTCAGTGGATCAAAATCTTGTTTTAGACCCATTGCTGTCAGGCATCTGGATCCAAGTCTTTGTCACCCCGATGGAAGGAGGGGCCTCCTGCCGCGATAATTTCTTTTAGTTGATTGGCCTAAAAGCCGGCCGGGCATTGAAGCAGACCGCGCGAAAGCATCTCCAGGCTCAATGGTGTCAGTAGTTCATCCTGTATGATTCGGGAGAATTTATTGGAATTAACCGTTCAGCATTGGCCCAATACTGCCAACTTCTCCTTTACTTTGCGCCACTAAACAATACCAGACATGGCATTAAAAGACATCGCTTCCACCGGCAAGAAAGATACGCGCAGCGGTTTTGGAGACGGCATCGCGGAGGCAGCAAGAACCAACCCTAATATTGTAGCCCTTACAGCTGATTTACTGGGCTCCATGAAACTCAACCAGTTCATAAAGGAATTCCCCGAACGCTTTGTGCAATGCGGTATTGCAGAGGCTAATATGATCAGTATCGCCGCCGGTTTAACCATTGGCGGTAAAATTCCCTTTACCACCACGTTTGCGAATTTTTCTACCGGCAGGGTCTACGACCAGATTAGACAATCGGTTGCCTATTCAGGTAAAAATGTAAAAATATGCGCCTCGCATGCTGGTCTTACATTGGGAGAAGATGGCGCCACCCACCAGATCCTGGAAGATATTGGAATGATGAAAATGCTGCCGGGCATGACGGTGATTGTGCCATGCGATTATGCCCAGACAAAAGCTGCCACCAAGGCGATTGCGGACTATGAAGGACCCGTTTACCTTCGTTTTGGCAGACCCGTTTGGCCCATTTTTACCACCGAACTGCCTTTTGAAATTGGAAAGGCCCAGGTATTCTCCGAGGGTACCGATGTCAGCATATTTGCCTGCGGGCACATGGTTTGGCTGGCCATTGAAGCAGGTGTTGCACTGGAGGCAAAAGGCATTAGCGTGGAAGTCATAAACATACACACCATCAAACCCATTGATACCGAAGCGGTATTAAAATCCATTCGAAAAACAAACTGCGCGGTAACCGTTGAAGAACATAATATTATAGGCGGACTGGGCGACAGCATCGCACAGATTGCCGCCAGGCACCTGCCCATACCCATTGAATATGTAGGCACCAACGACACTTTTGGCGAAAGCGGAACACCTACCCAGTTGCTTGAGAAGTATGGACTCACTCCGGCACATATTATCGAATCCGCGGAAAAGGTAGTGGCCCGGAAAAAAGCCTGATATCTTTTAGCCTACCCGGTAAACAGCATTCAACCAAAACCAGTCCGCAATTGTATTGATAGAAGCGGCCTGGACAAAGCCACTGGGGAGCGCCTGGAAAAAGGAATCGCTAATATTTTTTCTTTTGCGGCGTTTAAACAATGCCGGGCGACCGGTCTAAATAATATTGCTAACATAATAGCTACTATATGGCGATTGTTGTGCAGGACGCGGAATTATTACAGGAATTCCGGAACCCTTCTACAAAAGAAAAGGCGTTTACGGCTATCATCAAAAAATACCAGGAAAAACTCTACTGGCATATCCGCCGCATGGTGGTTGAACACGAAGATGCCAATGATGTACTGCAAAACGTTTTTATACGGGTCTGGAACGGCCTGGGGAATTTCAGGGAAGACAGCCAGCTGTATACCTGGTTATACCGGATAGGCACCAATGAATGCCTTAGTTTCCTGGAACAGAAAAAAAGAAAGGCTACTGTCTCCCTCGGCGATGTGGAAAACGGGTTAAGCAATAGCATTAAAGCCGATAAACATTTTGACCCCAATAAACTAGAATGGAAATTACAATTGGCCATGCAGCAATTGCCCGAAAAACAGCGGATTGTTTTCAATCTTCGGTATTACGATGAAATGCCATACGAGGAAATGAGTAAAGTGTTGGAAACCAGCGAAGGAGCATTAAAAGCCAGCTATCATCACGCGGTTAAAAAAATCGAAGATTTTATCCTGAATCATTAAACTTTGCCCACCTGTTTTTGTCCAAATGGAGATTCATGGAAAAAACAAATAACATATCAGAAGAAACAACAATCATCAGCGCCCTGGTAGCCGGTATTGGCAACCAGCACCCATATGCTATTCCACCAACTTATTTTGATGGCCTGGCCATGCAGGTATTGCTGAGAATTGCCCTGGAAGAAAAAATGGGTGCCGATCCTGTTTTGCAGATCAATAAAGACAATTTCTACCAGGTGCCGAAGCAGTATTTTGACAGCCTGGCAGCAAATATCATACAACGCATTAAAGCGCAGGAAACGGGCAACGCCCGGGAAGAGCTTGAAATGTTATCGCCTTTACTGGGGCAGATAGGCAAACAAAGTCCTTTTACACCCCCTGAAGGCTATTTCAACGAGTTTTCTGATAATATAATGGCGGGTGTTAAAGCCGTTGCGTTTGTAAACGGGGAACTGGAGAATTTATCGCCTGTTATGGCGGGTCTCAAAAACACCCGGGTCTATGAAGTGCCTGAAGGCTATTTCAATACTACCGCATCGGCCATTGTAGAAAAAGTAAAACAACAACAACCGGCCAGGGTAGTTAAGGTGGGATTTGGAAGAAAAATAATGCAGTATGCCGCCGCTGCAGTTGTGACAGGCATCCTTATTTATTCAGGTTATAAATACTCCGGCACCGTCAGCACGGTATCCAATGGCGCTGCATCGGAATTGTCTAAGGTAAGCGACCAGGAGATTGAAAATTTTCTAAATAATAATACGGTTTCCCTGGCAGATATTGGTGCAGACACAGACATGCTGAACACCACGGCTGCTGAAGATACAGTTACAAATGAAGATGACACCAGGGATTTGCTGGCCGATATATCCGATGAGGCGCTCCAGCAATATGTGGACCAGCGCCCGGAAACCCCTATCTCTAATTAATAGTATTGCGATGAAAAAATATCTACTTATTGTTCTGCTGATGCTGGGTGTGTTGTGGAAATCAACTGCACAGGTACAGGAACGCGATGGCCGCCGGCTGGAAGCGCTGAAAGTAGCCTGGCTCACAAAAAAATTGGATCTCTCCCCCGACGAAGCCCAGCGTTTCTGGCCCATTTATAATAATTATACGCAGGAGATACGCGACATCCGGCAGGATCAAAGACAACAAAACCTACCCGAAATTGAAGTGGAAGAAAAAATACTCACCGTACGGAAAAAATACAATGTGGAATTTGGTAAGGCATTGTCGCAGGAAAAAGTAAACACCTTTTTCCGTTCAGAAAAGGATTTTGGGAATGAGATCAGAAAAGAATTACAGCAGCGCCGCATGAACCGTCAAAACAAACGCGGACTGCGATAAAAAAAGCAAAAGCGGAAAGCAGGAAGATGCTCCCGTATGATCTTACTGGTGTTTTCATAGCAGGCCGGCCCCAAGCCGGTCTTTTTATTCCTAACCATCGGCCGCGGACACCGTAGTTTTATTCATTACGCAGCTATCAGTAACAAAAAAACACCCAGACCCCACCAATAAGCACCGGCCGGCCAGGTATAGCGTCAGCCTGGGACGTGATATAAGACCTTTCAAAATGAATCAAAACGGGAGAGTACCTTTGTGTGTCAATGTC
>JBDTVE010000170.1:0-19855 GCA_040007355.1 Bacteroidota bacterium | reverse complement strand
GAAGCGATGAAACGCTATAAATCACTTGCAAAATGAAACAGATCCTGATATGGTTGTTTGCACTGGTTTACGGTGTTTAGTTCTGTACAGGCGCAGCACAACACGCAGCATGAAGAGAACGACCGGCAAACCTGGTTACATTATCTTTACAAACTGGCCAGCCCCTGGTAGATGCATCTTTTCTCGCCCTAATAAGATGCCCATGGTTATGGAAGCCCCTGGATAATTCTGTGCGCGCACAGCTGGTAACTGCGTTTAAGCAAATACGTGATATAACACCCGGCAAGAACTGGATCCTGTTTTCCGGGATGATAGATGCCTTTTTCTGCAAATACTGCCTACCGCGCTCCGGATTGAATACGGCATCCGTGAATTTGAACGAATTTAATGGACCATGAATAAAGTATTCCTGCATCCGGACCATCTATTTATTTATTTTGTGTGATATTTGAAACCTTCCGCGGCGGGTATTTCACCAGCCGTTAAAACCAATGATACAATTGTATGCCATATACTGCGCAACCGGATCGCTATAAAAAAATGGAATACCGCCGTTGCGGCAACAGCGGGCTCAGGTTGCCTGTATTATCGCTTGGCCTCTGGCACAACTTCGGTCATGTAGATATGCTGGAAAATTGCCGCAGCATCCTGCGCCTGGCCTTTGATAGCGGCGTAACACATTTTGATTTGGCCAATAATTATGGCCCGCCCCCCGGCAGCGCGGAAGAAAATTTTGGACGTTTGCTAAAACAGGATTTTCACAGCTACCGCGATGAACTGATTATTTCAACCAAGGCCGGTTATTATATGTGGGAGGGGCCTTATGGAGACTGGGGTTCAAAAAAATACCTGGTCTCCAGCCTGGACCAGAGCCTAAACCGGATGGGCCTTGAATACGTAGATATCTTTTATCACCACAGACCCGACCCCAATACACCACTGGAAGAAACAATGACAACGCTTGATTTGCTGGTGCGTCAGGGAAAGGCCCTGTATGTGGGGTTGTCTAATTATAAAAAAGAAGAGGCGGCAAAAGCATTTGAGATACTGCGCCGCCTGGGTACGCCCTGTATCATCCACCAACCCAAATATTCCATGTTTGAACGCTGGGTAGAAGATGGATTACTTGACTTGCTGGAAAAAGAGGGGGTTGGCTGCATTCCCTTCTCACCACTGGCACAGGGCCTCCTTACCAATAAATACCTGGGTGGCATCCCCGCAGATTCGCGCGTAGCCCGGCCACATGGATTTTTAAAGGAAGAACAGGTAACTGCGGAGAAAATGGACCGGGTAAAGCAACTTAATGCCATAGCAATAAAACGGGGCCAGACCCTGGCACAGATGGCCCTGGCCTGGTTGCTGAAAGACAAAAGGGTAAGCTCCGTGTTGATTGGGGCCAGCAAACCCGAACAATTGGCGGATTCATTGCGCTGCCAGGATAATATAAATTTTTCAACGGAAGAATTAAATGCAATTGAAGCCATATTGATATAAACCCGGAGCCTTCTCCAAAGAACAAGTATTTTTTATAGATTTTCCGCAAGCAAGCATTGGATTGGCAGAAGACAATTATCTTGCACCTGTTTGGGCCGTGGATGACCAACGAGAACGCGGATATACATAACGGTTACCGGAGATCGCAGATCAACGAGTGAAACGGCCACAACAATCAGCGTTCAGAAACAAATAAGCTATGTTTAACCTGCAAAATAAAAAAGCACTGGTAACCGGCGCAGGAAGCGGAATCGGCAAATACGTGGCCCTGCTCTTTGCAAAAAAAGGTGCTGTCGTATGCGTCATAGATGTAAATGAGCAACAGGCCAATGAGGTAGTAGCGGAGATCACGGCCGCCGGTGGAAAAGCTTCGGCCAGTATCATTGATGTAACGGATCAGAAAAAGGTGGTAGATGTTTTTCAGGAGGCGGGGCGGATAGATATACTTGTTAACAGCGCCGGTATATCACATATCGGAAAAGCCGATACTACATCCGCGGAAGATTTTGAACGGCTTTTCAATGTAAACGTAAAAGGATTGTATAATTGCCTGTTTGCGGCCATCCCGCTGATGAAGAAAAATAAGGGGGGCGTTATATTGAATATGTCGTCTATTGCAGCCATCGTGGGTATCCCCGATCGGTTTGCGTACTCTATGACAAAAGGAGCCGTGGCGGCCATGACCCTGTCGGTAGCCAAAGACTACCTGGCGGAAAATATACGCTGCAACTGTGTTTCACCTGCCCGTGTGCATACCGCGTTTGTGGATGGGTTTTTGGCAAAAAATTACCCCGGCAAAGAAGCTGAGATGTTTGACAAGCTTTCTAAAACCCAGCCCATTGGCAGGATGGCCCGGCCAGATGAAATAGCACATCTCATCCTTTATCTTTGCTCTGACGAAGCATCGTTTATCACCGGCTGTGATTATCCCATTGACGGGGGCTTCACAAAACTCAATAATTGATACACGAATAACAGGCAAGGGCGGGCATGCAGCCGGTAGTAAAACCGCCGCGGAAAAAGCCCCGCTTACCGGTTCTAACAAAAAATAAAAATTAATACATGAAACTGATACGTTACACAGAAAACGGGCATATCAAGACCGGCGTTGCAATAGGAGATAAATATTATGATACCTCTTCTTTTGGCGAAGACTATAACGAAGCCTTTTTTACTACCTATGGCATTACGCGGCTGGACGATTATATAAAATCGCTGGGCAGCAATCTTCCGGAGTTAACCGGAGAACTCCAACTGGTTGCACCGTTTGCACGTCCTTCCAAGATTATCTGCATTGGTTTGAATTATGCGGATCATGCAAAGGAAACGGGCGCCACCCCGCCGCCCGAGCCGGTTATCTTTATGAAGGCAACGACCGCTTTGTGCGGCCCTTTTGATGATATCATCATTCCAAAAAATTCTACAAAAACAGACTGGGAAGTAGAACTGGCCGTTGTGATTGGAAAAAGAGCCAGCTATACAAGCGAAGCAGCCGCCATGGATTGTGTGGCCGGTTATTGCCTGCACAACGATGTGTCTGAGCGTGAATTCCAATTAGAAAGAAGCGGCACCTGGGATAAAGGGAAGGGATGTGATACTTTTGCGCCCATGGGACCTTACCTGGTTACAAAAGATGAAATTGCGAATGTAGACAATCTGCGTTTGTGGCTTACCGTTAACGGGAAGAAAATGCAGGACGGCACCACGGCCAACCTTATTTTTAAGATACCTTTCTTAGTTTCCTATACCAGCCAGTTTATGACCCTTTTGCCCGGCGATATCATATCTACCGGCACCCCCGCGGGCGTAGCCATGGGTATGACGCCCCAGGCATACCTGAAACCCGGCGATGTTATTGAATTGGGTATTGACGGCCTGGGAACGGCCAGACAGGTACTGAAGGCCCACCAATAATACATTGATCGGCGGCTTGAATGATTGCTGCTCGCCGATCCCATTATACGGACAGGGTAGTGGTGTTTGTGATAACTTAGTGACCGGGTGGCGGTTCAAAATATTCCACTTTTACATCCCGGGGCAGCTGTGGTGAAAATGCGGCCAGGTTGGTTCTTAACAAACTGGCTTCGGTTCCGGTAATGCCATAGAAGGTTACTTTAATATCTCCGCAGATATAATTGTAGGGCATTTCCCAGGTAGCCACTTTTATCCATTGCCCCGGAAGGCCTTTATCGAACCAGGAATCATATATAACGGCAACCCTGGTATGATTATCAGAAACAAGTTTCCGGAGAAAATCATTGGTCCAGTAGCCATGTTTACGAGCATTGGCTACTTCATTGTTGCCTAACCCCCAAAGATCAATGGTATTTAGGTCGGCCATATAGCTGATAGCGCCTACATCGTTGGCGGCCACGGTTTGTCCCTTGTAATACTGGCTCAGAAACAAGCCCATTTGGTATTGCTGTTCGTAGATATTATAAATGGCGCGTATGGAGTTACGGAAAGAGTTTAACCCACGTACGGGAAGGCTGTAAAATATGATGCCGGCCATGGCAATCGGTATGATCTGTTTTTTAATACCGGCGACACCGTTTTCCTGTAACCATTGTAAACCCATCCTGCTAAGGTGCAGGCCACCCAGTACAATCAGGTAGGCCTCATACCGGTAAAACCATCCGAATGATGCGAACACGGAATGCATCAGCCCTGCAATGATTAGCATAGACAGTATCTGGAAGTCACGGTCGCGGGTTCCGGACCGCCATTTTTTTAAGACAATAATCATGGCTACCACTATGATGCCGCTGATGCTGCCGGTGGCCTGCAATACGGTGGTGCCGCCGTTCAGAAAATATTTAAACTGTTGGTTTCCTTTAATAAGAATGGAATTGGGTATAAAATAGCCACCCTGCATTTTGGAATATATACCAAACAGCAATAAGGGCAGGGCTCCCGCCACTGAAATGATAATAGCAGATTTTAGTTTTTTTTGCCAGGCCAGCAGGGCAAAGGCGGCTATCACAAAAGACGCGTTTTCATACCGGGTGGCCGTCATTAGCGCGGCCAGTAATGCAGCCTGCCATAAACCGGTTTTGCCTGTGGAAGTAAACAGAGACGCAACCTGGTGCACAAACAAAAGTGTAAAAGCTATCTGCAGCGTGTGTTCCATGCCCAGCAGGGTGAGTGCAGGAACGGCGCCGGCGAGCAGGGTAATAAGAATGCACCAAGTTTTATTAGAAACAGTCAGTTGTGAATGCCGATTAAGCTCTCTGTTCATGGCCAGCAACATCAGCAACGTTCCGGCGCAGCTGACAATAAATGGCATGATAATATGAATGGAGAACAGCTTAAAAAAAGTAGCGAGTAAAATAGTGAATAGAGGAGAGGAGGAGGTAGAAACAAAACCGACCGGTGTAATGCCCCAGTTGCCATGCAATGCCAGGTTTTTGGCAACTGCCATATGTATAAACGTGTCATCCAGCGGGTAGCAGAAATGTCCGCCGGTTTTTTTTATTGACAGGTATTCCAGGGTGGCCACCACAACGGCCACAAAAGACAAACCTGATAAAAAGGGTAAATATTTTTTCATGTTGCCGGTATAAGGGCAGGGGTTGATAAGTTGGTTTTTAATTCCCTGGCAGGTTGGGCAATCTTATTTCTTCAGCAGATCGTCCATTGAAATACCGATGATGGCTTCCAACTCCAGTTTTATGACGTTGTAGTTGCGCTGGAATTCGGCCTGTTTTATCTTTTCATCTGTATATCCCCGGTAGCTCTTATTATAATCTTCCTGCTTAACGGCGCCTTCCTGGAAATCCTTTTCGGCAGCCAGGTAGGCTGTTCTTGCATCCTGTGTTACCTGACTTTGAAAATCCAGTTTTTGCAGGCACAATAGATAGTCCTCATATTTGGTGAGCACCTGTGCTTTTATTTCACGGAAACGCTGGTTCATTTCGGCTTCCGCAATGGACAGGTTTTCTCTGGCTATTTTAACCTCGTTTTTCCGGTCGCTCAGCAAGTTAAAAGGCAGGTTGACGCCAAAATTGTATTTGGGATAAAAAGTAGAGGGGTTGGTTGCAACACCTCCAGGTATGGTGGTAACAGTGTTTTTTTTGAATGCAAACTCGTTAAAGTTACCCTGCAAGGCAAGGGTGCTGAGCCAGTTGCCTTTTGCTTTTTTTACCTGGTAACCCGCAATGGCTACTTTACGATCGGCCACCTCATAGTTTGGATTTTGAAGCGCCAGCTGCACCAGCTTTTCACGTATATCAGTTATCGCGTCCGGTTGCCGGATGGCGTTATAAACAGGTGCCTGTTTTTTATCGGGGTTACCCTGCGCAAATGCTACGGTAGAGCAAAAAAGCAATGCCAGGATACAGATATTCTTGTGGTTAGGCCTCAGCCAGGGTATAGTCTTCAGGATTCTTTGTGTCATATTCTTTTAATTTATAAAAAATAACTAAGGTAGCCAGGTAAAAAAGATATTGTGGGTATTGCGAAATGGCCAATTGCGAATATTGGCCAACCACCAGCGAAAATATGCAAACCGTGAAGGCTATATACAAAGTTTTTATTTCCCCTTTCCGCGAATCATAAAAACCGGTAATTCCCCTGTAAAGGATTAAGAAATAAAGAATCAGGTTGATGGCCAGTCCCACCCAGCCCTGTTCCAGCATTATTTTCATATAGCCACTATCCGGCGGATAGCCGGCCAGTGGGTGACCAGGATAATAGGCCGCGCCTTCTTCCCCGCAGGTATTTAACCCTCCCCCAATGGGATGTTCATGAATATAGGGTTGAATATTATGCCGGTTCACATCGCGGACCATATTAGAGGGCTCCTTGCTACCGTCAAAAGTGGTTTTAATACGGAATATAACCGGGGAATTCTGCAATGGACCAAATAAGAGAAATACGGAAATTGCAACAGAACTGATCAAAACGATCATGGTTCTTTTTTCATTCAGGGTGAATATAATATAAGAAAGCAGTCCGGCAATCAGCATCACATTACAGGTACGGGTACCCGAATAACTGGATGCCACCATTTCTAAAAAAGTGATACAATACAGTATTTTTTTGTTTCTTTTAATGGGCGTGCGGATAGCCAGCACCAGCGTAAACAGGGCCGTGGAGGCCATCATTACCCCAAATGACGCCGGATCGGGCAGCAGCGAAAATTTACGGAACATACCGCCCTGGAACAATAAGGTGGTGATATTGGAATCGCTATGTATCCAGGCGTCTTCATAAGGCGTAAACCCAAACCATTGCTGCTTGATGCCCCAGAGCGCCACGCCGGTTGCCAGTATTAGCCATAACTTTACAAAACGCCTGATCTTTTCCATTGAATCAAGCATCAGGAAGCTCACATAGTAGAACAGCAGATAGATAATTTCTTTCCTGAAAAACTTAAACCATCCCTGCCAGTTGTTAATTTCGGGATTAAATGCTTCCATCAGGTAAAAACAAAAAAGCAATACCAGCATCAGCGAGATAGGTGTTTTCCAGAAGTCTGCGCTATTTTGTCTTTTACGGTATTGTGCTGCCAGTATGGAAATTACGGCCAGGTAGCCCGTGGGTTCCAGCAGCGGGCCAAGGGGCAGGGGAATGCCAAACAGGCGGGCAGGCAGGGTGAATATGATGATGGAATAAACATAGGAATAATAAGCCAGTTCGGGGTAATAGAGACAGACCAGTACAAAAAAAATGCCTATAGCACCGACTGCAATAACCAACGGCAGCTTTTCATTGACTGCGCTGCCGGCATAGGCGAGGCCAATCCCAATCAGGGCCATTACAATCAGGCCCGGAACGGAACTCATCCTTTTGATAAAAAAAACTTCTTTTACCCAGGCCATCAGCGAAACCGTGTTATTTTTTTTCTGAACCGCCATTATTATTCAATACTTCAATGATTTTAAAAATTGCTTTCGCCGCATTTACGGTTTACCGCCAGTGTTAGTACCATTAACGGTTTCTCCTAAAGATAAGCTGCTACCGCTCTTTGATTTTATAAAATAATTTTTTAACCTCACCGGCCAGCTGTGATCCATGCAGGGTTTTTCTATCAGCAGGTAAAAAACAGGCACAATAAGCACCAGGCATACCCCGAAAAACAAGACATAGGCACTAAACCATAACAAACTGTTTTTTGCCTGCGGGTTCACGCTGTGCAGCAATTCAATGCTGGCCTGTGCAAGGGCCAGGTGCAACAGGTAGATGCTATAACACATACCACCGATGGCCATTATCCAGGGGCGTTTCATAAAACGATTGAAAGCGCCTGAACGGAAGGCCCCCACAAACAAAGTTGTGAGCGCTATGATAAACAGTACCGTTTTTCCATAACCGCTTACCCAGCGAAAACCAATCATGCTGAATATGGCGATCGTGGCGGCAACATCCCACCAGCGGGTATAGCCTTTCGGTTGCAGCTTGTGCTCCAGATAGAGATTCACCATTAAAATGCCTATCATAAAATATTGCAACTGCCCCAGCACCGTATATCTTAAAACATTGCCTCCGTTTGAAATACCCGTTTGCTCCTGTATAAAAACAATCAGCAATATGGAACCCGCAATTACACCGTTTCTTTTGCCAAAATCCTTTATCCCGAATACCAGCCAGGTAATAAAAGGGGCGATGATATAAAACTGGATTTCTACTTCAAGACTCCAGATAACGGGGTTAAGCTGGTTAAAATGCTTATAGATCAAAGTAGAGCTATAGGTAATGCCTGAAAAAAAATAGCCAAGCGTCTCGCCCGTACCCATTTTGTGCAAGACAAGGGCCGAAATGGCCAGCAGCAGCATGACCAGTATATAAGGCGGCTCCAGCCTGGTTAACCTGCGCATAAAATATAGTTTCAAGCTTCCCATTGGCTTACCGGAAAGTCTTTTTACCGCAAAAGGAAGGGGCAAAATAAATCCGCTGATGGCATAAAAAAGATAAACGCCCACGCCACCTCCAAGACAATAATTTATGAGGGCATCACTGATGCCGGAGACGCCTGGCGTATAGTCATTCCTGTACCATCTTTCCACGCAATGCTGAATAACCACGGGAATAATTGCCAGGAAACGAAGTCCCTCCAGTTCCTGTACCAGTTTGCCCTTGGCTTTGCGTTCAAAATAATGAATCAGTTTCATAACAGGGTTTCAAAATGTGTATTTACAAAGGGTTAGGGATATATTAACCAAACAAAAATTTCAGGAACATAAACACGCAGAAAAACAACAGGAAAAGGGTGGCGATAATCCGCATCAGCTTATTTTCCATTTGTTGGTTGTCCATGGCCGGATGTTTCATTTTTTAAGGAATAATATGCGTCTCCCAGCATGCCAATGCTTTCCTCCCAGGTATGCGTTAAAGCAAACTCTTTTCGACGTCGTTTTATTGCGTCCGTATTAATTATTTCGGGGTGGTTAATGATATGCGTTATATTTTCCGCATATTCTTCTTTGTTATGGCATAAAAAACAGTATGGTTCAAACATTTTCATACCCTCGGTTGCCGTTGCCACCAGTGGTTTTCCCATGGCCAAATATTCATCCGCTTTGCGCGGGTAATTGCCCCGGGTAACTGCATTCATGATCTGGGGATTGATACAAACATCGAAATATTTGATATAGTTTGCCAGCAAATCCGGTGGCTTGCCACCCAGAAAATAAACATTTTTCAGATGGCTGAGCGCTTCCCTTTTAAAAAGCCGGTCTACGGGCCCAATCAGTACGATGGAATAGGCAGGACATTTTTCAGCAATATGTTGTATAATGTCAATATCAATCCGCCAGGCGCTTATAAAACCGGTATAACCTATAATGGGGCCCGGAATGGTTTTCAGGTCTTCCGGCATGGAAATATCCTGTTTCAGGAATTGCGTAAAATCACAGCCCTGGCCAATGTAAAAGCTGTTGGAATTATATTTTCCTGCATAGCCCGCCAGCCATTCTGAATTGGCTGTTACCAGGTCGGCTTTTTGCAGCATACCGGATTCAAGTCTTGCGCCATGACGTTTAAAGAAATCTACCCCCAGCATATAATCCCGCAGGTAAAAAATATATTCTTTGCAGTCGATCATTTCCTTCAGGTAGAAACCACGAATAAAATCATTATCGTTGATAAGGATAACATTTTCAAAACCCAGCTGCCGGATGGCCTTATTGATTTGTTTGGACAAGCGTCTGCCATTCACCTTGTTCAGCCGGTCGTGCAGTCCGGCAAAAGGTATCCCGTTGATGGATTCCACAATGACACGCGGGTTTTGCACCCATATATTTTGGACAGGCTTTTCAATTTCACCGGTTCCGTTTTTTATGCTTGCCAGCCTGGTTCGGGTAACAGCATCATTCCGGTGTTTATACAGGCTGGTTCTGTCGAGCGCGCGGTTTACAAATAACACGCGGTTTTTCCTGGCCAGTTCTATGGCCATGTCCTTGAAGTTGCTGCCTATTTCAGAATCCCAGGACTGGAAACTGAACATTACAATATCTCTGTTACTGATAAAATGATGCTGCATAAAATTGAAAGTCTTGTAGTTGCCGCATTTCAGGCGGTTTTCATAGCCGTATAATGGTCTATTTCTGCAACGGGTCTTTTAAGTGAAAAAAGCCACCAGGCGCCCATCCGTATACAGAAATTATAAACAAGCATGGGTATGATAACGCCCAGTGAAATAGCGATAAACATGATCAGGGGTATATAGTGAAGGTGCAGCAGCCGCACCAGTATAATCCTTACCGCAGCAATCAGCATCAGGTGCATCAGGTAAATATAGAGTGAATGATAACCCACCACCCGCAACCATCGGAAAACATTCTTTTTCTGTAATACCTGGGACAGCTGGATCATTAATGCACAACCGCTGAGGGATATCGGCAAAAACAACCAGGGCATATTTATATTGATATAATTGTCATCTGCATGACCCATATTGATGGTGGTAAAAATGGTTTGCATGACTACGCAGAATACAGCCGAAAGCAGCAGCCATTTGGGCGACAGGATAATATCCGAGGTTTCTTTTTTAAAAATTACGCCGGAAATAATGTCGCCGAGACAGAAATAAATATAATAGTGAAATATATCCGGGAAAATGTAAAAACTAATGCCTTTGTAACCGAGATAACCGGCAACACTATACAAAAACATGCCCAGCACCAGTTGCTGCCAGCGGCTGACGCGTAATACAACTTTAAAAAACGCATAGAAAGCACCCACAAAAAATAAGGCGTTCAGGTACCAGAACTGCTGGTTATTACTAGGGTTGCGCGGATATATGATAAGGTTTACATAATCAAACAATGCAGGTTTGCCATTTACATAGTCTTTGAGCAGTAGTTGTAGCGTAATTTGCAGCGAGCCCCAGATAATAAGTGGGTAAAATACGACGCTGAACCTGCTCTTGGTATAATCAGCCAGCCCTTTTTTCTTAAGGCTGCGCGAAACAAATAACCCAGAGACAATAAAAAAAAGGGGCATCCTGAAACTATAAAAACAAACATTCAGTATTTGGAGAATATGGAAATCAGACACGGGCAAATGAGCTTCTTTTAAGCCATCGAAAGAATGCCGGTAACATACCAGTATAATACTAATGCCCCGTGCATAATCAATCCAGGCCAGGCGGCCGGCAGAAAGTATATACCTGGCATTAAATAAGTCTTTAAACAATTTCAAAAGGTTTAAGGTTAACAACCATTACACACCGGTGTTTACATTGCCACCTGTATGAGCCGGCCGGTTGTATTAGGATAATGCGGCCATCAAAACGTGTAGCGGGACTTGACCTCCATTATAGGATGATTGTCTGCAAGGGACGCTGACCGGTTTGGCTTAACATAGGCCGGGTATGCTTTTCTAAAAACTTACATATCTGCGTTATCTTCTTCCACATCGTTCAATACGGCGCCCACCAATTTTTCCTTATCGTGTTTTAAAAACCGGAGTGATTCCTTATCCGATTGGCGAATGGTTGATTTGGCTGAAAAAATAGCGATTATCCCGTCTGCGTATTTCGCCAGTTCCTTGGTATCTGCATGCTGGTTCAGGGATGCTCCTTCCATCAGTATATAATCGTATAACCCGCTTATTTTGTGCAGGTTTTGCAGCAGGTTGTTTTTTTGAAGTATTTCATCCGGGGAAAAGGCGCTTTCCCTGCACCCAACAATATCTATAAACGGGATCCTGGTGGTGGTTTTGATGCTGGCAAGTTTTTCAGCGCCGTTGCCTTCACCGTTCAGGTTAAACTCATCAAGCAAAGGCTTGGCCTCTAATTTCTCAGTAAGAGAATTATTGGAAAAATTGGTATCAATCAGTAATACTTTTTTCCGGGCAAGGCTGAAGCTGTTTGCCAGCGCTTCTATGATGGTAGATTTGCCTTCTCCCGACTTGGTGCTGGTAAACAAAATGATTTTCTTTCCGCAGGTTTCAATTTCGTACCGGAGCTTGCGCAGGTTCTCAACAAATTCATTGTCGGTATCCGCCCGCGTTTCCTCTGTAATATTGAAATAATCCTCTACCGTCTTTTGTTTCAGGTCTACCCGGTTTACCACCGCCAGCAGTTTCAGGTTTACCGTTTTGTTGAAGATAGACGGGGCGCGTACAGAATGGTCAAGAAAATCCATAATAATGATCCAGAGCGATGACAGCATCAGTGCTGCAATACCGCCAACGCCAATCATCACTTTGCGGTGTGCGAATTCCGGTTTAATAGCCGGTTGTCCTACCAGCGTTTGTTTAAAATTGATCTCGGGGGCTACCGATACGTTTGCAGCGTTCTGCAATTGCCCGGTCATTAGCTCGTATTCTTTATTTAAGCGATCAATATCTGCCTGCATGGTGCCAGCCGCCACATCGGCGCCGGCGCCGCTGCTGGCAATAGTGTTATAGGTCCGTATTGACGCCTGTAAAGATGCAATGGTAGTATTCTGGGCCTCTATATTATTTTGAATACTGATTTTTTGGGATTGCAGGTCATCTCTTTTTTTCCTTTTGTCCATCCGGTCGGTTGAATTGGAACTACTGGGCTGCAGTTGGTTAATCCTGTTTTGATTTGCGGTAATCTGCGCCTGGATAGTGGGGTCCGTCCCTCCTTTTTTAGTTAGTTCGGCGGCCAGATCCCTGTTCTTTTGTTGCAGTGAAACCAGTTCTGAATTATTTGTCGGGGCCGTTTCTGAAATAGTGCCCAGGACTTCCAGGTTCTGGTTTACGGACCGGAGATCAGCATTCAGGCCATTCAGTTTTGACTGCTCGCCAGACAACTGCGTCTGCTGATCCTTTACCATTTCCAGCGCCGCCGAGCTTCGGTCTGCGATATTGGGAGAGTTAAATGATTTTTTGTAATCTGACAGTTGTTTGGTTTTGTCCTCAATTTCTTTTCGTTTCCTGGCTGCCAGGGTATCCAGCCTGCCCGCAGATTCTTCCGTACGGGTAGACATGATACTGGTAAAAAATGAGATGAATTCCTTGCCAATGGTATTTACTACAAATGCAGACATCTCGGGGTTTTCCGATTTATATATAATGTTCAGGTAATCCGTTCCCTGTACGCGATCGACCGTTAACTGGTCAAGAATCGATTCGTTTTCATACTGGTAAAGTTGTATTAACTGATACACTTTATTTTCTTCGGGGTCGTAGGCTTTCAGTATTTCTTTATTGGCCTTTTTCTCTAATAAAATCTGACGGGCTTTGTCTAGGTTTACATTGCGATATTCCGGTTTGGCTTTTTCTTTGTCGGTTAGCGTGGTAAACGGCATTTTGGCATCCAGATCATGCAGCATCAGGTCGTAAGAAAGCATGCAAATAACCACCGGTGATTTAAAGGTCTCAATCACATTTTTGAAACGCTGGTCAATTTCAAAAATATTCAGCCCTTCGTCGGTCGTCATTTTCACCTGTTGTTTCATTGTAAAACCGGTGGAATAGGTGGCCGCGGAGAGATACATGTTTTTCTTTGTAAATGTAAAAAGTATGGCGGCGCCAAGACCGGCAGCGGTGCAGATAATAATTACCCATTTCTTGCGCAGCAGGGCATTGATAAAAAACATGAAATCCATAGAAAAAATTTTTTTGCAGTTTTAGAAATTGGTGCCCTGGTTTAACTGCGTCTGAAAGGGGCAAATTAGTCAAAAAAAGCAAAGAATGCTTTTGATGATATCCCCCAGCTCATGCGGTTTTAAAGGCCAGCGGCTATTACAATTAAAATGGTAGCACAGCTATTGCTATTTGCCTGGTCAATAACAGTAAGGCATTTTCAGAAGAAAAGGATTTTATGCATGTTGATTTATAAACCGGGAACACCCCATTTTATAAAACATTACCTGAGTTATGACAAGAATTACGGGTGCTGGATAATATTGAAGACGTGGTCAGCTTTGCGACTGATGTACTGTATTAGTGATAAACGGGTAATTTCAATGTGGATAATGAAAACTGGTCATCCAGGCAGACAAAAATAATGTTATTTTTCAATTTAGGAAACAAAACGAGGATGGCGTTGAAAAATACCCGGAGGCGCCTGTGGGCGACGGGAACTTTACCGGTACTGCACTATTATCTATCTTGCCGGCGTTTAGTTGTAGCCGATAAAAAAATAAACAGAAATGGTTATAAAACTGATTTTTTGGGCCTTTTTCGGGGTGGTTTTTTACACGTATATCGGTTATGGACTCTTGTTATGGGTGTTGAACCGTATCGGACTTGCACCGGGTAAACGCCGTCCAGCAGTCGTTGCGGCTAATTTTGAGCCGGCGGTAGCCCTGGTGATTGCAGCCTATAATGAGAAGGATTATATACAGGATAAAATTACCAATACCCTGGCGCTCGACTATCCCGAGGATAAGTTGGGCATTTATATTATTACGGACGGTTCCGACGACAATACACCGGAGACTATAAAGAAATATCCCCGGATCCGGCTGTTGCACCAGGCTACCAGGCAGGGCAAAGCCGCTGCCATGAACCGGGCCATGGGGTTTATCAGCGAGCCCATTGTTGTTTTTTGCGATGCCAATACTGGACTGAATACGGCCTGCATCAGGGAAATCGTAAAGTTTTATGCAGATGCCAGGGTGGGGGCGGTGGCAGGTGAAAAAAAGATTCAGCAACCGGCACAGGCCGGGGTGGCCTCTGCGGGAGAGGGTTTTTACTGGAAATATGAGTCGTTTCTAAAAAAACAGGATTCTGATTTTTATACTGTTGTAGGTGCGGCCGGAGAGCTTTTTTCGCTGCGTTCGGCCTTGTATCAACCCATAGAGGCGGGGGTGCTGATAGAGGATTTTGTATTGTCGCTGAGGATTGCCCAAAAAGGGTATCTTGTAAAATATGCGCCAGGGGCTTATGCCACTGAGTCCGGTTCCGCTTCTATTAAGGACGAGCAAAAAAGAAAGATCAGGATTAGCGCCGGCGGTTTCCAGGCCATGTTTATGCTGCGGTCCCTCCTGAATATATTTAAATACGGGATCTTGTCCTTCCAGTATATATCGCACCGGGTGCTCCGGTGGTCGGTAACGCCGGTTTGCCTTTTGCTTTTGTTGCCGCTGAATATCGTATTGGTTATAAGGACGGCGGGAACGGTCTACGATATTCTGCTGGTTATGCAACTTTTCTTCTATTTTGCCGGTCTGTTAGGTTGGTTCTTTGCAAACAGGAATATTAAAGTCAAGGCGCTTTATATACCCTACTACTTTCTATTTATGAATATCTCTGTATTGTGGGGGTTTAAACGTTTTATAAAGGGGCAGCAGTCCGTTTTATGGGAAAAAGCCGCAAGGGAGAGGGTGGTGTGACGGAAAATTACCACTTTGTGGTATTGTGGCATATATGAATAACCTTTAGTTTTGCTTCAGTAATAAATATTTAATGAGTGCCTGTTTGATTTGTTGATTTTTGTTGCTATTTTTGCCGAACAGTTAAGTAACCACGGCTTTATCCGTCCTACTTGGCACTACGCAAATTATTTCTATATATCCTTCGAAGCTCCGCTAAAACTGATTAAATCCGGATAAAATCCAGCCAGCATCAGAATTCGTTTTTAATTTAACCCGTTTTCCATTACCCTATTTATTGCCGTACCCCATCCAATTGCAGCCTACTGAAAAATTGAGTTTCTTAAAACTTAATTATTCAAAGAATGAAAAAAAAGATTTTAGCAATTGACGAGAGTAAAGCGATCAGGTTTTTGTTACAGACAGTGCTCGGACAAAAGCACCAGGTAATAACAGCAGCTGATGGATGCTCCGCTTTGTACTGGCTTTCAAAAAGAAACCTGCCAGACGTTATTATAATGGATCCCCAGTTACCGGATATGCAGGATTGGGAGTTGTTAGAACACCTAAAGTCCAGTGGCATTTACGGACATATCCCCATTATTATGCTTTCTTCCTTAAATATTAAGGAAACGCAGCTGAAGTGTAAAGAATTTGGATTGACCTATTGTTTTCAACAGCCCTTTAATCCTGTTGAACTGGAGCAAGCTGTGGAGGAACTCCTGGCATATGAAAATAAAAATGCCGGTACTGTATTAAAAGCCGTATAGTTATAATCTGGACCTTGAAAACTAAATCCCTTAAATCAAAATCTTACCTGAATGGAACTTGTTTATTCACCCAAAGCTGTATTAGTAGAGAAGAAGTACAGGCATTATAATGTTAACTCGTACGGAGTAAAAGAACTGGTTGCTGATAAGAAAAAAGAGTTTTTCTATATTGGCAAGGATACGTTTGTGATTGATAACCTGGTTCATTCCTTTGAAAGCGGGTACGCTGCTGAAAATGTGGAAAAGGCCATTTCCATACTGGCAAAAGTTACTGAAAAAAGAAACGTATATCCCGACGTAATACTGGTAGACGCTGCCGTTGGCATTCCCGCCCTTCACAATTTCTATAAATTTTTATCGGGCAACAAGCTGCTTTGCGGCATTCCTTTTTTATTAGAGGCTTCCCATGCAGGAACAAGGGAATTGGTTGATTTGCGCAAACTTAGTTTTGTTGATGAGATTATATGTCTCCACAGGCAGTCCGACAAGCTTCTTTCTAAGATCCATTTTATAAAGAAAATAAAGAATGTAGACAATTTAAAGGCGCTGCAGGAAAAAATAGCGCTTTCCTCTGATATTACTTCTGTAAAGAATGATTTGCTTAAAAGAAGTTTTGACATCATTATCACTTCGATCATTTTGCTTCTGCTGAGCCCCATATTTCTTCTTATTGCGCTGTTCATACGCTTAGAATCCAAAGGCCCGGCGCTGTATGTGGCAAAGAGAGCCGGAAGAGGTTACCGGGTTTTTAATTTCTATAAATTCCGCACGATGGAAGTTGACGCCGATAAAAAGGTGGAACAGCTTTCTCACATGAATCAATATAACTCTTCAGCAGAAAACGGCCCGGTTTTCTTCAAGGTGAATAATGATCCGCGCATTACTCGGGTGGGAGCTTTTTTACGCAATTCAAGTTTAGACGAATTGCCACAGCTGTTCAACGTATTAATGGGGCATATGTCGCTGGTTGGAAACCGGCCCTTACCCCTCTACGAAGCGGCAACCCTTACTACGGACGTGTGGGCCGAACGGTTTATGGCGCCGGCGGGCATCACCGGTCTCTGGCAGATAAAAAAACGCGGCCAGGATGATATGTCCGTTGAAGAAAGAATTGGCTTGGATATAGCCTATGCCAACAGGAATAATTTCATGTATGACCTGTGGATCATGGCCAATACGCCTACTGCCCTTATCCAGAAATCGAGTGTATAGACGTTTTTCATCTAGCAAAAATGACTCATGCCATGTTGCCGGATACAGCGCCGCTAGTGTCTGTTATTACACTAAACTACAACCAGCCAACAGTAACCTGTGCGTTTCTTGAATCTACCCGTTTGCTCCATTATACCAATTATGAAATATTGGTGTGCGACATGGCCTCCGAGGTGGATCCAACTGATCTTATTGTAAAAGGTAATTATCCTAAAACACGGGTTTTGCGCAGCAACAAAAATCTGGGCTTTGCCGGGGGAAATAACTGGGGTATGCGTCAGGCCAAGGGAGATTATATTTTCATCGTCAACAATGACACAGAAGTAACACCTCATCTCCTGCATGAACTGCTGGCGCCCTTCCGGCAGGACATCACCATTGGGGTAACCAGCCCCAAGATCAAATTCTTTTTTCAGCCAGAAATCATCCAGTATGCCGGCTTTAATCCAATGAACCATTTTACGGGAAGAACCTCCACGGTGGGTGAAATGGAGCAGGATACCGGTCAATACGATACACCCGGTGAGACCTTTGGCGCTCATGGTTGCGCCATGATGGTAAAAAGAGCGGTCATCGAGAAAGTTGGCATGTTCCCGGAAAAATTTTTCCTCTATTATGAAGAATGGGATTGGTCTGCACGTATTCGTAAAGCAGGGTACAAAATATGGTATACAGCCAACGCCACTATTTTTCACAAAGAATCTATGTCTGTTGGAAAAAAGAACCCGATAAAGGTTTTTTATCACACCCGTAACCGGATTCTTTATATGCGCCGCAATACAAAGTGGTACCAACAGGCGGTATTTTTTTTATTCTTTATTCTTTTTGTTATTCCCCGTTATTTTATTGACTATTTACGAAAAGGAGAGTTTGTGCAAATGAAGAATTTTTTTAAAGGATTTGTGTGGAATCTCTATTCATCCAAATATTCCAAAGTCTAACAACGCTGCAGAGAGTAATTTTTTATTTAAATATCCGTTTAAGACTTATGATTGTTGTCAAACTCTTGTTTTTTTTAGTCTTTCTGTATCTGGCAGCAGGCATCGTCTATTTGCTGGTGATGGCCATTGCCGGCAGGTTTGGCAGGCGCCCATTGTATACGACCGGTAATCATAAAAAAAGAATTGCCGTTATCATTCCCTCCTACAAAGAAGACGATATTATTATTGATACGGCGCGCAGCGCATCGCAGCATAATTATCAAGCAGACAGGTTTACCGTGCTGGTTGTTGCTGACAAACTGCAACCCGAAACAATTGTACAATTGCGACAGATACCGGTAACCGTGCTGGAGGCGGATGTAGATATGAAAGCAAGATCCATGCATGCCGCATTGCAGTACCTGGATGAAGATAGTTTTGATATTGCCATGATCCTGGATGCAGACAATATAATGGGTGATGATTGCCTGGAAAAAATAAACGCGGCCTTTCTACAGGGTTGCGAAGCTGTTCAATGTCACCGCACCGCGAAAAACGAACAAACCCCGGTGGCTGTTTTAGACGCCATCAGCGAAGAAATCAATATTAATCTTTTTCGCCGGGGTCCTGCTATAATGGGTATTTCCGCCGCCCCCGCCGGCTCCGGTATGGCATTTTCTTTTGGGCTGATAAAGCAAATATTCAGTGTAGAACATATTCTTTCCAACCCGGGTGAGGACCGCGAAATTGATATGCAGTTACTAAAGCATAAGATTTTTATGCATTTTATTGATGACGCCTATGTGTACGATGAAAAAGTTTCCAGCAAGGGGGTATTTGAAAAACAAAGAGTCAGATGGCTGGAAGCACAGGTAAATCATACAAGACGTTTTTTTGATACCGAAATGAAAAATATACCCAAGACGGCCATTTTTTATGCGAAATTCTTTCAAAACTTGTTATTACCCAGATTGTTACTCATTATGGTATTGTCTGTTTTTTTTATTTTAATTTCCATCGAATGGATTTTTTCTGTTGATTTTCTGCTACCTGCTCACGCTTGGTGGCTTGGCCTGATAGTAATATATGCCGGTGTGTTGATTCTATCTGTGCCAGCCAGATTTTATACATTCCGTACTGTAAAAGCTATTGGCCATGTACCCGTTTTAATGATTTCGATGGTCAAAGCGCTGCTTAAAATAAAGACCGGACGAAAAGAATTTATCCATACTCCCAAGACTTTTAAATCTTAGTCTTTTTCCACAAACTTGTTAACATCGCCAAAATCTGAATTTTTGGTCATTATTTTGTGGCCTTCTAAAGCCTCCCTGTAAAAATTTTGCTTACCCCTGTAGCCTTTATAAAGAAGCAACATGCCTGCTTCGTTAATTTCCATACCTAAAAGGCATTAACCCTCTGTTGTAAACGGTATTCTTGTAACCTATGTGGTAACAGGAAATTGTAACGCTTTCAAATCTATCTATTTATAAATGGCAGCAATTTATTTTATTGATTGTACGTTTTTGGTAAGGATTTTGCTTGCTAAAAGCTTAAGAATTTTTAATCCATATTATCCTAACCCGAAATCCAAATCTTATGAAGGTTAAACTCTACTTATTGCAGAGAGGATCTTTGTTTTCATTATTGCTCATTGTATTCCAACTATTTTCATTTTCGCAGCAGGTTGCCAAAAC
Organism: Bacteroidota bacterium; assembly: GCA_040007355.1. GTDB lineage: Bacteria > Bacteroidota > Bacteroidia > Chitinophagales > Chitinophagaceae > JACMLD01. The sequence continues at coordinate 32 of JBDTVE010000170.1, read as the reverse complement.
AATCCCCAACGCCAGTTCACCCGATGGTTTGA
>JBDTVE010000169.1:0-13584 GCA_040007355.1 Bacteroidota bacterium | reverse complement strand
GTTGCCGAAGCCTCTAAAACAATCCGCAATATTGATTCAGTGTATATAAAGGATATTAAGGTGCATGTAAAAGACGGGCAGGTTACCACCTTTGGCCTTATTTGTAAGATAGCGTTTCGTCTCGACTAAAATCCTGCATACCCTGCCGCTTTCCGGTAGCCGTAAGATCCTCTACGTAATAAGAGGATGGGCGGTCTATTATTTCTTTCAACGCCCGGTTGCTGAAGGCACTAAAGTCTTTACTTTGCAGCAATTCTTATGTTATGAAAGAAAGACGGTCGGCAGCCATGGGTTTTATTTTTATTACCGTGCTGGTAGACGTTATAGGCTGGGGGCTGATCATACCCGTGATGCCCCGCCTGATAGCAACCATGAAACATATACCCGTTAACGAGGCCGCCAAAGACGGGGGTTGGTTACTGGTTGTTTATGCATTGATGCAGTTTGTGTTTGCGCCGGTGCTCGGCAACCTCAGCGATAAATATGGGCGGCGGCCTGTATTGTTGTTTTCACTTTTTGGTTTTGGAGTTGACTATTTATTTGTTGCATTTGCGCCCAGCTTTGCCTGGTTTTTTGTGGGTAGGGTGATTTCGGGTATTACTGGCGCAAGTTTCACTACAGCCTCTGCCTATATTGCCGATATCAGCACCGCCGAAACCCGTGCAAAAAACTTTGGTATGCTGGGCGCCGCATTTGGCCTGGGATTTATCATCGGTCCGGCATTGGGAGGTCTTTTAACCGGTTTTGGAATCAGGGCGCCGTTTTATGCCGCCGCCTTGTTTGCCCTTTTAAACTGGCTTTACGGCTATTATGTTTTACCAGAATCCTTAAGCAAGGAAAATCGCCGAGATTTTTCCTGGAAAAGGGCCAACCCGGTAGGTTCCATGCTTCATTTAAAAAAATACCCTGCTATCAGCGGACTGGTTTTCTCTTTGGTGCTGGTATACCTGGCCGCGCATGCGGTGCAGAGCAACTGGAGTTTTTTTACCATGTACCGTTTTAATTGGACCGAAAAAATGGTGGGCATCTCGTTGAGCCTGGTTGGCCTGCTGGTAGCCGGAGTGCAGGGCGGACTGATACGGGTGCTGAACCCAAAACTAGGTAACGAAAAAAGTGTTTACCTGGGGCTGGGGCTGTATGCGCTGGGCATGTTTTTGTTTGCTTTTGCCACACAAAGCTGGATGATGTACGTCTTCCTGTTGCCTTATTGCCTGGGTGGGATAGCAGGACCTGCCCTGCAGGCCATTATTGCCGGTCATGTGCCCGCAAATGGTCAGGGCGAATTACAGGGCGCACTAACCGGCCTGATGAGCCTGACTTCCATATTTGGCCCCCTAATAATGACCAATCTTTTTTATTATTTTACCAAAAGCAGCACGCCCATTCATTTTCCGGGTGTTTCCTTCCTGTTAGGCGGCCTGCTGATGCTTGGCAGCGCCATTATTGCCTATCTGACACTTACACAGGAAAAACATGTTTCTGCTTTTAAAGAAATCGTTAACAAACCGGGCGATAAATAAATCTGGTATTCGTCAATTTAAAATATTAACTTTGCGGTGTACAATTTGAGTTAGTCAGCATTTAGTAATTGAACGATTTTTTCTGCTACGCATATTTCTGCTATTAGTTAGTCTTCTTTACGCTGTGTTTCTCAGATATTATTAATTAATCAACTTATTTAACAAGCATGAACATTTATGTTTCAAATTTAAGCTTCAACGTACAGGATGAAGACTTAAAAGAGTTTTTTGCAGAGTACGGAGAAGTTACTTCTGCCAAAGTTATTTTAGACAAATTCACCAACAAAAGCCGCGGCTTTGGATTTGTTGAAATGTCTGACGACGAAGCAGCAAAAAAAGCCATCCAGGAACTGGACGGTGCACAGGTAGAAGGAAGGGCTATTACGGTTACTATTGCCAAACCGAGAGAAGAAAGAACGGGTGGTGGTAATGGCGGTGGAAGACGTTCTTTTTCCGGTTCGTCTAATAACAACCGCTGGTAATTTACCGGCAACAGTATTAAACAATACATTGTTTCAATACACAAAAAGGGCCTTCCAGGGCCCTTTTTGCTTTTCCGTTGCTGCATTCCGTTATGATGTCATCGGCTAATTCCAATAAGCGCTTTCCTATGCTGAAAGACTTACCAATAAATAAAATATTCCTCCACACTATTGACTTTTAGTGTTTCAACGATATACATTCCAATAAAATAGCCGGGTATCTTTATCTCCAATGTCCGCGGTTCCAGCGATAGCCGTGTGCTGTATGCTGCCAATTGCCGCGATACCATACACGTCCTAGCCTTGGCCTGGCCCAGCGGCCTTCCCGCCAGCTGTACCTTCCACCAGTCCAAATCCAGTCTCCATCCATCCAGATATAGCCCTCACCCGGAGACGCAGGCCGGGTATATATTATGTCGCCGGGTCTTGATACAACCATATGGGAAGGTCCGCAGGAGCTGAACAATGAGGCGCCTGCCAATAAAACTGCTATTAACATAGTTTTTTTCATCTATTTTTTCCAGGAATAGTAATAAAACTGTGCCGTTGTACCTGCGCATTTATAACAGATAGATTAGCAGGATAAAAAATAAAAAAAGGCGCCGGTTATTGTAGACAGATTTCTACAATACCCGGCGCTTTTTTCGCAATAAAAACGGCGTGACTAGTGTTTTTCTCCTTCCGACCGGTGTTCCTCCATATGCTCACTGGCCTCATCGGGATGCGGGTTCCCATGATGACAGGTTATACAGCTAATCACCAGTGAGGAATCGCCGATGGCGGGATGTTTTGCCTCAAAGAATTTTTTATTGATCTTAACCGTCATTTTCATCATTTTCCTGGCAATCCTTTTTTCCGGCTTTTCGTCGCTGGCAAAATCAGGATGACGTACCGCGCTATCTTTTGAAGGAGCGTGACAGAAATTGCATTTAACACCCAGGGCGCTGTTAAAACCATGCATTATTTTTTCCAGTTGCTGTTGGCTGATATCTTTGGGTAGGATCTTCAGGTTTTTAAAACCATTTTCGGGCGGTGCGGGAGCTGTAAATGCAACGGCTGTTGTAACCACCGCGGCCAGGCCGGCCATCACCATAAATTTCCGGTTAATGTTCATAATCTTTCGTTTGTTTCATGAATGTATAACATTTTTGCAAAAGAAGTGTAATAATTTAAGTTGCCGGCCATCCGGAGAGGAGCGGTGACGGTCAATAAAATTCGGTTATTCATAGCCGTTATTAATTCATTGAATATAGGGATTGCCTATTTTATCCACCAGTCATAAAATTCCCAGGTTCGCAACAACTGGCCCCGCCGCTGGCGTTTGTTGCCACTACAGGTTAATTCATGGGTGCCGCCTGGTTGTCTTACATATTGTACGGGCCGCCCAGTACTTTTAAACGTCGGTACAGCATTTCGCTTTTTACAAAACCGGTGCGCCGGTCTTTTTCACCTCGAAAAATAATATAGGGCGTAGTAAAGTAATGGGCGATTCTCTTTCACGAATGGCTTTTGTAGCGGGTTCCCAGGGATAGCCGCCAAAATAATTGGCACCAGCGTCAAAAAAAGTGGCCAGGTCTAAACAATCAAACAATTTTAATATGATTTTCATGAACAAAATCAAAATCTCTCTCTTCAGCCTTCAATAATCCTTGTTCCTTACTTAGATATTCAATAAATTTGTATTCAATTTTTAAATAGTATGGCAGAGACAACGACCGCTTTACCTATTCTTACCGCGAAAGATTTTGCAACCGACCAGGAAGTACGCTGGTGCCCCGGTTGCGGCGACTATTCCATATTGGCACAGGTACAGAAAGTAATGCCCGGCATTGGCGTTCCCAAAGAAAATATTGTGATAATATCCGGCATTGGCTGTAGCAGCCGGTTTCCGTATTATATGAATACCTATGGCATGCATTCCATACATGGTCGCGCAACGGCTATTGCCAGCGGTCTCAAGGCGGCCCGGCCCGAACTGAGCGTATGGATTGTAACCGGAGATGGCGACAGCCTGAGCATTGGCGGTAACCATACCATACACCTTTTGCGACGGAATTTTGATGTGAACATACTGCTTTTTAACAACCAGATTTACGGTCTAACCAAGGGTCAGTATTCACCCACTTCAGAACAAAATAAGGTTACCAAATCCACTCCTTTTGGCAGCATCGATCACCCCTTTAATCCCCTGGCACTGGCCATGGGTGCGGATGCCACATTTATAGCCCGTAGTATGGACCGGGATCCAAAACATTTACAGGAAGCTTTGACAAGAAGCCACAAACATAAGGGCGCCTCCTTCCTGGAAATATACCAGAACTGCAATATTTTTAACGATGGCGCTTTTGAGGTTTTTACCGAAAAATCATCCAAGCCGGAGGAAACCTTGTTTGTTGAGCATGGCAAACCGCTTATTTTTGGCGCACAGAAAAACAAAGGCGTTAAGCTGGAAGGATTCAGGCCCGTTGTGGTTGAACTGGATAAAGGCGCCAGCGCCGATGATCTATGGGTGCACGATGAAAGGGATTTCTTTAAGGCCCAGACATTAACCCGCATGTTTGATAACCCAAGCCTGGACGAACATTTGCCCCGGCCCTTTGGCATATTTTATGAAACCGATCGCCCCTGCTATGAAGAGGTAATGGCCATGCAGATTGAGGAAGTGCAGACCACCAAAGGCAAGGGTAATTTAGATAAGCTGCTGAGGGGAAATGAAACCTGGACAATTATGTAGTAATAAAAAAGCATTTTTATAAGACAGCTTCCCTTGCCGGGAAGTTTTTTTTGCACCGTTACAACTCGCATAATTGTATCATCCGGAATTCCATCCTGTTCAACCTGTTTTCCGGGAAAAAGATTGCTCGCCGCCTGCAGTAAAAAAAAGTGCCGGCGATAGAAATCGCCGGCCTGTGCTTACCTCTGAAACCACAAAAAGAAACCGTTATGTTGCTTGCAACAAATTAATTGTAATATACCATGCTAATGATTGATTCTTACTACGCAACGTAGATGGCAAACGGTTAGCAGGGTAAATAAGGGTAGGAGACGATGGTTTGGCTGTGGATATTGAAAAGTATACAGATTACGGCGATAACAAATGGCCGCTGAAAGGATAAATATTAACGGGAGGAAATTGGGAAATTAACGTTCTGCGTTTGGGAGATTGGATGATAGATGGGGCCTGGATTATCAAAATCTAGCTTGTAAACTTACAAAGCATTGTTTTTTATGTAAGCAGGCTTAAAAGTAAAGACTGTTAACGTAATAAACAATATTTTTTCAGCCTTTTTTAGAAATAATCCGCAAAAACTAATTAAACCCTTGCCGGTACTGGTTTTGCTGATTTGCCTGCCGCCTCAAAAGCTCTTTCTTTTTTGTTGTTATACCACCACTCGGGAAAGCTTTTTTTCATCAGAGTATCAATGTGCCGCATGGCAAAAAGGTTCCAGGCTCCCTGCAGTTTTCCACTCACGGAACTTTGCAAAGCCCTTAAACTCATGGCAAAACCGCTATCCAGGTATTCCATATGATGCCAGTATCCAGCCGGCATAAACAGGGTATCCCCGTGTTCCAGTATCACTTCGTAACCTTCTGCCGTTTGTACCGCGGGAAACAGGTCGATATCCAGCCGGCTTTTTTGCGGATCGGCATAATGGGCAAAATTGGCAAAGCTCATTACTTCAAAAGGCTTGCGATAGAGTTTATGCTGTTCTTCAAAAGGGAAAAGCAATACTCTTTTCCGGCCTGCAAACTGGGTGTGCATAATATGCGACAGATCGATATCAAAATGCATATGAGTGATGGAGCCCTTGCCTCCTGTAAAAAGCATGGGAAATCGCTTTACAAAACCCTTCATCAGGTCCTCTGGCCAGCTAAAATCCGATACCAGTTGCGGTGCATGCTGAAAAATATTAAAGAGGAAGATGCGCAGACTCACCGGTCCCTGTTTGATCATGTCCAGGTATTCCCCAAATTTCATGTATTCGTCTGCCTTGTTAACCGTCGTATAAGCATCGCTTTTAACATTATTATAAACGCCTACTTCCATGTTGCCCAACACGGTTTTAAAATAGTCCCAATTCCATTTGTGGTAAGCGGGCCAGCGTTTGGCAAGTTCAGTTATTACCAACGGCCGCATGGGCTTGTAATATTGTTCCCTGAATACGCCCGGCTCTATTGTTGCCACTTTGTCTACAGGTTTCAAATGCATGGGATTGAATTTAAAGCAAATTTAATACGAATTATATGTTAACAGGAAGTTGTTGTTATTTTTTTGATGGTTTTCACAGTCTCTCAATCCCTTGCTGCTAGCTGCTTACAGCATTTTTCCCCCGTCAGGGAAGTTTTTTTACAACTAATACATTATTTTTAAACAACTGGTATTTTATTATTAATTTCAAGTATGTTGTTACCGGTGCATCCCGATGATCCACAGCCAAGAAATTTAAGAACCATTACTAATTGTTTGTTAAACGGTGGTATTATTGTTTATCCAACCGATACCATTTACGGCCTGGGTTGCGATATTTTTCAGCACAAAGCCATCGAACGCATCTGCCTGATTAAAAATATAGATCCCCGGAAAGCACAGCTTTCTTTTGTCTGTTCCGACCTGAGCGACCTTAGCAAGTACACCAAAAGCATTTCAACACCCCTATACCGGATGCTTAAAAATTACCTGCCCGGGCCCTATACATTTATATTGCCGGCCAGCCGGGAAGTACCCAAAATCCTCAAGAGTAAAAAGGATACCATTGGCTTGCGCATACCCGATAACAAGATTGCCTGCGCCATTATAAAAGAACTGGGTCACCCGGTGCTGAGCACCTCGCTGCCCGGTCAGCAGGTAGAAGAGTACACGGACCCTGAAATTATTTACGGTAACTTTAAAAACCTGGTCGATATTGTGGTAGATGGTGGCATTGGTGGTATGGAACCCTCCACCATTGTGGATTGCACCACAGAAACGCCGCAAATCATACGCCAGGGCGCGGGGCAATGGACAGAATCAGACTAAACAGTATATAATCTCTATGCAAAAAGGATATAACCAGTTTTTCTCCGCATCGCTTGTACTGGAAACAACAAGGGTGCAGCTGCGTTTAATGGAGCTGGCAGATATGGATGCATTATTTGCAATAGCCACCCCACCCGCCATTTGGAAATATTTTACCATGGAACTGAACAACCGGGAGGCGCTCCGGCAATGGATGGAAACAGCCTTACAGGAGCGGGCCCAGGAAAAAAGAATGCCTTTTGTGATTATTGACAAAGACACAAATGAAATTTGCGGCAGCACCAGTTTGGGCAATATTTCTTTTTATGATAAAAGAATAGAAATTGGCTGGACATGGCTGGGCACGGCTACCATGGGCACGGGCGTAAACCATCATGCAAAATTTGTTTTGCTGAGCTATGCTTTTGATGCACTTCGTTTTGAACGGGTGGAAATAAAAACGGATAACCTGAATGAGCGAGCCAAAAAAGCGCTGGTACACATCGGCGCTACCGAGGAGGGGGTTTTAAGAAGTCATATGCTGATGCCCCATGGGCGGCGCCGCGACAGTGTATACTATAGCATACTGTCGGGGGAATGGGAAACAGTGAAGATGTTGTATTTCGCAGATCTTTCCTGAATCATTGCCACTATACCAACGTTGTTTTCTACAACCACGGTGGTATAGGCAATGCCGCCAGGGTTTTTAACGCTCATCCTTAACTGCCGCCGGTTTATCCCTATTCCTACCGGTATGCCCGGCGCCATCCATTCTTACAATTTTTTAAAAACCCCGCAATCTCTTTCGGGGTCATTTTTGTATCGAATCAGTTTATAACTTTTTCGTTTTGCAAAAAAACCCGCAAACAGCATCGTCTCCTATGCAACTAAACCTGTTCATGATTTCAATATTTGATTCTTTCCGTAGCATTTTATTATTTTTTTGCGATGCAAGGATCGCAAATATTTTCCTGATGACGCCAAATAATTTCGAAGATATTTTGAAAAATATTTCTTGCTGGCGTGTGTTGTTGTGCTGAGCCAAAGGAATGGAACAGGTTTTGGAAGAAATTATTTATGGCCGATGGCTAGGGGAACAAGGCTTCTGCCGCGGCAACAGATTCCGGTTTTCCAACGTCCGCAAATTTATCGCCGGTATGGTCGTAACCAAGGATCAAATGATCCTTTGCAAGCGAGAGATAGGTTTCCACAAGCGAGAACTTTCCGCGTTGCGGGATAAGTGAAAAAATCTGAGGGTCAAAAACCACCACGCAACTGTATGCCCGTTCTGTCAATTCCTTTTTGGGGACCGCAATAATTTCGGCTGCTGTTTTTTTATTGCGCCAGCCGCATAAGCGGTCATATTCATCGAACAGGAAATAGCGCGAAGTTTTGCGGCTGGTTACCCCAAAAGAAATAAGCGGCTTATAATCTTTGTGATAGTCTATCAGCCGCTTTATATTTAGATCGGTTAGTATATCCGCGTTCACGGTGACAAAAGGCTGTCCGTCATCCAACAGGTGCCTTGCTTTTAGTAAGCCGCCGCCCGTATCAAGCAGTTCGGCCGTTTCATCGCTGATGGAAACCGTACTGCCCCAGCCGTTGTGTTTTTTTAGCTCGGCAATCACCTGGTCTGCAAAATGATGTGTGTTAACCACTACTTCGGTAATCCCGTACTGCTGCAGGTACTCAATATTTCTTTGCAATAAGCTTTTACCATTTACCGGCGCCAGGGCTTTCGGATGTTTATCCGTCCAGGGTTTGAAACGTGTGCCTAAACCGGCTGCAAAAATCATTGCTTTCATTTAATCAGGTATCTGCTGTTTATAAAATAGGCGGGGGCGGGATGTTTTTTGTTAATTGCCGTTCTTATTTGGGCCTCAAATAATTCATAGGGTTTTGGTTGGCAGCTGACATTACTCATTTACCCAGTTTTTCTCATCCTGGACCCGGTGCTGCAGGGCTATTTTTACATGGAATTTATTTTTTAAATGTCTTGCCAGTGCATCCGCGGCATATACACTCCTGTGTTGCCCGCCCGTACAGCCAAAATTAATCAGCAGGTGACTAAAACCGCGTTTTATATAGTCTGTCACGGAGATATCAACGATGTCGAATACGCTGTTAAGATAATCGGGCATTTTGGTTCTTTGATCCAGGAAGTCTTTTACCGGTTTATCGCGCCCGGTCAGTTTTTTGAATTCTTCAAACCGGCCCGGGTTAAGGATGCCGCGGCAATCAAAGACAAAACCCCCACCATTGTCGGTTTCGTCGGGGGGGACGCCCTTGCGGTAAGAAAAGCTGTTTATTTCAATCAGCAGGGGGGTATCGGCCGTTGCGCGCAGGGGCTCAAAACGGTTTACCACTTCATCGCTTACACAGAATCTAAGGCATTTCTCAAACGTTGGAACGGCAATGCCCATGCGTTGGTTTTCGGTGAGGGTTTTCAGGTTACGCAACGCCAGGGGAATACTGGTTAAAAACTGTGCCTTCCGTTCAAACAAACCCCTGAACCCGTAGGCGCCCATTACCTGCAGCAGGCGGATGAGCACATAACCATTGTATTGTGCAATAAAGATGGTCTTGTCCGCAGGTGTTTCCAGCAATGTGTTGGCTTCATCAATATAGTATTCAAGCAGACTGTTTTTCCATTCCTCCGGTAGTTCGGCCCTGGCCTGCCAGAGTAGGGAGGCTACATCATATTGTAGGGCGCCTCGCATACCGCCCTGGTAGTCGATGAAATGTACCTTATCGTCTTTGATCATTACGTTCCGACTCTGGAAATCGCGGAACATAAAATGTTTGTTCTCCGCATGCGTAAGATAATTGCTCAGGGCTTCAAAATCATCCAGGAGTGCCTGTTTATCGTATGCATATCTAAGGGTATCAAGAAAATAATATTTAAAATACAGGAGATCGGATAATATGGCCTGTTTGCCAAATTCTTTGGCGGTGAGACAGTAATTGTAATCAATACCCTGGCCGCCCTTTATTTGCAGACGGGCCAGTTGCTGCAGGCTTTGCCGGAACAGGCCATACACATAGTCTGAAAAGCCATGTTCCTCTAGCTTATTCAGCAGGGAAACATCGCCAAAATCTTCCTGTAAATAAAGTGTGTTGGCCTCGTTGACGCAGTATATTTCCGGCACGGGGCAACCCGCCTCCCTGAAATGGTTACTGAAATAAATAAATGTTTCATTCTCCCTGGTATTGTTGCCGTAGGTTGCAATATAGCTGGGGCCGGTGGTATTAATGCGGAAATAGATCCGGTCGCTGCCCGATTGCGGTATTTTTTCTACCCTTACTACCGGTTCTTTGTTAACCGAAGCAAACAGGTTTTTTATGTCTTCAGTGATCTGCTGCATGAACGTAAAAATAGAGGAAATTTTTATGCCACGGCCATGCAGCTGAGCGGGGTGGAATAAAAGGATGGTTACCGGCCGGAATTTATTTTACTGCAGCGGTGTAGAGATCGTTTTTAATGGCATAGATGATGATGCCGGCGGTGTTTTTGGCATTCAGCTTTTCAAGCATTTTCATGCGCAGTCCTTCTACTGTTCGTACGCTTAAAAAGACCTTGGCGGCAATTTCTTTATTGGTAAGCCCGTCGCAGATATACACGATAATTTCTTTTTCGCGGTCTGTGAACACGGGTTTCACCTGGTGTTTGTACGGGTTGAACTTGCTTCTGGCAACCATTTGCGCCAGTTTATGTGAGGTGTGTTTGCAGTAATAGGGTTCATTTTTATAAACGGATTTGACGGCGTCTATCATTTCATGTTTATCGGCATTTTTGAGCAGGTAACCCTTTGCGCCGGCTTCCAGCATATCCACAATAAGATCGTCTTCGTCGAACATGGTTAAGGCAATGATGCCAATGGTGGGGTAGTGTTCGGAAATATGTTTGGCGGCTGCCGTGCCATCCATACGGGGCATTTTTATGTCTGTTATTACAACATCGGGTTTCATTAGTTTGATGTGTTCAATCAGTTCTTTGCCGTCTTCGGCTTCGGCCAGTAAATCTATTTCCGGTTGTTTTTGCAGCATCAGCCGCAGGCCGTCCCGGAAGATTTCATGGTCGTCGGCGATAATAACTTTTATAGTGCCATATGTATTCATAGAAATAGTTTTCTACAAGGGAATTTCAATGGTGTAGGCAGTTCCTTTTTCCGCACTGGAGACACAATTGAATTCTCCACCCATTACCTCTGTTCGGCTCTGCAAATTACGAAGTCCCAGCCCGGAATTGTCACGAATTTTGGAAAAATAGTCAAAGCCTGTACCGTTGTCGGCCGTCATCAGGAAAAGCCGGTTATCCTGGATGCTTATTTTGATGATAAGCATAGAGGCTTTGGCATGCTTCAGGGTATTGTGTGTTATTTCCTGCACAATACGGTAGAGGTTGATTTCCTGGTCCTGGGCCAGTTGTAAATCCTGTTCGCAAATAAATTTTATAGGCAGTTTATAGGCATCGTTGCTATTATCAATGAATTCTACGATGGCATTTTTAAGGCCCTTCCGCAGTAGGGTATTGGGCATCAGGTCGTTGGAGATTTCGCGTAGTTTGGTAATAATGGTGTCTATATACTGGCTCGATTTGCTGATGAGCTGGAGGTCGCCGGCATCCGTTGTTTCCAGGTTGTTGATTTGAAGTTTTACGGCCGATAACAGTGGTCCCAGTTCGTCGTGCAGATCGGCCGCTATCCGTTTACGTTCATTTTCCAGGGTATCAATTTCGGCCCGTATTCTTTCCTTGTGCAGGCGCAGGCTACGCCGCTGGTAGCGGATGGCCGTGATAATAAAGTAGAGCAATACAATGCCTACAATGATTACCACTATTATAAGAGAGTCGTAATATTCTTTTTCCGGGGTATCCATATTACTGCAACGGCATACAGAAGGTTAACCAATACGTTTGAAAAGTTATTTATTTGCTGGAGGTTGTGCCTGAACGATCTGCTGAAATGCAGGCCGGTTGACAGGTTGGTTGCACGGGTTAGCATAAAGAACGAATAAAAAATAATAATGCCCATACAAATCCAGAATTTGGCATTGGTGAAAATATTGATCCGCTGTTGTACCACTATTTTATTAAAAGTGGTAACGCTGAAAAAAATCAGCGCAAAAGAATACAGCAGCAGGAAAGGATTGTTTATATTGCCAAATCCCGTCAGGAAAAAAGTAATGTATATCCAGGTAGAAACGGAAAGAATAATAATTGTAAGAAACCAATTTCTACTGTGATTAAATAAACCCCAGTTGTGAAACAGCCAGGCAAACAGGCAAAAGTCAATAATGGAGAATACATTCAGTAATTGTACAGTGGCAACCGAATATTTATGTGTGCCGTTAATGATTTCAACCAGCAGCACAACAACGATATTGTAAATAAAAGGATAGTAAGGCGGGTCAATGATTCGCCATCTTACTATCCCGATGATTACGGAAAAGATAATGCTCATGCTAAGTACAAAACTGAGGGTTTCGCTCATGTATCTTTTATGAAATATTAACAGGGCTATTGTTCTACGGGTACGCCCTGGCAGCACTGACCATACTCAAGACTGCCATCATTGTCGGTAATACGGGCTGCGGCAGCAGAGCCCTTGCTGATGAGCAGGTCTTTGCCCTGGCTGTTTGTTCCCACGATGATCATCCTGAGTTCTTTTTTCCGGTCGCCTTTTGTAACGCCATAATAGATGCGTATGCCGACGCAATCGGGATTTTTTAATATTTCCAGGAGGGCGGGTTTATTGAAACCCTCCGATTCGGTGATAAACAGGTCGGGATTGGTGCGGGCCAGGCTATCCCGTTCGTGGTTAAAGTCAACCCGGAATTCCCGGACTGTATGAATGGGTATAAAATGGTCTATTTTCCCAAGTGCGGAGGTATCATCAGGCACGGGTACCCATACACCCTTGCCGGCGGACTGGTTGTTGTTACAGGAAACAAACAACAGGCCGGTGGTGCAGGTTACGACAAGGAGCAGCAAAGTGATTGATTTTTTAATCGTGAGCATAAACAAGCGTTTTAAAGTTAAATTCTAATAAAAATAGACATTGGCGGGCCGGGCCGTTTGCGTAGAAGTACTTAAAATACACGTTGCAGTTACGGTCTCTTTTCAGTAATTAAATCCATGCGTGATAATATTAAAAAGCGCAACTTTGAAAAAGCATACCAGGCACCGGCTGCTGGTTTTGCCCTCTCTAAGCCCCGTAGAAAAGGCATTCAAAGTTTACAGTAACCTTAAATTTTTTGTATGAGACAGCAATCATCTGCCACATCCGGGAGAGGCACTCCCAAAACAACCGCACCGGCTTACCTGCGGCGTTCATTAAAACCTGCAATGGGTGATTCCGTAGAAGTAATGGAAATGTATTACCAGGAACGCATCCAGTCTTTTACCAGTATGCTGGAACAGTTGAATGTACTGGAAGATGCACCCGAAATTGAATTCCTGTGCCGCGAAATAATAGAGGGCCGTACCATGCTGGTAAAGCTTGCCGGTAAGAAAAAGTATTCGGCCTGAGTTCTGCCCATCCTCTGCAACCATTTTTTTATGATGCCGGCTGTTTACCTTAACCGG
>JBDTVE010000168.1:0-12508 GCA_040007355.1 Bacteroidota bacterium | reverse complement strand
GGCACATTGCGATGGGTTTATCCGGGACTGCGTACTTTTGGTAAATGAATAAGCATAAATCTTCCGTAGCCACTGTTTGGTCGATGCTCTTGCTGTTGAATGCTTATCGGCTGCCTGCCCAGGCAACGTTCTTGCCGGCACAGGACACCGTGTTAAAAAAAGAACAGGCACACACCAATGCTTTTATGGAAGGCCTTTTGCAAACCGGCCCATCGTTTTTTAGACAAATATTGCAAAACCGGAAACCCCTGAACGTACAGATAATTTATACACAGATAGACCGCCGGCCCGACAACCAACCCATATTCAGGCCGTTTTATTTTAATGTTGATGAAGGCGCCTATTTCTACCCGGCATCTACTGTAAAACTGCCTGTTGCCGTGCTGGCTTTGCAAAAACTGCATGAATTAAGCCTTCCGGGTGTGGATAAAAACAGTACGCTTATTACCGAAGCTGCCTATAGCAAACAAAGCCCCTCGTACAACGACCCCGCTGCAAAAGACGGCCGACCTACCATTGCGCAGTTTATAAAGAAAATTTTCATGGTGAGTGACAACAATGCCTTTAACCGGTTGTATGAATTTATAGGTCAGCAATCCATAAACGACAAACTGCATAAAATGGGTTATGCGGATGCAGAAATACTGCACCGTTTGCAGGTAAGCATGAGCCCCGACGAAAACCGGCATACCAATCCAATCGGTTTGTACAATGAAAGCGGTAGCGTTTTGTACACGCAGCCAATGCTGGTAAATGAAACAAGGTATAGTGTCCGCCATGATTCCGCCGGTATTGGCTTTTTCAATAACGGGCAACTGGTAAACCATGCCATGGATTTTTCTGGCAGGAACCGGCTCTCTCTGCAGGATCTGACCAATATGCTGAAATCCGTTTTATTTCCCCGGGCCGTTACCGCAAAACAACGCTTTAACCTCACCGACGATGACTACCGGTTTCTAAAACAGTATATGTCTGAGTGGCCAACGGAAAGCAGTTATCCGCCGTACAATGCAGATACGGCCGCTTACTGGCCGGCCCTTGACAAATTCTTGCTGTACGGCGCGGAGAAGGGGCCGGTGCCACCCGGCATACGTATCTTTAATAAAATAGGCGGTGCCTATGGTTTCTTAACAGATATTGCCTACGTTGTTGATTTTAACAGGCAAATTGAGTTTATGTTAAGCGCCACCATCTATTGCAATACAGATGGCATATTAAACGATGACCGGTACGATTACGAAACCCTGGGCATGCCGTTTATGAAACAACTGGGTAAGATGATATATGAATACGAATTGAATAGGCCGCGTGCAGTAAAACCTGATCTGACCGCGTTTAAAATAAACTACGACAATTAAGCAGTCTCCTTTATGAAAAACGGCATCCTGATGATATTAATGTCCGGTGTGGTGTTTGTTTCCTGTAAAAAAACAAACAATAGCAATGCCCGGGTTCTTTTTTACAACGGCACCTGGTCTCTGCCGGCCATCACGGTCGCCTGGAATGGCAACAGTATTATTGGAACCGCACTGGCGCCGGGACAAAGCTCCGGTACTGCCGGTCAGGCCTACCTGCAAATACCGGCTGGTACCAACCTGGTCACCATTCGTACCGGTACTGATATCCTGGTTAATAAAAATATATATACCAGCGCAACGGGCGGCAACAGTGTTCTTTTCTTTGATACCAGCACCACCCCAGGCTCCACTCCGCGCATTTTGCAGTTGACGGACGACCTTAAGGCGCCAGATACCGCTCAGATCAAATACCGGTTTATTAATCTTTCACCGGATACGGGCGCTACAGCAGATCTGTGGCTGGTGAACGGCAGTACAGACAGCATCCTGCTGGCCTCAACGACCTTTATTGGCAGAAATCCGGCACCTTCCTCAATAGCCGCTTTTGTGGCTATCAAATACCACGGCGATGCCTATACTATAAAAGTCAAGAAAGCCGGTACCGCGGTTTTATATGCTTCCATTATCAGTTATGTTTTTGCCATCAAAGGTGTTTACAGCATCATCTTCTCCGGATTGCCGGCCGGAACCGGTGGTCAGGGCCCGGCCCTTTCTGTGTTGCACCATGCCGACTGATGATAAACAAATCGGGCGACATTTTTTCCAGGAGGATTGATTTACAGACAGTCTCAAATAACTATTGTGTATGTGCAGCAAAGTCCTGGTTGGTGAAAGGCGGCGTGCGGGGGATAATTATTACATTAAAAGCATGGTTGGTGGCGCGGTGACAACTATTGCAGTCGGCGGTTAATAGCACAAAACCTTTTTTAAACGATTGCAGGTTCTTGCTGGCAAGTGCGTGGCGCAGGCTGTCCAGCGCCGGGTTGATTACCCGGAGTGTCTTTATTTCGGGACGGTCTGCGCAATAAAGGGTTATGTTATCCAGGGCTTCGCCAATTTCACCCATTTCAAATTCGGCCAGTTGCCAGTTTTGGTTTGTTCCGGCAAACCAGAGTTTGGCATGATGCACTTGTATGGAGCTCATAAATTCCCCCAGACCGGGTTTATAGATTTTCGCCGGTTGCTGTTCCACGCTATCGCGACGTTGTTGCAGCGCCGCGGTGTCATTGCCCTTGTTGCTGCAGGAGAAAAGCAGGAGGGCGCAGGAAAGTATAAATATGTTTTTCATTTTATAAACGATGGTCAGCGGCCCGGTGGATAATTTTTAGGGAAAGGTACAAAAAATCACGATAGTCTTCAAAAGTCTGGATTGGGTGCTGACAAGGGTTCAACTGTACAAGGGAGTGACACAACAAAAGCTGAAGGAAGTTCCCACTGCCGGAAAAAAAAATCCTGCCAGGATTGCTGGCAGGACTTTTATAATAAAGAATAATTGTTTAGGCTAAGGCCTGGTTCACCAGTTCGGCCGCTTCGCTGAGTACGATGGCGGATTTTACCTTGAGCCCGCTTTCATCTATCAGTTTTTTTGCTTCCGTGGCATTGGTGCCCTGCAGGCGCACAATTATGGGAACGGTAATATTGCCCATGCTTTTGTAAGCATCTATAACGCCCTGAGCTACCCGATCACAACGCACAATACCGCCGAAGATATTAATCAGGATGGCTTTTACTTTGGGGTCTTTGAGGATGATGCGGAACCCCGCTTCCACTGTTTGTGCATTAGCGGTACCTCCCACATCCAGGAAATTGGCAGGTTCGCCACCACTTAGTTTAATCATATCCATGGTAGCCATGGCCAGGCCGGCGCCGTTTACCATGCAACCCACATTGCCATCCAGCTTTACAAAATTGAGGTTGTATTTGCCTGCTTCCACTTCGGTGGGGTCTTCTTCGCTGATATCGCGCAGGGCTTCCAGTTCCGGGTGACGCATCATGGCATTGTCGTCCAGGTTCATCTTGCAATCCACCGCGATGATTTTTTCGTCGCTGGTTTTAAACAGGGGGTTTATCTCCAGCATGGAGCAGTCGAGTCCCACATAGGCGTTGTATAGATTGGTAACAAATTTTACGCAATTCTTTAGTGCCTCTCCGCTAAGTCCCAGGTTAAACGCAATTTTTCTTGCCTGGAAGGGCTGTAATGTGCCGCCGGGATGTACCCATTCCTTGAATATTTTTTCGGGTGTATCGTGCGCCACGTCTTCAATGTTTATACCGCCTTCTGTGCTGTACATGATTACGTTTTGGCCCCGGGCCCTGTCAAGCAAAACGGATAAATAAAACTCTTTTACCGGGTTGGCACCGGGATAATAAACATCCTGTGCTATCAATACTTTATTAACCACTTTGCCGGCTTCGCCGGTTTGTATGGTCACCAGTGTGCCGCCCAGTAGCCGGGAAGCAATCTGTTTTACATCTTCGGCATTTTTACCCACGGCCACACCCCGTTGTTCTGTACCCACAATTTTTCCTTTACCACGGCCGCCGGCATGTATCTGTGCTTTTACCACGGCGAAGCTATTGCCATAGTTTACTTTTAATTGTTTATAAGCTTCTTCCGCCGCACCGGCATTGTCTACCGGAATGCCCTCCTGTACTGGCACATGGTATTTTTTTAATAGCTCCTTGGCCTGGTATTCATGAAGATTCATACAATAAAATTTTGCTGCGAAGATAGGGCAAAGCAGGAGAGTTTGAAAAGTGGCTCATGGGGAGGGTAGGGCCGGCAAAGAAGCCGGAAGTGTGAAGAGTGGGTCGCCTTTTCTTTTGGTCGCCTTACCCTGCGAAGAGTAGGTGGGGCGTGCCCGGCCGTCATCATTTATTTCCCCTGGTTGGAGTTCTGGCCAACCACCATTTTTTTGCTTATTAAACTTTTGAGGAACACGGGGGTCAATAGTTGGCCGGTAACCAGGCCAGGCCACAAACCTGTCTGCTTAACACTACCCGTTGAACCTATATGAAAAGAGTATTGCCAGGTTTTTTATGTTGCATGTTTGCCTCGGGTGTTTTTGCCCAGGGAGACACTACCAGCCATCAGCCAGCGCCGCTGAAATCTTATTTTTCAACCACGCTTGGTTTTTTATCCAATGCTGTTTATAATGGCCGGAAAGATGTATCCGCAACTCCCTATATAACGCCCATGGTAGGCTATTATAGCAAAACCGGCCTTTTTATAGACGGTTCCTGTTCTTACCTGAC
The DNA here is from genome assembly GCA_040007355.1 of Bacteroidota bacterium. Lineage (GTDB taxonomy): Bacteria > Bacteroidota > Bacteroidia > Chitinophagales > Chitinophagaceae > JACMLD01. The sequence goes on along the minus strand of JBDTVE010000168.1, from coordinate 7,895 downwards.
AAAAAGCGGTAGCAGCCGCATTGACCTATATAATCTGGAGGCCGGTTATGATTTTTATGCCGGCGATTTTGATGGAGAGGTCTCGGCCGGTAAATCATTTTACAACAGTAATAGCAACAATGTACAATCGCAGATTGCCGGAAACATAACTGTTTCGGCGGGCTACGATTTTACTTTTATAAAGCCAACGATTGAGGGCGGCATCAATTTTGGCAGTCAGCCGGATTACCTGCTGGGTTTTGGCCTGGAACACAGCTTTTACCTGCTGCAAGATAAATTGCAATTTACTCCAGGCGCTTTTGCCAATGGCAGCACGCTGCATTATTACGGGTCTTATTTTAACAAACGCAGGATAGGGGGAAAAAAAAAGAATGGCGGAGTGGTGTATGATGTGACCGCCGGGGTAGACAATCCTTCCAGGTTTAACATGCTCGATTACCAGTTTAGCCTTCCGGTATTGTACATGATGGATAAATTTTCTTTTAGCTTTACACCTGTCTATGTGCTGCCGGTGAATCCTGCACTTATTGTTGTGCAATTAAAACCGCAGACCGGGGGAGATACCATAACAAAAACATCTGCAGAAATCATCAGCCATACATTTTATTTCTCCCTGGCCGTGGGCTATAAATTCTAGGATGTTGTAGCTTCGGGTACTGGCGACAGGCTGATAAAACATTTTATTGCCGGTTCGGCCCTGTGCAATAAGCAATGCGCCTGCGCAGTACAAACATAAACCATGATTGATTTTCTTGAAGACATAGACCGGTGCATTGAAGTATTGCAATCCGGCGGGGTTATCCTGTACCCAACCGATACGGTTTGGGGGCTGGGCTGCGATGCCACCAACGCCGCTTCCGTGGAAAAAGTTTTCGAAATAAAAAAGCGTCCGGGTGCAAAAAGCATGATTGTGCTTTTGGCGGCGGAAAGGGATGTACTGCAATATGTTGCCGCGCCCGATTTGCAGATTTTTGATTACCTGGATACGGTGAGCAAACCCACTACTGTTATTTATGATGGCATTATCGGGCTGGCAGATAACCTGCTAGCGGAAGACGGCAGCGTGGGTATCCGCATTGTAAAAGAAACGTTTTGTAAACACCTGGTTAAGCGTTTCCGGAAACCGATTGTTTCCACCTCCGCTAATATCAGTGGTGAACCAACCCCGGCTAATTTTAGCGCGGTAAACATTGCCATAAAATCGGGGGTTGATTATATTGTTGATTACCGGCAACAGGACCAAACCCCGGCACAGCCATCTTCTGTAATAAAATGGAATCACGGAAACATCGAGATAATAAGGCCCTGATACAGTATATAAATTCAGCCTTCAGCCATCATGCATTCCTGCTTACCTTTGCTGCTTGCAAAAATTCCTGGTCATACAAACCGCTTTTATTGGCGACGTAGTGCTGGCAACCGGCCTGCTTGAAAAACTGCACGCTTATTTTCCCGGCGCCGAAATAGATTTCCTGGTAAGAAAAGGCAATGAGGGATTGTTACGATTCCATCCCTTTCTGCACGAAACCCTGGTATGGGATAAAAGGGAAGGGAAACTAAAAGGACTGCGCAATTTGTTGCGGATCATCCGTAGCAGGAAATACGATAAAGTGATCAATGTACAGCGGTTTACCACCACCGGTATACTAACCGCGTTTTCGGGAGCCAAAGAAAAAATCGGGTTCGATAAAAACCCGTTGAGTGCACTGTTTACCACGAAAATAAAACATGTTATTAGTACCAGCCAGTATCCCAAACATGAAATAGAACGCAACAATGACCTGATTGCTCATTTTACAGACGGAAAGGCTTTTAAGCCAAGGCTCTATCCTTCGGGAAATGATTTTGCGGCCGTAGCGTCTTATCGGGAACCTTCCTATATCTGTATTGCGCCCTCGTCTGTGTGGTTTACCAAACAATACCCCGCTGCCAAATGGATCAGCTTTATACAACAACTCCCGCCTGCATACTATGTCTATCTTTTGGGTGCGGCTACCGATAAACAATTGTGCGATGGCATCATGGCCGCCTGTTCTGGCAAAAACTTGTTCAATTTATGTGGTCAGCTCAGTTTCCTTCAATCTGCAGCCTTAATGAAACACGCGGTAATGAACTACGTGAACGATTCCGCACCCCTTCATTTTGCCTCTTCGGTAAACGCGCCGGTTACCGCTGTCTATTGTTCTACCCTGCCTTCTTTTGGGTTTGGCCCGGTTAGCGATACCGGTTTTATTGTGGAAACGGAAGAAGCGCTGGCCTGCCGGCCCTGTGGTTTACATGGCAGAAAAGCCTGCCCCCTGGGCCATTTTAAATGCGCCTATGGTATAAAAAACGAACAACTAACCGCCTCTTTAAAAACCGGGCTGTAAATTGTCTTTCTTATTTTTGCGGGTATGGAGATCAATTGCACAGAGAGGGAATTATTTGTGTTTAAAAAAATTGCGCATGCAGCGGCGGAATTACAGATGCCCAGCTATATCATCGGCGGCTTTGTGCGCGATAAACTGCTGGGCAGGAAAACAAAAGACGCCGATATTGTTTGCGCGGGCAATGGAATAGAACTGGCCAATAAAGTAGCGACACATTTTAACCCGCCGCCGCCGGTAGCTTTTTTTAAAACTTATGGAACAGCCCAGATAAAGTTGGAAGATTTTGAGATAGAATTTGTGGGTGCCCGCAAGGAAAGTTACCAGTTTCACAGTCGTAATCCGCAGGTAGTGCCCGGCACCCTGGAGGATGATCAGAACCGGCGCGATTTTACCATCAATGCGCTTGTTATCAGTTTACAGGAAGAGGACTATGGAAAATTATCTGATCCGTTTAACGGTCTAAAGGATTTAGCCGATAGCATTATCCGAACACCGCTTAACCCCGACCAGACATTCAGCGACGATCCCCTGCGGATGTTAAGGGCCATACGTTTTGCCGCACAACTGCAGTTTACCATTGCAGCGGATACCTGGCAGGGCATCAAACAAAATACACAACGCATTAAAATCATTACCCAGGAGCGTATCACCGATGAACTGAATAAAATACTGATGAGCTCCCGGCCTTCTGTTGGCTTTGATTTGCTTTATAAATGCGGGCTGCTGCATATTATCTTTCCCCAGATGGTTGACCTGGAAGGGGCGGAATACATTGACGGTAAGGGGCATAAGGATAATTTTTATCATACCCTTCAGGTGATTGATAATATTTGCGCAAAAACGGATGATCTATGGCTGCGGTGGGCGGCCCTGCTGCATGATATTGGCAAACCCGCTACCAAAAAGTTTGAGGAAGGACATGGCTGGACATTTCACGGGCACGAGGTTACCGGTGGCCGGATGGTTCCTAAAATATTTGCCAAACTGAAATTGCCACAAAACGAGAAAATGCGTTTTGTACGTAAATTGGTTGAGCTGCACCTGCGGCCTATTGGGCTAACAAAAGAGAATATTACTGACTCGGCCATACGCCGTTTGCTTTTTGAAGCGGGTGAAGATGTGGAAGCACTGATGACATTGTGCGAAGCGGATATAACCTCCAAGAATAAGCAAAAAGTAAAACGGTACATGGAGAATTTTGAACTGGTACGCCAGCGTATGACCGAAGTGGAAGAAAAAGATCGGATCAGGAACTGGCAGCCACCCATCACCGGAGAAATGATTATGGAGATATTCGCACTGTCACCCTGCCGAGCAGTGGGCGATATTAAAAATGCCATCAGGGATGCCATCCTGGACGGCGATATACAAAACAATTATGAAGCGGCCTATGAACTGATGCTGCGTAAGGCGGAGGCCCTCCATTTACAACCCGTTAAATAAGGACTGTTCATTTTCAAGAACACTAAGTAACTGGTGAAACACGGCAGCACATAAGTTGGCAATTTGTTTTACTTTTGATCCCTGTTAAATGCGCAGGCGCCGGCCCGGGCCGCGAGGGCCAGGGTTACGGGCAGTCGCCAGGACGCGTTTGGAAATCTTAAACTGAAAATAAAGTATGGCTATATTAAAATTCAGGGTTTATTTTGAGCAGGACGACAGTGTTTACCGCGATGTGGCCATCCGCCACACGCAAAACTTTTTGCAACTGCACCAGGCCATATTAAAAGCCTACGAATTCGACAATAAGCACCAGGCTACTTTTTACCGGAGCAATGACCACTGGCAACGCGGAAAAGAAATAACCCTGGCCAAATACGACAAACGGTACAAGGTTGAACCGCTGCTGATGGATGCAACCACCGTGGGCTCGGAAATAATAGACCCCAACCAGAAATTTGTCTTCGAATATGATTTTACCAAAAACTGGATTTTCTGGCTTGAACTGATTAACGTGGCAAAAGAAGAAAATCCCCGCCTGGAGTACCCCGCCACTGTAAGAACGGAAGGCATCGCACCTTCTCAATACGGCACCAAGGGACTGGTAAGTGATAAACTGGCAGAGATGGAAGAGAAATATGACCTGGTAAGAGGAGCGGAAGGTTTTGGTGAAGTGGGAGAAGGTGAAGTTGGCGGGGAAGATATAGCCGGTGAAAATATAGCCGGTGAAGAAGCCAGCGAAGAAGGCGCGGAAGAACTGTAGTCCGCCCGCTTCAATATTTATGTATCAATTTTTTCCAGCTGAATGGCGCAAAAAACATGTATCATTATTGCCGGGCCAACAGCGGTAGGTAAAACGAGTGTTTCCCTGGAGCTGGCAAAACATTTCAAAACCGCTATCATTTCAGCAGACTCCAGGCAGTGTTATAAAGAACTGAATATTGGCGTTGCCAAACCAGACGCGCTGCAACTGGAACAGGTACAACACTATTTTATCAATTCTCATTCTGTTACCGATGAGGTAAATGCTGCAGTTTTTGAGCAGTATGCCCTAAACGCTGTCCAGGAAATTTTCCGTGAACATCCCGTTGCTATCATGGTAGGCGGTACCGGTTTATACATCCGGGCTTTCTGCGAGGGCATGGATGAGATACCCCCGGTGCCCGCCGGGCTGCGCAACGAGATTAGCCTCCAATACAACTTAGAGGGTCTTGCCTGGCTGCAAAAGGAAATAAAAAAAAAGGACCCCAACTGGTATGCCGCAGGTGAAATACAAAATCCCCAGCGGATCATGCGGGCGCTGGAAGTAGTGATGGCCACCGGTAAATCAATCCTGGATTTCCATCGTACACAAAAGAAAAAAAGAGGTTTCAATATCATCCGGGTGGGCTTAACCCTGCCGCGCCCTCAATTATACTACCAGGTTAATACCCGGGTGGACGCCATGATACGTGATGGACTGGAAGACGAGGTCAGATCGCTGACGCCTTACAGAACGCTGAATGCACTGCAAACGGTTGGGTATAAAGAATTATTTGATTATTTAGATGGTGAGATAGACAGGGAAAAAGCCATCCAGGATATAAAACGGAATACCCGGCATTATGCAAAACGCCAACTGACCTGGTTTGCAAAAGACGATGGAATTAAATGGTATTCACCTCTTGATCTCAATCAACTTATTAATTATTTTCATAGCTTGGTGCGGGAATTGCAGTGAATTAAAATCTGAGTTCAAATTCAACTTATAAAAAGTAATATTTACATTATACCTTCTACACGTGTGAGAAACCTTTGTCCAGATATCCCATTTTAAACCATCGATAATACAGGTTTAGGCGCTGTTCTCAAAGAAAACATGGGCCCTTTCTATATGGAAGGGCCTTTTTTTATGCTACCAGGTAACACCACGTCTTTGTGCCTGCTATTTCCCGACTTAAAACTTGATCCCCGCTGTCACCGCTATATTTCCGCCGATTCCATTTACGGTGGCAAAGGTATTGGCTTTATCGGGCAGGCGATAAGGGAAATCAACATCATTGGTTATGCTGTGTACATAAGTAAGATCCAGGAACAGGCCCTTGTTGCGGTAGCCCAGTCCACCGCTTACAAACATCTTTTTACCTTTCAGTTCGCTTTCCTTGTAGGGGTTTGAATAATAAGAAAAACCCAGTCGCGCCATAATGGTATTGAACTTTATTTCTCCGCCCAGCCTGAAATTAAACGCATTTTTATAATAATCTTTAATGGCCTTGTTTACGTCTTTATAATAACTGTTATTGTCATCTCCCCCCGTTGTTTTATAGGAATTGCTTTTATAGGTTACATATTCAATATCGGCTGTAATAAATCCTCTTTGCTGTTTTACATCTTCCGTTTCATGGATAACATAGGCGGCGCTTGCAATAAACCGCCAGGGGCTAGACAGATCGTATTTGTAAGTAGGCGCCAGGTTAAGCGTCTGGTCGGTTGTGGCAGTAACCGTGCTGTTATTGGGAAGCACATAGTTCTCGGTGTTGGTGGTCATGCTGGCATAGTAGCTGTCCTTAAGCCCATAAAAACTGGGCGAATGAAGGGCGAGCCCTACCCGCAATTGATCAACTGGTTTGTAAATAGCGCCCAGTTTGATATTTACACCCACACCGCGGGTGCTGTATTTTTCCGTAAGGGTGGAATGCTCAAAATTATTGTTCGGATCGCCGCTGGCATCTGTTTCGGTAAACACGCTGTTTCTCTCATAGCTCACAATGGGAATGCCCAGGCTGCCGCCCAGGTAGAACCGGTCTGTATGAGTAGCTGCAAAACCAAGAGCAATCTCCGTAATACCGCCGTTCGTCCGAATGCTGTTCTGCTGGGTTACCAGAAAGGGGGCGCCATTTTTCAGGTTTTTCCACATGGCCATGCTTACAATCTGCGGGTTCTCCGAAGCAGGCAATCCGGGTACGGTCAGCGTATCAATCAGGTAAGTATAGATACCCAGTTTGGTACCTGCAGACACCCGGATAGAAGGATCAGAATCATTGAGCATATCATCGAAACTCAGGCCGTTGGAAGCCGCTGATGCTGCATCCGCCGCATATTGTTCCCCGTAAGAACTAAAATTGTTCTGCCCGGTATAACTGATATGGCTGTTAAAATTGGCAACGGTTGAAACGGCTATGCTAAAGGCCTTGCCATTCCAGGCGCTGCGCGGATCGCTGGATCCAAACACTGCCCCGCTGGTGCCCAGGTTAAAAAAACTGCTGTTCTGACCGTTATTGTTCGTACCCCTGAAATTGATATTGTTTTTGAAAAAAGAATAACCCGGGGAAACAATCACGTCTTTTGTTTTATAAAAAGCCAGACCGGCTGGGTTTACATAGCTAGCAGTCAGGTCACCACCCAGCGCACCAATGGCGCCCCCGATTGCCTGCGTGCGGGCCGTACCGGTTGGGCCATACCAGCCAAATTTCAGCACGTCTTCCGGAAGCTGCGCCATACTGGCCAGACCGCAAAGACAAAAGGAACCGATAAAAAGGATATTCTTCATACATTGGTAATATTTAAGTGTGCACAGGCCAATAAAAAAAGAGGAACCTTTAAGTGCGTTACTCAAATCAAGTTCCTCTTTCACTATGTTAAGCTGGATATATATTCTTGAGTTCTTTTAATGATCAAATCAGTTTCCGCGCGAAGGCCTGCTTATGGAACCTCCACCACCACCGCCACTGCTACTAGACGGCGAAGAAGAACTGGAAGAAGGTGTATAGCTGCGCGAAGGCGTATTATTATTGGAATTAGAATTGGAAGGCGTATAACTGCTGCGCGCGTTATTGTTATTGTTACTATTAGTCCGGTTGTTATTGCCGTTATTGTTATTATAACGCTGGTTATTGTTGTAATAAGATCCATTTGTATACACCCTGCTGGCCGACCGGTTATTATTGGAATAACTGTTTACATTGAACACCCGGGGTTTACTGATGGGCGCGGCATAAGCGCTATATTTTACGCCGCCGATACCCCCATAACCACCACCGTAGTAGCCACCCCCATAACCGCCGCCATAGTAGCCACCACCATAACCACCGCCATAGTAGCCACCAC
>JBDTVE010000167.1:0-31473 GCA_040007355.1 Bacteroidota bacterium | reverse complement strand
TTATGGCTTTTTTGGAACCTTTGAGTATAGCAATGCGCCCGGAGGCATTGTAAATGGCATGGGCGCCGGTTTGGAAAACAAAGACGATACCGATTTTAATCTTTCTTATGCAAAACCTGGCAGAGGCCATGACTGGCATGGGCGGAACAATTGGTTGGCGTATAATTCCGGGTATATGCTGGCGGTGGCCCTGCACACCGAGCGCTAACCTACCCGGTGGCGGCGCTTATCTTGTTACCATAAACCTGATTACCTGGTCGTTGTTGCCAGCCGTTATCCGGCAATAATAAATGCCGGTGGTCAGGCCGGGCGGCAGCGGCACCTGAATTACATTATCACCTGAATTGTATATTGAATTGCCGGCTGGCTGCATCACCAACTGACCCGTTCCATCTGTAATGCGTATAGCAACTGATTCCCTTTTTTTCAAATGAAGCTTAATTAGAATCCTGTCCCTGACAGGGTTGGGATACAGGTTCACGGAAAAATAAGGTGCGGGAGCATGCCGCACACTGTCCGGTTTCAGGGCCGTAACAATCAGGGGAGCCAGCAACAGCGTAGGCGAACCGCTGAGGGTAACAAACTGCGATGAAACCGGGCTGGTGATATTTGTTTGTGCGTAGTCCCAGCTTCGCTGATTGAGCTGGGCCGGCACATTCATGGCCGCAGGAAACGAATAGGTTGCGCTGGCCGCCTCGCTGTTATCTGTTGTGGTGGCGGCCCATAATACATACACATGATCGCCCATGGCATTCCTGAATGCGCCGCCACGCACAGCGGCTGGTATATTCATGGCTGCGGTCTGCGCGGTATCGGTATGGAATCCGCTTAGCGCATCCGAAAAGGTTTTGTATGCAATACCGGAACTATTGTACTGTTGCAGGTAGGGGCCAATGGTATCGTTCCCATTTTCGCCCGGACCTTTCCCGTTTAAGTTCTGGTAGAAGCCTACCACGTCGAACGGATCGGTGGCATTTGCATAGTCCTTGCTATCGCCGATTGAAAAAATATACAATTGTTTTATATCGTTCAACTGGCTTGCCACAATGGCCTTCATATCATAATTGCGTTGCGCTTCATCGCCACCTATAAAATCGCCAAATGGTTTACGGGGAATATTATTTTCTGTACAGATAAATATTTTTTTCGGGTAGAGGGTGTCGTTATACCCTCGATGGTAGAGGGTTGCTGCCAGGGTGTTTTTCCGGCTGATGTATTGGTCTACCGCCGCATCTGAATACCGCAGGAATTTAAGTGTGCCGGAACCATCGTAATAACGCAAATCATACATGGGGTAATAATGAAAACTCACGCAATCAAAATAGGCACCACCGGTAAAGGGATACTCGCTGGTTACGGTACCACCTGCGGGGTTATCGGTATTCCTGAGCATCACATCCAGGAAAGATGGATAACCCACGCCGCCCATGGATACATAGGCGGTTGGGTCTACAGATTTTATCACTTCATATACAATCCGGAGCATGCGGATATAATTAAATACCGGCGACTTTAGATTTACCAGTTCACAGGCGCCTGGATTATTGTCCCACCAGTTACCCGCATCACCTGGCGGGCGCCAGCCGTTCTGGCCATTATCAAAATCCGGTTCGTTTACTATTTCCCAAAATTTTACCCATTGTTTATAGCGGGTTACCGTATTATAAACATATAAGGCCAGATAATTATTTTCGTTTACGGGTGTGCCGTTGGCGCCGCCGTCCCATATAGGCTCATACAAATTGCTCCAGAGCAGGGAAGGCGTTGTACAGCCCGGATAAACGGTATTGTCTTTATGGGCTGCAGTAGGGCCTTCAAACCAAATAGTGTTGTCTTTTATACCCAGTCGGTTATAATAGGCAAAGAGATTGAGGTAAACATCGTATCCCCAATCGGCAAAAAACTGCTCGGGCAGGGGCTGGTGCATGCTTTTGATACCGGCCCCGCTGATATTCCGCCCTGGATTTCCCGCCGCAATATCGGCCATGGCAAATATGTTCCAGGACTGATAATAACCAGCATTACTGCCAAATAAATAATTACCGGTATAGGTAGGAACGCCACCGGCACTGTTGGCATTAAAACTAACCTGCGCGGAAACTTGTATAAAAGAAAAACACAAAAGAAGACTAAGGGTGTAAAATTGTTTCATATGCCAGGTTTAAATGCAGGAAAATAGCGATCACCGGGTACGGCAAACGGGTAAATGAAAATGCAATTTCTTTGCCAGAAAGGATGGCCCCAATGTTCTTCGTTGACGATAATTAGTTCGCCCGGCGCTTTGTGAAGACGGGAATTGCGGCGAAGACGAGTTGCCATGATTTTTTTTGAAATACCGGAGCAGTGAGGACAGCATAAACCGTTAACTACGCTGCTTTTTTTTCCGGCGCTTTTTCCTCCATCCATTTTTCAATTAATGGAAAGGCAATGGCAAACCAGGTGGTATACTTGGAAGGATGCGTTTGCAGGGATTCTTTTATCGCAGCCAGGCTTTTGTAGCAGTAGTCATTCACTTCTTCTTTGGCGGGTTCTACCGGGCCCTCGTATACGCCTGCATATACATGGTCAAATTCGTATTCGGTCAGGCCGTTGTCAAATGCGGATCGATAGGTAAATTCAAATACTTTTTTGAGATCGGCCGCAAACCCCATTTCGTGTTGCAATCTTGTCTCGGCGGCGGATTGAGTGTCTTCTCCCGGTTTGGGATGACTGCAACAGGCATTTGTCCAGAGCCCGGCGCTATGGTATTTTTTTAAAGAACGTTGCTGCAAAAGCATTTCACCCCGGTTGTTAAAAATAAAAACGCTGAAGGCACGATGTAATAGTGCTTTCCGGTGAACCTCCATTTTTTCCATGGTGCCAACCGGTTCATCTTGTTCATTCACTAATATTATATCGTGTATAACCAAGTTAGTATTTTAGACAAATGTACGAAACCACGTTCGCTGTTTACAAGAAGTCTTTGGGTGATAGCAATGGATGTTTGTTGTGCAAGGCACTGCGATTATCCCAATTGTTTAGGGAGCGATTAAAACCTTTGTACCTGGGCCTTTAACAGTTTGCGTGCAAAATGTATCCGGCTTTTTATGGTACCCAGGGGTTCGCCCAGCATTTGTGCAATTTCGTGGTATTTATACCCATCGAAATACAATAGGAAGGGGTTGCGGAAAATATCCGGAAGGTGATGAATGGCCCACTGGATGTCCTTTAGTTTTAAAATACTTTCCGCGGCATTGGCCGTGGTAACCTGTGCCTGGTTCAACAAAAAATCGTTGGGGGTACTGTCGAAAATGGTATTTTGTTTGGCCTTTCTGCGATAGTTATTAATAAAGATATTACGCATGATTGTATACAACCATGCTTTAATATTGGTGCCAACATTGTACTTTTCTTTATTGGCCAAAGCCCTGTATAAAGTCTCCTGGTATAAATCCTGGGCCGCATCAGAATCTCTTGTAAGGGTGATTGCGAACGGTTTTAAAAATTCAGCATTGTTAACCAGCATTTGACTGAACTCTAAAGATGCCATAACAATTGTGTTTAAGTATTTAGACTACAAAATTAAACACAATTGTAGGAAAAAACCAAATCTTCAATAGCAAGAATGTGTTAATAAAACGCGCTTTGGTAGTTCTTAACCTGTATTTAATTATGCGATAACGGCATATTGAATACAAATTGCATACCGCAGTGCAGGGAATGAATTTTTGTCATTGAGACTGGTATGGATGGCAAAAAAATACCCAGCAAAGGATTATATTCCTGATATATAGTCAATTACTTCCTGAAGTGAGGTTTTTATGCTCACCCTGGGCGGGATCTGCTTTTTATAAGCGGTAGTTAACTGGCCCGAAATGACCAGAGGAAAGTCTTCCAGCCTGGCCTGTACCTGGCCCAGGAATTTATCAAAATTGAAGTTCCCCGTTGCCGAGGTAAGATGGGTATAGAGGTAATCCGGTTTTTTAAGCCTGCTCACAAACTCAATGTCAGCGGCTGGCACATCGGCACCCAGGTAAAGGGTTTTTATACCACGGGTTTTAAGCAGGTAACAAATATACAGCAGCCCCAGCTCGTGATGCTCCCCTTCCGGCAGGAAGAGCAGTACCAGCTTGTTTGTGCTGATATGGGTAAAAACCGTTTCAATACCGGCAATCAGTTTCTGACGTATAATATTGGTAACAAGATGCTCCTGTGCGGGGTTGATATGGTTGGCCAGCCACAGTATGCCAATTCTCTCCAGGAAGGGAAAAATGATTTGGGTGATGGCTTTGTCGAACCCCCGTAGTGAAATATAGCTATCCAGCACCTCTTCAAATTTTTCAATATCCATGTCTACCATGCATTGTATCATCGCATTTACAATGCGTTCATGTTGTGCCTGCAGGTTGGAGAGGGAAACAATCTTTTCCTGTATTTCGCCGGTGCTCATTTTGTTGATATGGGATATCTTGTACCCGTACTTATTGAGCAGGGAAATATTCAGGATTTTTTTTAATTCTTCGTTACTGTAGTACCGGATATTGGTTTGGGTACGCTGAGGTTTGATGAAGGCGTACCGTTGTTCCCAGATGCGGATGGTATGAGCTTTAATACCGGACAGGTTCTCCAGGTCTTTTATCGTAAACGCGTTCATATAAAAAAAACACTCCTGAACCCGAAATGTTTAGGGATCGATGTGTTAATCTCCGTGCAGGGCGGTGATCGGAGTCTAAAGTGAATAGAAAGTTAAAACGCGGGACGGCCCTTCGGTTGAATGTAAAAATGGGATTACGGGGAAAGAGAAGGAATGCGGAGCCTGCAACTATTGAGCAGGCGTGTATGTATGGGCATTATAAGCCTGGCCTGCTGGGGGACCTGCAGGCGGGCAGGGATTTATAAACTCCAGTATTTTCTACTGGTAATCATCCCCTTATAAATACCCTTCAGGTCAAATATCATGGCAGCGGGTGTTGAAATGGAACTGAAATAAGCATCGTCCAGCGCGCCGTACCCGCGATGCGGCACGGTTATTATAACGGCATCGTAGTTATTTTCAATCTGAGTGGTCAGGTGTAAGCCGTATTCTTCGTGTACATCTTCCGCTATTGCATACGGGTCTTCCACGTCTACCTGTATATTAAATGCCAACAGTTCTTTTACCGTATCAATAATTTTAGAATTGCGTATATCGCTCACATTTTCTTTAAATGTCACACCCTTCACCAGTACCCTGGGCGCTGTGGCGTTCCGTAGTACATGGGTAATTACTTTTCTTGCCACATACCGGGCCATATCATCGTTAATATACCGGCTGGCAGCTATTACTTTAGACTCATAGCCCAGGGAGGCCGCTTTATAGGTAAGATAATAAGGGTCCACGCCGATGCAATGTCCTCCTACCAGCCCGGGCTGGAATTTCAAAAAATTCCATTTGGTGCCGGCGGCTTCAATAACCTCAAATGTATTGATACCTATATGATCAAATATCAATGACAATTCATTCATCAGGGCAATATTCAGGTCGCGTTGTACATTCTCTACTATTTTGCTGGCTTCTGCTACTTTCAGGGAGGACGCGCGGTGTACACCGGCATCTACCACCAATTCATATACCAGCGCTATTTCAGCCAGCGACTCAGCATCATTTCCCGAAACCACCTTTACAACGGTTCTCAGGGTATTTTTTTTATCGCCCGGATTAATCCTTTCGGGAGAGTAACCCAGTTTAAAATCCAAACCCATTTTTAAACCGGAAATCCGCTCCAGCACGGGCAAACAGTCTTCTTCGGTGCAGCCCGGATAGGTGGTGGATTCATAGACAACATAATCGCCTTTTTTCAGCACTTTGCCTACGGTTTCAGACGCTGCCAGCAGTGGTTTCAAATCGGGTACATTGTATTTATCAATCGGTGTAGGCACGGCAATGATAAAAAAGTTGGCCTCGCCCAAGACATCGAGACTATTGGTAAAGCTGATATTTCTATTGTTGAACGCCTCTGCGTCCACTTCTTTGCTGGGATCTATATGATTGCGCAACATCCCGATCCGCTTTTCGTTGATGTCAAAACCTATCACTGCAATCTTTTTGGCAAACTCCAGGGCAATGGGCAACCCTACATAACCAAGCCCAATAACAGCTAATCTATTTTTACCATTTACTAGTTCCTGATACATATTTATATGATACTTTTTTTTAGATAGAATAAACCGCGCTACATTTCCAGCGATGTATTTAACAACCTTCCGCTGTTTAGCAATTGGAGTATTGGCGGCATGATGGTTTTAGCCTTGCGCAGGGCTTCCAGGTGTCGTTCGTGGTGCAAATCCGTTCCTGCAAAATCAATATAATTTTTGGCTATCAGCCAATTTGCCAAATCTTGTGGGATCTTTCCATAGTAGCCTGTCAGCGAAAGCAGGTTTAGCTGAAACAGGCAGCCCATGCTTTTAAAATCATCATATAGGGCTTTATTGCCCGAAAAATAATTGTAACGTTCCGGATGAGCCAGTACAGGTTCGTAGCCTTTTATCTGCAGCTTGAACAATTGTTCTTTTAAATTAAGGGGTGGGGCAACAAAAGAAAATTCCACCAATATTCGTTTTCCGCCAATCGTCAGCAACGGTTCGTCCTTATCCATCAGCGCGTCAAAATGATCATCCATAAAATATTCTGCAGCCGCGCGAATATTGCCGTGCGCGTTTTCCTGCTGCAGGTTTTTTAATGCCTGCCCAATGGTAGCCGCCGTATTTTTATACAGGTCCCACATAATATGCGGCGTGGTAATAAATTGACGGTAGCCCAGATCTTCCAGGCCCTTTTTCAAAAACGCTGATTGCGCGGTATCCGGTGCCCCGTCATCAATGCCCGGCAAAAGATGCGAGTGCATATCTGTCTGCAGGCCGCTGAAATTGACCGGTGAAGAAGGGTATTTTCTTTTAAATATGGAAAACATAGGATTTGAAAATTATTCCAAATTTTATCTGATAAGGTACTGAGGTATTTTTCTGAGCGGCTTTAGGTACAGGGTAAAAAAATGTGGCCGCTTATTATTTAATTTCCATGCTTTGGCATCTTCGCGGTTTGCCCTGAACCGGTTGCGGAGGGAGGCATTGCTGATTCCGCCGGACCGCATTTTTACCAGCACTTCCGGGATATAGGCTACTGCAAAATTATGTTTGTATAAAATACGCAGCATCATTTCATAATCAGCGGCAGTTTTTAATTCGGTATTAAACAAACCCACCGTGTCATACACTTCCTTTCGAACAAAAAAGCTTGGATGCGGCGGCATCCATCCATATAAAAAATTTTTATGGCTGAATTTCCCTGCCTTCCAGGTGCGGATCACTTTTGAAAGATTGTGCTGCTGCACGTATTGCAGGTCTCCATAGACACAATGAACAGCCGGATCATTAAAAACGGCGGCCACTTTTGCCAGGATAGTATTGTCTGCATATACGTCGTCGCTGTTCAGTATACCGATGACATCGCCCGAGCAGCGTTGCAATCCTTTATTCATGGCATGATAGATGCCTGCGTCGGGTTCAGAAACAAGACCGGCAACATGCGGAAAACACTTTACAATATCGAGTGTTTTATCTGTTGATTCGCCATCAATAACGAGGTGTTCAATAGCTACGCCGGTTTGTTCGCTCACGGATCGCAGCGTTTCTCCTATGGTGGAGGCGCTGTTGTATGAAACGGTAACAATTGAAATACGCATAACTACCTAGTCTCTTGTGATAACGCAATTTTCCAATACCAGCATATCCATTTGGGTACGCAAAAAGCAATCCAATGCTTCGGCGGGTGTATTTACAATCGGTTCGTTTTCGTTGAAAGACGTGTTCAGCAAAATGGGAACGCCTGTTTTTTTTCTGAAGGCCTCTATCAGTGCATAATACATTGGCGATATCTCTTTGTCAACCGTTTGCAGGCGCCCGGTGCCATCTACATGCGTAACAGCGGGGATGATGGCTTGCTTTTCTGGTCGCACCGGAAACACTTTCTCCATAAAAGGTACCGGGTCCGGTTTTGTAAAATATTCACTTGAATACTCTTTCAGCACCGAGGGTGCAAAAGGACGAAAGCTTTCGCGCCGTTTAATTTTTAGGTTGAGCAGGTCTTTTGCCTGCTGGTTGCGCGGGTCGGCCAGAATAGAACGGGCGCCCAATGCCCTTGGGCCAAATTCCGCCCTGCCATTAAACCATCCCACCACACCGGGTTCAATCAGTTTATTGGTTACGGTATCATATAATTCTTCGTCGTCCAATCTCCTGTATTTAATATTTCTCGATTGTAAAAAGGCTTCTATTTCATTATTCGAAAACCTGCTGCCGGTATAAGCGGAGTAAACGGGCGCAGCCCTTGGCTGTTCCAATATATGATTGTATAAATAAAGAGCGGACCCCATTGATATGCCGGCATCGTGACCTGCGGATGGAATATACACTCCCTCAAAACCGGTTGATTCCGCTATTTTCCCGTTGGCAACTGAATTTTGTGCCACTCCTCCGGCAATACAGATATTTTTCATGCCGGTTCTTTCTTTCAAATGCTTCAGCATATAGAAGATAAGTTCTTCTGTTACACGCTGAACCGAAGTAGCCAGGTCTTTATGGTATTGTGACAATGGCTGGTCTTTTTCCCTTGGTGAACCAAATTCCTGTACAAATGCCGCTGAATATAAATTGCCGACCGAAGGTATGTTGTTCTCATATTTAAACCCTGCGCGGGTAGGCTGCACAAAATATTCGCTTTTCCAGGTAAACAAACCGTTCGGCAGCAATGCTATGAGCTTTTTTACCTTGTCCACGTATGTTGGCTGGCCATAAGGCGCCAGGCCCATCACTTTATATTCATCGCCATAATGCGGGAAGCCAAGAAACTGGGTAAATGCGGTATAGAACAAGCCACAAGACACGGGGAAATCCACGCTGTCCAGCACCTCGATCTTGTTTCCTTTCCCTATTGCTATCATGGTGGTGGTAAAATCACCGGAGCCGTCAATGGAAAGGATAGCGGATTCCTGGAAGGGGGATGCAAAAAAAGCGGAGGCCAGGTGACTGCGGTGGTGTTCAATATTATTGATCTTGTTTTTCAGCGCGGCACTGGAAACCGTTGGGTCAATTTTCCTGAATTCTTCTTCAAGACTGGTAACCTGCTGGCTGTTCCTGTATCGCCGGATGGCGCCAAAAACCAGGGATGGGTTTTTGCGGAGGTAATTAAGCTTGTTTAAGAATTTGGCCCTGGGGTCTCGGCCAATCGTAATATAATCCACTTCCTGTAAGCTAATGCCTGCTTCCTGCAAACAAAATTTTATCGCCATCGCGGGAAAACCCGCCCAGTGTTTAATACGGGTAAATCGTTCTTCTTCTGTTGCTGCAATCATGCTTCCGTCTTTAAAAATAGCGGCGGAAGAATCTGCGTGGTAAGCGTTGATGCCGAGAATATACATGTGGTTAGTTAAATAGTTGTTGATATTGCTGCACCAGCAAATGATTCGATTGATGGGTTCTCATATAAACCAAAGCGCCCCGGCACCAATTGTCGAACCCGGCCTGGTCCCAGTCCAGCGCTTGTTGTAAGGCTTCTGTAAACTGTTCGGGCGATTGCAAAGAACAATCCCAGCCCGCCATAGACAGCCTTAAATTTTTCCAGGGCGTCTGGTCACTAATCAGAACAGGTCTGCCGGAACAAAGTGCTTCTGCAATGGCATGTCCAAAGTTCTCTCCTTTAGTGGGTAAAACGAACAGGTGATGACCCGCCAGTTCATTGGTAAGTAAATGATGTGGCATATCGCCCAATAAACAAACCTTTTTATCCGCGGGCAGTTCCTTGATAATAGACTTACACTGCTGCCAGTATATTTCATCCTCCGCTACACCAATGATATCCAGTTGTACCGTGCCATGCAAATCCTTCAAGAGCGACAAAAGAAAATCAATGTTCTTGATGGGATGTACCCGACCTACCAATACCAACTGTATGCTCCCCGGAACTTTTTCCAGGTAAACAGGTTCCGGCTGAATGGACACCGGAAAATTATTGGCAATCGTTACCGGTCTGTTTCCGAAAACGGTGGCTACTTCCTTTGCTTCTGTTTCATTGGTTACATGAAAATGAAGGAGTTTATGGATGCCGGCCATTTTTGCCAGTAAGAGAAACAATTTCTTTTTAAACGTTTTTGTAGCCAGGGCGCTGGGTTTTAACATGCCGCGCGGTGCAAGCACCAGCCGGGCATGACTGGCCGACTGCCTATACGCTCTAATTACATCAATGGTAAAATTTTTTGAAAACACACTGTTCAGGTAAATGCAATCGGGGGCAAGATCGGTTAACATGCGCGTAATAAACGAATTCCCTGTACTATGACCGGATGCGTACAATACCTGTGCGCCGGAAAAATGCCTGCACCATTGATCAGGCTGAATGTCTTGCAGGGGATTTGCTTCGTGCAAGTCATGGTTACTGGTATAAATGTAGATGTCAAATATCCCGGAAAGATGCCCTGCCAGGTTTACAATAGAACGGATGGGGCCACCAGCCTTATAAGCGGGGTCGAACCAGTCGATACAAATTAAAAGCTTTTTCTTTGTGCTCATGTCTTGTGTACAATGGTCTGCATTCCGGGTAAGCAATGTCCATCAAATAATCTTTATGCCCTTTTTCAGCAGACCCAGTGTTACCCGGCTAAGTTTAATAAAACTTGATGAACCGGAAGCAACATGATTATCCATTGGAATTGCCCTCCGTGTTTGTTTCAACATTTCTGTTGCGAATGCATTTTCATCGGCAACATTCAATTTTTTTTCACCCACAAAAAATGGATTATTGCCAACGGGGTTATTCTTATCAAAGTTCTGTACGCTGATGCCGGCAAACATCGCTTTATACGAGGATTGATTCCTGATGAAATCCAATGCCTTTAATTTATAATAAAAGTGAAGGTTCCACCCAAAAACCCAGAGGTCCTTATTTGAAGGCTTAATGTCCAATCCTCCTTGTATATACATATTCAGTAAACTGATCTTACCCTCAAAATTGCCGATGGATATGGTGGTGAGGCTATCCGCATTGTTGGGGGCTACCATTGCACCGTCAATGGTAATATCTCCGTTTCCGGTCAAATGTATGGGTTGCCGTACCGGCCCCTCCCACCAGCAGTCTTTTGCTATAAATTTTGCATTGTTCAGCACGGTGAGTCCCGCAAACTGGCCACCAAAACAATTCACGGTAAAAGATCCATTACCTGCTTTTTGCAATTGGCCACCGGAAAGATAGTTCCCCGAAGAGAAAAAGGAATTATTTTTTTCAATATAGATATTATTAAGCCCTTCTGCCAGTAAAGAGGTGTCTGCTTCTGAATACAATTGGTCCATAATAATAACCGAACCCCTCTGATCAATATTTTTAAACAGGATGGCGTTGGCGGCATTGGCGCTGCCGCCGTCGTACCCCAATTGGATATCCTGCAGGGCTATCAATGACGGCCCGTTTACTTCCAAAAGAAATTTATTTGCAAATAAATGCAGATCAGACGGCAAAAGCTGTGTTGCATATAAAAGCCCGTCGCCCGTAATACGCATATCCGTTCCCGCAGGAATTACCAGGGGCTTATTTATAAAATATTTACCGGGGCCGAAATGCACAACGGGCCTTGAGCCTTTGAGCCTCGCAGCATTGTTAATAATTTTCTGAATGATCTCCGTGGTTGCGCCAGGTAGCACCTCAAAGATCTTACCGTTTAGTCTGGCTGGTGTTACAGGCATCTTTTTCTCAAAAGCGGCGCCATCATTCAGTGGTATTGCCCGTATTTTATCTGCCGACCTTATAAACCTCGGCTTTTCACTGACCAGGCGCAAAGGTTCGTCAACGCCATAGGTATTGCCTACAGACAACATACTGAGTGCGTTTGAGCACCAGCATTTGTGGTTCACCAGCGTGGGGTATTCTGTGCTTGCCGACTTTGAAATCTGGTTGTCGAGCAGTGTAATACATCCCAAATGGTAATATTCTATGGGTATCTCTACCGTATTTACAATTATATTTCCCTGGAATATCCTTTTAAATGGGTTACAACTGCCACCTTCATCAATAGAAAAAGCGTGGGAGCCATCAGAAAAGCTTTCCCTTACGGAAGTATAATAGCCGTTTCTATTATGTATGTCGGATAATTTGGAGCGTCTAAAAAGCGACCGGTAAATATGGTAATTACCCAATACGTTCCATACGCCAATATAACAATCCAGGAACTTACTGTCCCAGATCCAGTAGTCAAGTGCGTTGTACCCGGTGATGCGGATACCCGCCTGGGAGCAGTCATAAAAGCAACATCTTTTAATGGCTATTTCCGAATCATTGCTGCCGGTTCCATCTGCGCCGCCGCCACCCAGGGTACCACCGCTAATACCAAACGCAGGATTGCCCTTAAATATCAAATCGGATAACTCAATATTGAGTGTTGCATAGCTTTGAGAAAAATTATCGTTCCATTTTTCCTTCCAGTGAATTCCTACACATTCCATATTTTTTTTATTGCCAGCGTGCCATGTTAACCTGGACAATTTAAAATAGGCAGAACCATTGGCCCAGAACATCGTGTCGTTATCATTTCCCTTCCACTTTATGATAGTGGTTGCAGGATCTTCCCCAATAATGGCAACGCCAATCTTCCCTTTTAATACCAGCGTGGATGTAATAATATACGTACCTGCCGGGAGATACAATACTGTATAGGCCTTTTCTTTTGCATTAAAGCCCCTATGCATATTGCTCAGGCTGTCCAATGCACGTTGTAGAGATTTGGTATCATCCGCTTTTCCGTCTCCTGCAGCACCAAAACGTTTTTTCGCATCCGCCCAACTTGGAAAAGGACCCAAAAATTCATCCTGTGAGAACGAATGAATACCCGTGTGTAAAAAAATGAACAGGCAGCTTATAAACGCGATGTTTTTCATGATGCTTATATACTATTCTTCTCCAGCCAGTTTTCCAGTATAACAAAAAGCCAGAGTTCCATCCAGCCTGATTGCTTATCGTTCAGTAAAAAATCGGTCCATTTCTTTTTCAGGTTGTCGGCATTGATAAAATCTCTTTCGCAGATCCGGTCAATATGCGACTCGCAAAAGCTTTTCAGTTCGTTTTTCATCCAAATTTGCCAGGGGAAGGTAAATCCCTGTTTGGTACGGTGTACAATTTCCGGCGGCAACAGATCGCCCAGGCTTTCCACCAATAGTTGTTTGGGGTAATGCGGATATTTAATTTTATCCGGTATACCCAATACATATTCAATTAGTTCATGATCAAAAAACGGCTCCCTTATTTCCAGCGAAACCGCCATACCCATCTGGTCCGTATCTTTCAGCAGGGTCTGCTGGGTGTAACCGCCATATTCGGCAATACTAACCTGGCTGAAAGAAGGGAACTGACTGATTGCTTTTTCTTTTTCTTTTAATAGGGCGGCCACCACATCGCGGGTGTTTTTTAGGCGGGTTAATTTTTCTATCTCAAGGGGCGACACAATTTGACGAAGAACAGGATATATATCTGCTATTCCGGCTCCGCCTGTGGCCAGCAGGTTGTGCCATTTACTGTTGCCTGCAAAACCGGCCGCCAATTTTCTTAGGCCAGCAGAAGCCTTCCAGGCAAAGGATTGTTTGTGTAATTGATAATATTTTTTAAAAAACGGATACCCGGCAAACAATTCATCGCCCCCAACACCAGAAAGGGCAACGGTAAGACCGGCCTTTTTTATAGCTTTGGATACCACATAGGTATTGATACCGTCTCCAGTGGGTGTATCCATGGCGTTTAATGCATGGCCAAGTTCTTCCAACATTGCTTCGGGCTTCAACACAATTTTATGGTGTTCTGTATTAAACTTTTTCGCCACTATTTCAGCATAGGCCGATTCATCAAAAGCCTTTTCTTCAAATGCAATATTGAAGGTTACCGGTTTTGAAATACTTACCCTGCTCATCAGTGCCACTACCGCGCTGGAATCTATGCCGCCCGAAAGAAAGGCGCCAATGGGCACATCGCTTACCAGGCGCTGAGATACCGCCTGTTGCAATAATTCATAAATATGTTTTTTAATGACGGAAGGGTCGGTTGTTGTTACGGGATTAAGTGCGGTGATATCCCAATAGCAGTGCTGTTCTAACCTGCCTTGTTTTACCCGCATAAAATGCGCTGCCGGTAGTTCATGAATACCGCTAACAATACTATCCGGCGGACTTACCGACTGGTATTGAAGGAAATTAGCCACGGCGGCTTTATTCAGTTTCGCGGGTGCCAGGCCGCTTGCCAGGATAGCCCGTATCTCCGAGGCAAACACCAGGCAATGATCATCTGCATAATAATACAATGGCTTTACCCCCAACCGGTCGCGAACCAGGTACAATGTTTTTTCAACACGATCCCAAAGCGCAAAAGCAAACATGCCCTTAAACTGTGAAAGACAATCCATACCCCGGCGCGCAAACGCTTCAATCAATACTTCTGTATCGCCGCTGGTTCTAAATACATGATCGGTTATACCCGCTTTTACCTCCCGGAAATTAAATAGCTCGCCGTTAAACACCATATGGTAGCGCTGTGTATGATCCGTAAAAGGCTGGTTGGCGCCTTCCGACAGATCGATCACCGATAAGCGCCGGTGGCCGAGTAATAGATTGTCTTCACTGAAAAAACCATCGGCATTTGGCCCACGGTGGGCCATGGCATCCGTCATTTTCTTTACCAGGGCCGGGTTGGCCACAGTGGATGTATTAAAATATAATATTCCGGCTATCCCGCACATAAATCAGGAGATGATCTTTTTATACAATTCAAAATATTGCAGGGCGATACTGTCTGCGTCGAATCTGTTAATATTCCGGAAACCCCGTAAGATCATGGCATTACGAAACGCTGCGTCATACATAATTTTTTCAAATCCTTTTCTTATTTCTGCAACATCATGGGGGTTTACAATCACCGCCGAATCGCCTGCTACTTCGGGCATGGAAAAAACATTGCTGGTTATCACTGCTCGTCCAACGGCTTGTGCTTCCAGTATGGGCATACCAAAACCTTCATAAACGGATACCAGGCTAATGATATCGGCTTCTTCATATCGGTTAATAATTGCTTCGTCGCTCAGACCCCATTCATAGATATAGCGAACATTGTTTTTTTTAAGAAGCGCCTCATATTCCGAATTTTTTTTGCCCACAATATTCAAAATACATGGTAATCCTTTGATAGCTTCAATAAGATGGGGGATATTTTTATTAGGGGCGGTTCCAACCTGTAAAATCTTGGGGCAGGCAGTATTAAATGGCTTTTCCTTTGCTTTAAATTTTGGAGAAATGGCAACCGGTATCACTACTATCTTATCGGGGTCACATTTGTGGTGACGGAGAATTTCATTTTTCGTAGATGCTGAGATAGCGGTCAGGTATCTTGATCTTTTTTCCGGAATGGATAACCAAAATAATTTAAGAATGGCATATTTCAGACCGCTTGAGGTATTCAGGTGAACACAGTCCAGTATGGTCTGAACGGTTTTATTTTTATTGAGCAGCAAACCCAGGTAATTCACATCGCCGGTAATATGGTTTACATCTCCTTGTTTCCGGCAGGCTTCCATACAATTGTACAGCCTTTTAAACAGACCGGCGCTTTCATACCGGGACTCCACTACGCTGGACAAAATTTTGTTCTGCAGGCGGTTACGGATATCCTCAAAAATGAATTCCACGCTGTAGTTTCCCACGTTCCTTGGCTTGCGGTGAAAAAAAACCACGGTTGGCCGTGCCGTCATTTTATTTTTCATAGTTTCTTTGCTCCTCTTCCATTATCAAATCTATGACACTAAAAAAATCCATATCATAATGCCAGTTCAGTGTCATCCTGGCTTTTTCACTTGAGCCGTAAATATCCTGTATTTCGGTTGGCCTGTACAGGGCCGAATTTATCTGTACCTGGCTCCGCTTCAAACCCAGTTTATCAAAGACGTAGTAGACTATTTCCCTTAGCGAAAGCGATTTGCCGGAAGCAATCACATAATCATCGGACTTTTCCTGTTGCAGCATGAGCCACATCGCTTCTACATACTTTTCGGACCAGCCAAAATCCCTTTTAATGTCAAGATTACCAAATTCAAGAAAAGCTCTTTTTCCATGATAGATATCCAATGCCCCCTTAATCAGTTTTTTGATAAAAAAGCTTTCTCCGCGTAGGTAAGACTCATGGTTAAAGAGAATACCACAACTGGTATACAAATGATAGGACTCGCGGTAATTGATACATATATAGTGTCCGGTTACTTTTGAAATGGCATACGGGCTTAATGGATGAACCATGGTTTGTTCCGTGATGGGCAACTGGTCAACTTTGCCAAACATTTCGCTGCTGGAAGCCTGGTAGAACCGGATGGCCGGGTTTAATAACCTTATTGCTTCCAGGAAATTGAGTACGGAATTGATATTAAACGAAATGGTACCAATGGGCTGCTGGAAAGAAAGTGACACGGAGCTCTGCGCGGCAAGATTATAGATTTCTGCTGGTTTCAGCGAAGAAATGATATTTAATACCTGAGAGAGATCGCCCAGATCGCATTCAATTAGTTCAACTTTTTCAAGAAGGCCCAGGTATTTCAGGCGGCTTAAGTTTGAACCATACGTAGATCGAATAAGGCCAATAACCCTGTAATTTTTTTCAAGAAGCAGTTTGGATAAATAGGCGCCATCCTGGCCGGTAATACCCGTAATAATAGCTGTTTTCAATTCGTTCGTTTTACACAAGGAAGATTATGAATACACCACCGTTTGCTTTTTAGCAACCTGTTTCTTCCTTGGAATATAAATGGAGGGAAATATTTTATACAGTATATATATAAACAAGACGCCTTTTGTGAGTGAATTAAGAATTTGCAAGGTGTCATTTTCTGCAGAATAACTCACCTGGAAAAACAGGAGCGGAAGCCAGAATATAATCAGTGGCATTTTACGGGATACCTGGAAGACTTTTAAATAGGCCCAGCGGATAAACAAGCCTAAAAAGAACATATATACGATTCCTCCCAGGGGGCCAAAGCTACCATAGGCCTCACCCAGGGGACCCACATTGGTTGACCAGCCTCTTATTATAAACCCGGTGTAGTAGAACATATTGTATTTTCCCCCTGCTTCCGGTTTATCGGGCCAAAGAAATCTTGGTACCAGGGAGGCACCCAGCGAAAGCAATAAGTTATCGCCATTATCGAACTTTTTTACTGAAGGGAACCTGCGCATCACCAGGGCCACATTAAATCCCTGGTTGGTGCGCATATAAATAGGAAACATCGCTTTTTGGGTAAACAAATCAGACGGATCATTTAATTTTTCGGAGATGAGATGGGTAAACAGCAAGGTTTTGCTTTCCACCACCCCTTTTTTCCCTCTCCAGGTATAATCGCGGTAAACATTCTTAATGGATTGAATCAGCAGCAAAGCAAAAAGACTGACAGTAAAAATAGTTAGCTTCTTAAACATGCCGGAATGTTTGCCCAGGAATACAAATGAAAATATGGTCATACCCATATATGCCACTACCGTAAACATACCCTGTTGCACTGCCTGCAAAAAAATAAAGATAGTAAATACAATGAGCGCCGGGCGGCGATAAGGAAGGGTGGTGGAAAAATAGATATACAGGATCGCTGCAAAAGAAGCCCAAAAAAACAAGGTGATAAAAAACCGAAGGGATTCCGGCGCAAAGGGAGCCATAAAAGAGCAAAATACACCCCAAATCAATAGGTAAAGTGCGGTATTTCCCTGGTTGGCAAGTATGCCTTTTATCTGCTTAAACCTGTCAATGATAAAATTCCCCTCATCATTGGCTCCTTTCTGGCTAAATGGAAGACATATAGCAAAAACAAAACCCGCTATTGCAGGCATAGCAAAAGGAAAATAAATATTGGCAGGAACAGGCATGTATTTTACAAAAAGCCGGGACAAAGAATTGTCGCTGGTGTAAAAAGCATAACCGGCCAGGGGCGCCACTAGGCAAATGAATACGCTGTGCAGGGCAATAATCTCTCTTAGTATTATCCCATTCCCCAGTTTATACAGGATGGAAAAAATAATAATGGCGCAAAGGGGCATTATAAGGCTGGCATACCAGTCTGTTGCAAGGGAAAGCAGGAAGACGATCCCGTATAGCAGCGCAAATATTTTTGAAGCGTTCCTTCTCATTTAATTTCTATTCATATAAGAGCTTACCCAGTAGTTCCTCGCTTGCATCCTCACAGGTAAAATGCATCCTTTTTTGAGCACCTGCCTGCCGGTAAACAAGTTCCTCAACGTTGTATTGACCGAGATTTTCAAAATCTAACCTGATTATTTTTGGCCAATTAACCGCTGAATCATACGCCCAAATACCTTTCATTGGCGCAGCATACCAGGTATCCAGTCCGCAAACAAGGTATTCAAATAATTTATTGGGCGCATTAAACTCAAAATTTTTAGACAACCCCTTGTAAATAATTAATCCAACATCATAGTTCTTAAGTATAAGCGGAAGCTGGTAATAGTCTACCTGCTCCAGCACCCGTATCCATTGACAATCCAAACTATTTACATAATCGCTGATGCCAGCGGGAATATTATAACTATAAATATCCAGTGTTATTTTACCCGCCTGGTCTTTTATCCATTCAAGCGTTTCTCTAATATACAGGGTTTCCATTGAGCCAAATGAACCAACATACACCAGGCGAACGGGCAGCGGTGCCGGCCCCGGCGTTCTGAGGGTTCCCCATTCACTCAGCGGGAAATTGGGATAGCTATGGGTGTTGTTCAGTTCCGGCATGCCAATATCCTGCAAAAATAAGCGCATCCTTTCCGGGTTGGTATGCGAAATCCATGCCGCCCGTGGATAAATTTTTTTTTCAAGATTGTGAACAACCCTGGTTAAAAATGTTTGCCCATATTCCTGTTCCGACATATACTCGTGGTAATGAATATAAAGCGGGGCTTTCTTTAACCAATACATTTTCAATAGCAAGGGAACCAGGGCGGAAACGGATTCATAATAAAAGAACTTGTCCGGGGCAGAAAACAATCCATACAGCAAAGAAGTAAAAAAATAACGCAGGTAATTAAAATAGCGCAACAGGGGATTTACATACAAACCGCTTAAACAAATCCGCCTGATGCGTATCCGTTTATTGGCCGATTGAAAAAGCGACTTTGAGGAGGCATCTCTTGTGGTAAATACAACTATATGAACCTTGTTGGGCAGGTTATTTTCCAGCACCCTGATAAAATTCATGATCGGGGGGAATTTTTCTATGGGATTGAAGTGAAAAATAGCAATTTTCATATCCTTACACCCATTTTATCCAACAGCTTTTTTAATATGCCCGGATAATCGAACCCGCCCCGTACTACTTTGTTATGACCATTTTCTATTAATGTGTTCAAAAGTGCTTTATGATGCAGGTAGTACTCAATTTTCTCCGTCATTTCAGCCAGCCCGGTAAAATACAACACTTCTTCATCCGTATAAAATTGCCTTGTTTCTTCATTGTCTTCTGCCGCCAGGGCGGTACCGCAGGCCGGTATTTCAAACGTGCGGGTGGTATGTTTTTCGGGAAATTTTCTGGACAGTAGTCCAAGCCCTATTAAACCGGCAGAAATTGTTTTGGCATATTCTTCATGAAACAGGCCACAGCCCTTGTATTGCAGATGAGGATTGTTTTTGTATTTATTTGCAAAGCTCGTCCAGCCCGCGCCCGCCACTGTTACGCCAATTTTCTTTTCTACCAGTTTCGCAATTGCCGCTTCGCGCCAGGCCTCCTGCTGCCCAATAAAAACAACTCCCTTTTTTTCTGCAAAATCATGATAAGGTTTGTGCAGTTGTGGATCATAGCCCTGTGTACAATAGAGTATTTTATGCGCGCCTGCTTTTTTGTAATCGTCCAGCTCAAACGATTTAGTAGTGATACAATAATCGTACAAAGGCAATGCACGGTTAAATAGCTTTGAGCGGTTACCCCTAAACGCGGTATCTGGTGTAAAATGAACAAGAAGGGTATTGCTTTTTTTTAAGTCGGCCAATAAACCGGGCTCAATAAAAACCCCTTTATCAATCCAAACAATATCAAAATCAGGCTGGTCTTTTAGCTCGCTGCGAATATACGTATTGACGTTTGCCACCAGGGGACCCCGATAATATCTCCACCCAAAAGAACGGAAAAGCCTGGGTGTACTGTAAATGGGGATATCTGTATTCACCACAAAAAAAGCCGCCGGTTTTAATAGATCCTGCAAATACGCTCCCCGCATCCTGGTGGTGCAGCCGGGCATATAATGGCCAATGTACAAAACCCTCATGCTAGCAGCGTATCCAATTTTGAGGTATACAATGCTGCGCTGAAAATTGTAGCAGCCATTTCTTTTTTTGATTCAATTTTGGCGATATGATCGGGGTAATCATTTTTGACATCTTCCAGTTTGGTATATATTTCAGCGGCAAATCCTTTATTGGCCGGGTCGCAAAGCAGGCCACCCAGCCCGGTTAATTTGCCAATTTCGCCAATACCGGCGCTATTGAACCTATAAACGGCTTTTTTTCATCAATCGCCTCCAAAAATGTCCTCCCCCCAGGTTCCGTGCGGCTCAGGTGCAACACAATATCAACATTATCGTAAATATCCTTTTTCGATTTTTCACAAAACCCATAAATGCTATTTGATCACCATTGTTTCAATTTCAAAAAAAGCGGATCCCAGCGGATTTTTTATCTGTGGTCAATCCATTTATTCAGGCAGCTTTCAATAGTTTCAACATGATGGCTGTATACATTATTGTTTGCAAAGTCAATTCTGCTGCTTTGAAGTGCGGGTGAATTATAAATTGAAAGATTTCCAATTACTTTTTTAAACAACTCCGGCAGGTTTTTATTGGTTTCCCTTTCAACCGTCATTTGCAGCAGGTCGGGTCTTCCCTGGTAAGTGGTAACATTATTGGAGACAATAACTTTACCACTGGCCAGGTATTCCATTAGTTTATGGTAATTGGTTCCGCTACTCTGGTCCTTTAAAATATCATAGCATATTAGAAAAGCGTCCATCCGCTGGTAGCCACGGGCCAGTTCTTCAGCAGCCACTGCCCCATGCAATACCACATTTTGGCAAGCCTGGAGATTTTCTATAAATGCCGCGGTTTCCCTATCCAATCCGCCCCCTATATTTGCGTCCTTTAGCTGGTAACTACCCCAGCATTCAAATACAATGGCAGGGTTCTCCTGTACAATCTGTAAAAAAACAGGCCTGTCAATATCAGGTCTCAACAGGTTTCCAGAAAACCCTACGCCAATGGCATGGTTAGCTGCTGGCGCTTCCTGCTGCTGAAGGAATATGCTGCTTACGCCATGGTTAATAAACTGAATGGGTAAGCCAAAGCTTTTATACTTTTCAAGAATTTCATGGGTAACAGAGAAAATGATCTGTGCCCCTTTGGCCGAATCAATGGCGGTTTTATTCAACGGTTCGTCTACCGGGTGAAAAATGCGCAATGCTGTTTTTGGGAATAATTTAAATGGATATAAATTACCGAGGTCAAAAGACCATACAATATCAACTGGTTTGCCGATGGCTTGTAATACCCTTTTTACCTGCTGCTTCATAAACCAGTGAAAAACGCCGATTGCATGAAACTTAATATTATAGGGGAAATTCAGCCGGTGGCTGATTATAAACAAGCCAGGAACAGTGGCAGCGGGCGTAACCAGGATCCTTTCTTTTACCGATTTATCCGGCGGGTTTAAAAAGTATACCGTGTTCCCGTATTTAGCCAGCTCTACTGCATAGTGGTGTTTTGACACAAACATAGCACCCCATGTCTGTGGAGAAAGAATTAAAATGGTTTTGTTTTTAAGGGCCGGCACGTTGAAACAAAAAGGGTTATTTGTAAAAGCTGCTGATGGCGCCGGCGATATACGCGATGGCCTCCTCCTTCAATTCGGGGTACATTGGCAGGGACAGTATTTCGGCCTGTAGAAGAGTAGCTACCGGAAAATGGGCACCGGTATAACCCAGGTATTTATAGGCGGGCAGGTAGGGCAATGGGGTGGGATAATGAACAACCGTTTCAATACCCTGTTCTTTCAGATATTGTTTTAATGCATCCCGCCGTTCGGCGCGTACCACATACAAATGCCAGGTATGTTTTGAATGTGGGCGTTGTTGCGGCAAAACAAGCTGTTGAATACCCGCCAGGTGTTTATGATATAACGCGGCATTGGCAATGCGTTTATCTGTCCACTCCAAAACATAGGGAAGTTTAGCGGAAAGTATGGCGGCCTGCAACCCGTCTAAACGGCTGTTAATACCCTCTATCCGGTGCTGGTGTTTTATTAAAGCGCCATGTCTTGCATACATCCTGCATTTCTCCGCCAGGGCGTCATCATTGGTCATCATGCAACCTGCATCTCCATAAGCGCCCAAATTTTTACCAGGATAAAAACTGAAAGAACCAGCGATGCCTGTAAGACCGGCTTTGATACCATTCAATTCGGAAAAATGCGATTGCGCACAGTCTTCAATAACAGGAATACCATACTTATCGCAAATGGATTTTATGGTATTAATGGCGCAGCACTGCCCCTGCAGGTGAACGGCAATAACAGCTTTTGTTTTTGAATTGATGAGGGATTCCAGTTTTGTTTCATCCATGCTGTAAAAAACCGGGTCAGCATCAATAAACACGGGTCTTGCGCCTGTCTGTGTAATGGTTTCAGAACTGGATATCCAACTATTGGCTACTGTTATAACTTCATCGCCGGGTCCAATACCGAGCATCCTCATTAAAATATACAATGAATCGGTGCCATTGGCGCAGGATATTACGTGTTTTACCTGGTGGAGGCTGGCAAACTTATTTTCAAATTCTTCTACGTATTTGCCGCCAATAAAGGCGGTTTCATCAATTACATTTTTAATAGCCCCATCAATAGCAGGCTGTATGCTTTTGTATTGTGCGGTAAGATCAACAAAGGGAATATGCATTGACTACTTATTTATTAATTATCTTTCCGATGGCTTCCTTTGAGCAGTGATACATGTCATAAAACATGGTGCCGGATATATTATAAACGGCCGGGTTAAAGCTTCCTATTATACTGAGACTCCTTTTTTGGGCTAAATTCCTGTAGTACGATTCGTATTGCTCAAATGCTTTATCATGATATTGATTAACGGCATTATATAAATCAGGGTTATAGGGCAAAAGATAAAAAGAGACCGAAGCCCCCCTTTTATTTAAGAAATCCAGGAGTGCTAATAACAGATCCTGCTGTTCTTCTGAAGGGGCAGGAATACCGTTCTTCCGGCCGGTTTCCAGTTCAAATTGTGCTCGTTGTCTTGCGCTCCCATGCATATATGCATCATCATATGCAATACTGCCATCTGCAAAACGACCGCCGGACACCGGCTTTTGCGTACCTATGTCTATGTATTTACCGGTATGGTTTCTAAAAAGGAAATCCATTGAGGCCTGCATGTATTCTATAGAAAAAATGCTGGTAAGCTGCCTGCTTCCTGCAAATTGCCAGAAATGATTACCAGCATCAGGCAAACCGGACTGCCGCATAAAATAATGATAGTATACTTCAAGGCTTTTCCATTCTTCCGTCTGGTCGCTCCCAATCAAGCCCGCATCCGCATTCAATAATATCTCTGAAGGTAGGCGGCGCATACTGTCAAGTAAGCCGGTAATGGCAATCAAATCTTTTACATTCGCATGAGAAACACCGCAATTCAATATGGTTTTACCCGGAAAAAAATCACTGCTGAATTGCATAATACGACTTGAACCCAAAGCAACTATGTCTGGCGTCCTTTTTAGCCTGATAATCATCTGCTCCTGCAGCAGGCGTTCATCATAATTGGAGACATTGTCGGCATTATGCCCTTTTGACAGGATGATAGCCAAGCCTGCAACATAATTTTTTGAGAAAAAAATATGGGCGGGATCAACAAAATAATTGACCATACCAACCAGCAGCATAGCGGGGAACAGTATACACCCCAGCTTCAGAAAAAAATATCTTATCAAAACTGAAAATAAATAAACTCAGACCGGTTAAAAACACCAAATAAAATAAACAACAATACCATGCTGTAATAAATTGACCATCTTTCTTCCTTTTTTCTTGAAATCACCCAGTTATCAAAAGTTTGCTTTCCCTGCAAACGATGAACCAGTATCATCAACAATATAAAAAGAACGCCCAAATAAAATTGAAGGCCTTGTTGTTCAAGATATAGTAAGTGTAAACGTTCATAACTTTTATTGCTTATCAGGTTTTTTATCTGCATTGTCCAGCCATAAAAGATATTCCTAAAGATATAAAAGGAGTCTGTTACATTTTTAGCCCTGAAAAACACCCAAGCCAGGCAAACCAGGAAAAATACAACAACCCTTTTTCCAAACCTGGCAAGTCCATGTTGCTTTTCTTTAAGACCGGTAAAACGCCGGTATAATTTATCTTCCAATACAAGATAAATGCCATGCAAAATACCCCATAAAACAAATGTCCAATTAGCGCCATGCCAGACACCACTTAGCAGGAAAACGACAAATAAATTAAAATAACGACGCCGGTTTGAGACCCTGTTTCCCCCCAACGAAATATAAACGTAATCCCTGAACCAGGTAGACAAAGAGATATGCCATCGCTTCCAGAATTCCGCGATGGAACTTGCCTGATAGGGCCTGTTGAAATTGGTCATGAGGTGGAAGCCCATACATTTTGCGCAACCAATGGCAATATCAGAATAACCGGAAAAATCACAGAAAATCTGGAAAGCAAAAAAAACGGTTCCGATGGCCAGCGGAATGCCCTTATAACCTTCAGGTTGGTTATATACCTGGTTAACAAATAAGGCCAGCCTGTCTGCAATCACTACTTTCTTAACCAATCCCCAAGCAATGAGGATTAATCCCCTCCGCATATTTTCGTAGTGAAACTTCTTTTTCTCATAGAACTGGTACAAAATATTCTGTGGCCTTTCAATGGGACCTGCAACCAGTTGCGGGTAAAACATAACATATAAAGCATAAATTCCAAAATGTCTTTCCGCCTGTTGATTACCCCTGTACACCTCGATAGTATAGCTCATTGCCTGGAAAGTGTGAAAAGAAAGGCCAATGGGTAACAAAATCTTCAACAGGGGAACTTCCTCTTCAACGTGTATAAATCCGAACAGAGAATTGATGTTAACAGCCAGGAAATTAAAATATTTAAAAAAAGCAAGCACCCCCACATTTGCCACGATACTGAGCAGAAGCAGTAGTTTTCTTCTCCTTCTTCCAGATTCATTGGCAATCCATATCCCTGCGAAATAATCAATGGCAATGGTAAAAAATAAAATAAGAATATACACCGGTTTAAAAAACATATAGAAAAAACAGCTGGCTAATAACAGCAATAGCCACCTGAAACGGTGCGGTAACAAAAAAAACAACAATGTTACTACGGGAAAAAAGAAAGCAAATTCTATTGAATTAAACAGCATAATAGTACTACCTGCTACAGATCCCTCAGCCTTTTTGCGGGATTGCCGGCATAGATACCGGGGACTAAAATGTTTTTTGTAACTACGGCACCTGCTCCAATAACTACATTACTGCAAATATTTACCGGCAATATTGTGGCATTGGAACCTATTGAAACATTATCACCGATGACCGTGTCTTTCCATTTTGTCTTATCGCCCCTAGCGGGGCCGCCGCCTGCAAAAACGTCATTGATAAACATTACGCCATGCCCAATAAAACAATCATCTCCTATGACAACCAGCTCACAAATAAAGCTATGCGACTGCACCCTCGTCCGCTTACCAATAATCACCGATTTCTGTATTTCCACAAACGGGCCAATAAAGCAATCATCATCAATACGGCATCCGTACAAATTTACGGGTTGCACTATCTTTACGCCTGTTCCAAATATTACATCTTGTTTTATAAGACTATTAAAAAGTATGGGCTGATACAAGATTAAGATTTAATTGCTTTTTAAAATAAATGGCGTTGCTGCTATCGCCCCGCTTTGTATATTTTTTCAATAATCTCTACAGTCTTTAATCCTTCAAAAGCACTGGTTGTAATAGAGCCATTATTCTGTAACACATCAATTACATTGTCATATACTTTATCATGGTTACTCATAGAACCAACATAATTGCCATAATTATTTGGCTTATTACCTTCAGCAAGATTTTCAATTTTATATCCTTCTATCTGCTGGTATTCCAGCTCATTCAGATACTGGCCGCCAATTTTTATAGTCCCCTTTTCCCCAAAAATGGTAAGAGACCCCTCCATGTTTTTATTATAACTGTTAACCGTATAGTTAATAGAGCCAATAGCGCCATTAACGAACTTAAGAATTACTACCCCTGTATCTTCAAACTCAATAATGTCTTTGTGTTCAAAATTGCCCATATATGCCTGTACCGTATCTACATCTCCCACTATCCAGTACAACAGATCTATAAAATGGCTGAATTGGGTAAACAATGTTCCTCCATCCATGTCAAGCGTGCCTTTCCATGAATTGTGATAATAGTCCGGGTTCCTGTTCCAGAAACAGCTTAACTGCACACTATATATTTTTCCCAGACGTCCTTCTTCTATTATTCTTTTCACTGCTTCTACCGGTGGATTATAACGGTTTTGTTTAATGGCAAATAAACGCTTATTCGATTTTTCAGCAGCCTGTATCATGGCACCGCAATCAGCAACTGAAATAGCCATTGGCTTCTCGCACAACACATGAAAACCTGCTTTAAGTGCTTTGATTGAATGCGCAGCATGTAGCCCGTTAGGAGAACAAATGGCTACTACAGCTACTTCTTTTTCCGCTGCCAGTAAATCCTCAATAACATAATAAGCCTTTGCTTTGTATTTCGCCGCCATTGCATCCGCCTTTTCCTTTACGGTATCACAAACCGCAACCAGTATTCCTTTATTGTTAATGTGTTCTGCGTGACGCTGTGCAATGCGACCGCAACCTATGATGGCAAATTGAATCATTATTTGTCTTTTTTAAAAAACTTCAGAGGCTTTAGAAATTCATATTCATCAAAAATAGAAATACTTAATGCATAATTACTGTGTTGTACCGGTGGCGCCTGGATATATTGATTAAATTCCTCTTTTGTAAATCCAAGTTTCTTGATTACAAATTCATAATCGGTTTCAAATATCTCAGCAGGATAAATCGGCTGCTTAAGTTCAACAAGTGCTTCCTCACGGGTAAGCTGACCGGAAAAAATAAGGTTCGACAAATGTGCTTTACGTTTATCAATTTTGAATTTCTCCGGCAAGATATAACCCTGATAAAAACGGGTGAATACAGATTCATAGTGTTTCCCACCATAGTCACGCCAACCCAGCTCCCTTATAATCACGGCCTTCGCCTCCTTTTTATAATAAGATATATAATTTAGTATCGGCCAGGAAGCAAATGGTTTAGTCTTTGCCACAATCCTTCTTCTGATTGGGCTCATCAGTGGATAAGATTTCAGCGGTATCCTTCCAAACCTGGAATGAATATCTTTCAGATTTGAAGTATTTTTACAGATCCAGGATGGAGGAAGTGTAATTTCTGTCACTACATTCCGCCCGTCTATGATATGTTTGATCTTTTGTCGTTTGCAAATAATATCAAGCGCCGAAAAAATAGCGATATCCGTTATAGCTTCTATGTCTACTACATTGGCTTTAAAATAAGCCAGTTGAATATCTCTAAATTCATTCCAATCAATTACATAAGTATACAGATCAAACCCGCATTGTGAAACAATATTCTGAATATTGCTTACGGCCAGTTCAGAATTCCATCCGTTATCAAAATGTACACAAAGTACACGCAGGCCGGCTTGTTTCGCAATATATGCCAGGAAGGTGCTGTCAACTCCTCCGCTCACACCTAGTATGCAATCATATTTGTTGCCCTTTCCGTCTGCCTTAATCTTTTCCGTAATTTCTTTAAACTTCTGCTCCCCTGCGGCCCCTTTCAGTACCTGGCCTTTTTCTGCCTCCCTGTACTCATAATAATAATTGCAGATTCCCTTTTCATCAAACCGGATATCGGGGTCTGCAATATTGTCCATCACAGAAACTGAACATTGCCTGTATCTTGGATCCTCTTTTGATAAAACCATATTTATAAATGCTTATACGACCTTCCCTAAACCTGTTCAATTTTTAACTACTTTTCAAATAAGATAGATTATTGTTGCTTTTCAAAAAGCCCGATTATCCAATAGTATTTCTTTTCCTTCGGCCAAATAATTTTTGGCACTGCTGATAAATAAGAAATAAGTTTACGTGGCAATCGAGGAATATCATTTCCTGATTGCTCATGAGTCATTTCCTTTTCATCCTCGTAACCGCACACCGGGCATATAGGCGAATTCCAAACAAGAAATTGTTCGGAATAAAACAATTTACGATATGAGCGATGAAATTTAAAATGTTCCGACATTCCAGCCTTTATGACCTTAATTTGTTTAAATCCATATTCGTCCAGTAACTTTTTAAATACATCATCATTAAAAGTGCGAAGATGCATTTCATAATTGAAAATTGTTCGGCAACTCGGGCATTTTGTATAAGAATCTTCTAGCCTTTCATCATATGGAACACTTATTAATAAATATTTTTTACTAATTCTCGACAATTCTTTCAACGAATTCTCAAAAGATTCTATAGGTAAATGTTCCAGCACTTCCAGACAGCTGATACAGTCAAATGAGGCATTTTCGAAAGGCATTGCAGAAAGATCTCCGATTGTTTTATCCACCTTTACCAACCGGAGTGCCGATTCGCTTCTGTCCATAGCATGCAAACTTAGTTCCGATCTTTGAACAGACAGTTGGTTGATAAAAATACCATTCCCGCAGCCAGCATCAAGTAAAGATGAAACATCAGCAGGAAGGAGCGCTTTAGTAATTTCAAAACGTTCCATATTTTGAGCATCCTGAAGCATGTTGCCTTCCCAAAAAGTGGATGATTCGTAATATTTCTGTTCAAACCTATTCATAAAAATCAATTATTTAAATCCGTGATGTTTTAATGATTTAATGATGATGTCAGGTACGGCGTAGAAATTCGTACTGACGATCATTTAGCCAAGCCTCCCGGACATAAGCTTTTTAATTTTTGATAACGTAGCCAGTTGTCTATCCCTTCTACTCGTTTGTCTTGCTTTATTCAGCACTTCCCTTATTTCAATTTCATTGAGCGGGCAAGCGGGATTTTGCAATGCTTCCAGCAGAACAGCCCTTCTAAGTGTTGCATAATTTTTCCTGGCGTATTCGGTCTGAGATTCCTGTCCTTCATGTATTCGGTTCCAATATAAATCCAACGGTAATTTAACCATTGAATAAGTACGTGCTATTTTAAACCAAAACTCGTAATCGCCAATCATCCGCTTCCCGGAAAAACCGCCTACCGCATTAAATGCCTCTCTTTTTATTAATCCGGAGCCGGGAGCACGATCAAAATGGTTTATTTTACCAAAACTTTCCAGATAGATTTCCTTTGGACTAATTAATACCGGAAAAGGCCGATCATCATCTGGATAAGCACCCAGACCAAAGCCTGCCTCCGGAAATCTTTCTGTAAAGCTCACCATTACCGCCAGGCCATAGTCGTACAACATGTCATCAGCGTCTACGTATTTCAAGTATTTTCCCTTGGCATAACTGGCTGCTTTGTTCCGGTTGGGATAATCGCCCAGGTTAGTTTCATTGATATACAGCTTTACTCTTGTATCCGCTGCTTCATACTTTTTTGCAATCGCTACCGTATTGTCGCCTGAACCGTCATCGGTTATAATTAATTCAAAATTCGTATAGGATGATGCCAGCACACTTTCAATGGCTTCAGCTATATATTTTTCCCGGTTATACGCCGTCATCAATACACTGACCAGCGGTGTTGTTGTTGAATTCATATTGCTTTTAACGGGCTGGGTGGTATCCCGCAAAGGGCTGTATGCTTATTGTCCAGCGCTTCTTCACCCTGCCGCAATGACTGTACAAATTGCCTATAAGACTTAATTGTGGCCCCATAATTTTTTGTATTGTAACGGTACCATTTCAGTATATCTTTTACACTTGGCGACAATGACAACAAAAGGCATTTTATGATTGATAATTTCCTACGCAGTGTAAGTACCGGCTGCACCGGCATAAGCCGAAACTGTTTGTACCGGAAATACATGGTTGTAAAACTTCTTTTAAACGATGAATCCGGGCTTTCCAAATGATAATGATAAACCCTTGCGGCCTGGTTGTAGGTAATTGCATACCCGTTCAGGATGGCTTCCTTCGCCCAGATCATATCTTCTCCAAATACAGTCCGCTGAAAAGGGATTTTTCTGAGAACAGAAGAACGGTAAACCGCCACCACATCATCCCAGGAGCAAATACTGTTTTTCCGCTCCGGCGTTAATGTCCCAAATTCTTCAGCATTTTTAAACTGATACCGGAGCAACACAGGTGGAGAAAGCGGGCGAAACCATTCAACCGGATTTTTATCTTTGTCGTGTGGAACAATCTGCTGGCCGCAAACAGCAGCTACTTCTTCATCCGTAAACCCTTTCAGTAGTTCTTCGAGTAATGTCTTATTAACTGCCCTTGCATCCTGCACCGTATAAAATATAAAATCTTCTGTACAATGCCGCCAGCCAATATTTCTTGTTTCCCCGTGATTAAATGCCGAAGGGTCAATTTTCAGCAACTCTACTTCTTTCACCGTTTCAAGATAACAGATGGTTCCATCTGTTGAACCAGAGTCTACAACAAGTATGCGGTTTACTTTTACCGTTTGTTCCAGTATACTTTCTATACATGCTTTAATCTCAGGGAAACCATCTTTAACCGGAATCACCACCGCAACAGAAGACATTGAGAAGTAATAACTGTTTTATATGTTGAGTAAACGCACCGTATTTAAAAGGCTATATTGTCTGTATAAGGAACCTTATTCAGCGTGGGATTAAAAACGGGTAATAATTGCTGAAGGCTATTAAAAAAAATACGCTGCATAAAAGGCAATCTGTATAATTTCCCCTTTCTTAACCACCTGTAACGTTCCAGACGGCCAACCTCTTTTTTATCAAAAAGCTGGAACTGCCGCTGAAGCTTGAGGATATATTCCGTTTCATTCAGATATCGTTGGTTGGCTGCGTTTACAAACAGATCAATAAACATTGATCGTAGTCCATAACGGTATTGCCCCAAAAGATTTTTCTGCTGTATATGTTCTGCTATTTGACATAATATCTGCAAACGGCTTAAAAACTTTGGGAATGAATGATAGCCCGTCCTGGAAAGGCTTATCTCTGATATCCGGAGAAATGTATCCGGCCGCAGATCCAACCGCTTCTTATACTTCAGTGGCTGCAGTAGACTCCTTAGGTGAAGTTCTACATCCTGCCACAACAAT
>JBDTVE010000166.1:0-12389 GCA_040007355.1 Bacteroidota bacterium | reverse complement strand
CGTTTTCACCATTATAACCGGTCTTACCTGCTGGGCATTAGTTTGTGCTCCACCGTCATACCATTCCTTACCATACCGCTAGCTATTTTTGGGAGTGGTCGCCAAAACGCGGCGCTTATCCATATCCTATATGTGATCAACAGTAAAGGTTGGGAAGAACCGGTGACCCTTTATGCCCGCCACAACCAGTGGAGCCAGTGGATAAACCTGCAAAACGGTCTTTATTTCGTTTACCTGGCAGGTGCTATAACAGGTTTGATAATTTTAATCCGTTCACTTATATATATTAAGGGATTGAAAAGAAAATACCCGTTTGAAACAATCGATCGGTTGAAAATCTATTTTACCGCGGAACCCGGTACGCCTTTTTCATTTTTCCGTTCTATTTTCTGGGATAAAAAAATCTCCGTGAGTGATGGGGCCGGCCAACAAATCTTCCGGCACGAGATGTTTCATGTAAAACAAAGACACAGCGCCGATATCCTGCTGCTGGAAACACTTGGTTGTATTTGCTGGTTCAATCCTTTTTTCCATCTCATAAAAAAAGAGCTAAAAGCCATCCATGAATTTCTGGCCGATGCCTATGCCGCGTCGGGTAATAATCGGTACAACTATGCGGAATTACTGCTGTTGCACGCCATCCGCCAGAAGACACCCGTTATAAGCCATCCATTTTTTCACAATCAGATAAAAAGACGTATTACCATGATTACAAAATCCAGCCTTGTCCGCCGTAATGGGTATCTAAGCCGCATCATGGCGCTGCCAGTAGTTTTTCTATTGGTTTCTGCATTCGCGGTAAAATTAATAAACAAACCACCTGCCGGTGCTGCTTTTCTCTATGCCGATAAAAAGATCACCGTTGTCATAGATCCAGGGCATGGTGGACCGTTCCCTGGCGCCAACAGTGGTTCCGGCGTCCTGGAAAAAGATATCAACCTGGAGATCGCGAAAACAATTGCGGCGCTGTCCGGCCAATACAATGTACAGGTGGTGCTAACCCGGAACAGCGATGCCACAGTAGGTCGTGCCAGTAGTCTCCGGGAAGACCTGCTGAACCGGGTTGCCATTACCAATAAAACCCGGCCCGATCTCTTAGTTTCCATTCATTTGAACGCAGCAACCGAAAATATCGCTGCCTCCTCCGGGTTTGATGCCTATATCTCGGGAAAAAACGAACACCCGGGTGACAAGACATTTGCCTCGACTATTTTAAACAGCCTAAAAGACGTTTACACCGTAAACGACGTTATACGACAGGTGCCGGAAGGAATTGTTGTACTGGACAAAAGCAATTGCCCCGCGCTATGCCTGGAATGTGGTTACATTACCAACCCAGCCGATTTGGCTTTTATCAGCAAGCCAGCCAACCGCGAAAAAATAGCCAGGCATATTTTAGCGGGAATTGTGAAATACGGCAATGATCAAACAACCGCTGTCATCCTGCCAATGCAAATACCGATACCATTTGCCTGCAAGAATTCAGCAAAATCAGGTCGGAGAATATAAAGACCGCGATTGCAGACAAAAAACAAAACTGTGGCTTGGCGGTGCGTAAAAATGGTGGTGACAAACTGGTGAACCTGGATAAACGGGACGATTATTATATCCTGGCATGCACGGTGTCTTTGACAAAAACGATATTATCCCCAAACAAGCACTCGACTAGGCCATCCAGGGAACCGTGGTAGTACAGTTTATTGTTGACCGGGTTGGCAATACAAGTGATGTAAAAGCCATCAGCGGACCTTCCGTCCTAAGGGCAGAACGCGAATGGCTTATCCGCGAAAGCAGCACCTGGATCAGCGCCACGCAAAACGGCCAAAAAGTGACTTGCTATAAAAAAAAACCTATTATCTACAAGCTGTCAGGATAAAAAAGACAACCAGTCTTAAACCCCGGGCCGATGAATACCATCCGCGTTTTTTACTGGGTATCTAATACAACCCGCTTTCCTTCTTTTGCAGATAAGCGGGCTGCTTCCAGGATTTGCACCACTATCAGGTTATTGGCTAAAGATGAAAGATCGGTGCCGGGCTGTATCCTGCCCCGCAGTACATCCGCCAGGTAAATGAGGTTGCTGGTATAAACAGCA
The DNA here is from genome assembly GCA_040007355.1 of Bacteroidota bacterium. Classification (GTDB taxonomy): domain Bacteria; phylum Bacteroidota; class Bacteroidia; order Chitinophagales; family Chitinophagaceae; genus JACMLD01. The sequence goes on along the minus strand of JBDTVE010000166.1, from coordinate 10,294 downwards.
GGCCTAACCGCCACTGTATAATATTGCGCGGTATCCCTTTTCTGCAGGGTAAAACCGTTCAACGCATGCAGGTAACTTTTTTCGCCAAATACCTCCCAGTCCTTTATTCCAAAAGGCCAGTTCCAGGAAGCTTCAATAATCCCGGTAGCCCCATTTGCATATTCCAGCAGGATCGTGGCATCATCATCTACCCTGGGATAGATAGCCGGCTTTAACTGTCTTGTTATAGCGGTTACGGCTATCGGTTTGTTGTTATCCATTAGCCAGGTCATGAGGTTGGCACCATAACAGCCAAAATCCATTACCGCACCACCCCCATTCTTCACCGGGTCGGTCAGCCATTGCAAGAAATCTTCGCTACAGCCAATTTCTCGAGGGCCCTGGTGACCCATATGAACTATCATTTTTTTAACCTTGCCTACTGCGTTCTCCTTTTTCACCATGTTGTAGACCTGCTGGTTACTGCTATACCAGGTTGTTTCGTAATTGGTAAGCAGCGGGATATGGTATTGCGCCACCAGCGCAGCCATGCGTTGCGCCTGCAGCACGGTGGTGGTAAGCGGTTTCTCCACCATCACCGGAACGCCCCGGGGGGCGCATTCTTCTACCACGGACAGGTGATCTGCAATGGCATTGTAGGCCAGTACTGCATCGGGGTGCACCCGTTGCAGCATTTGTTTTACCGTTGTATAAAAAAGCGAATCGGGTAGGTGGTACTTTTTTTTATACCGGTTCACCAGTTGCTGGTCCCGCTCAGCAATTCCTATTATGATAACCTCTCCCTTTTTATATTGCTGCATCAGCCCATAGGCATGATCATGATTGAGACCGGCCACGCCCACTTTCAATGGTTGCGCATATGCATTACCGGTACACAATAAAAAAAGAAATGAGGACAAGAAGACGACAGGTAGCCGCAACGCGGCAAAAGAAAACGGTTTCATGGCTGTATTAAAAATACTACGTGTATAAAATGAAACTGAAAATATTCATTTTGCCGCGAAATAATATTTTTATTTACAACACCGGGCGGGAAAAAATGCGGTCAGCAGAAGGCTGTACCCCTAATGGTTACCGGTCGGCAATGGCCGGATAGCGGGCAACATATACCGAAAAGCGAAGACGCTTATCTTACCGGTCGGCGGTAGAGCTAATTACAGAAATCGCTAAAGTAGAAACCTTCTTCGCTTAATACATAATCGTTGGTAACGGTATTCAGCAGGGTATTCTGTACAAAGTCTTCCATTTCCTGTTTTCTGGCATCGGCCATATAACGGTTATTGCGCACCATCTGCAATGATTGCAGTTTTAAAAGCGCCAGTCTTGACATTTGCTGAATATGTTCTTCCGTATAACGGAATTTCTGGGCAAGATAATCCTGCTGGTTTAGGTAAGGGTTATTCATAAAGCCTGGATTTGGGTTTTCAAATGGTAACAGACGCCATAATAACGTTGACAGCAAAATAAAAATTGTATCCATACCGGGCTTATCTTTATCCCCTTTAAATACAAGATATGAACTTTGATACCAACCAGTTAAACAGCCTTATACAGACCCGCCGCAGCACTTTTCCCAAACAATACTTACCGGGTAAACAGATAGACGATGCCATAATTGACCAATTATTGGAAAATGCCAACTGGGCCCCCACGCACAAACAGACCGAACCATGGCGTTTTACCGTATTTACCGGTGAAGGTTTGAAGACTTTTGCCGGTCTGCAGGCTTCTGTATATAAAAACGCAGCCGGGTCTGCTTACAAGGAAGAAAACTTTCAAAAACTGCTTGCTACCCCCCTGCTTGCCTCGCATATCATTTCCATTGGCATGAAACGGCATGCAGACAAAAACATACCCGAATTGGAAGAGATAGCCGCCGTGGCCTGCGCGGTACAAAACATGTATTTAACCGCGGCTGCTTATAATATTGGCTGTTACTGGACCACCGGAGGTGTTACTTTTAATGAAGCGGCCAAACCCTTTTTTGACCTGGAACCAGCTGATAAACTAATGGGCTTTTTTTATACAGGCGTAATTGCCCAGGCTTCACCACCCGGCAAACGCGGCCCGGTACAGGAAAAAACTAAATGGATCAAGAAATAAACGCCATTCCGTATGCAGTTGTATAAACCCGAACAGCACACTGGAATAGTTTTTTAAGGAAAATGTACACGATGACTATTGAATCAAACAGAACGCCCCGGGAAATGGGCTATTATTTTCCGGCGGAATTTGCACCACACCGGGCTACCTGGCTATCCTGGCCACATAAAGAAGCATCTTGGCCGGGAAAGATACAAAGCATCTTCCCTTCCTATGCAGCATTTGTAAAAGCGCTTACCGCCGGTGAAAAAGTCTGCATCAATATAAACAACGAAGATATGAAAGCCGCTGCGCTGGCCCATTTGGAAACGGCAGAGGTAGATCTTGCTAAGCTGGAATTCTTTTATAACCCCACCAACGATGCCTGGTGCAGGGACCACGGACCGGCTTTCCTGGTAAACCCGGCTGCCACACAGAAAAAGGCAATTGTAGACTGGAAGTATAATGCCTGGGGTAATAAATATCCGCCCTATGATCTGGATGATATTATCCCCACCCTGATAGGAAAACACCTTAATCTACCGGTGTTTTACCCGGATATTGTAATGGAGGGAGGAGCCGTGGAGTTCAATGGCAACGGCAGCCTGCTAAGCTCCACCGCCTGCCTGCTGAATAAAAACCGGAATCCGCATTTAAACCAGGAACAGATTGAAGCTTACTTGCGCAATTATTATGGGGTTGAGCAAATACTTTGGGTAGACGAGGGCATTGAAGGCGATGATACCGATGGCCACATAGACGATACCGTTAGATTTGTAAACGAAGACACCGTTCTTACCGTGATAGAAGAAAACAGGGGCGATGAAAATTATGAACCGCTGCAACGAAACCTGGCGCAATTGAAACAAATGCGTTTATTAAACGGCAAACAGATGAATATTGTTGAGCTGCCCATGCCCCCGGCCCTGGTCTATGAAGACCAGCGCCTGCCCTGTTCATATGCAAATTTTTATATCGCCAACACCGCGGTAATCGTTCCAACCTTCAGAAGTCCGCGCGACGAGCAGGCGCTTCGCATGATACAGGCCTGCTTCCCTAATCGCGAGGTGGTGGGTATTGACTCAACTGATATCATCTGGGGACTTGGCAGTTTTCATTGTCTGAGCCAGCAGGAACCGTTTTGATATTGACGGCACCGTAGGGAAAGGGTTTACCCCAGTCCGTTTTACAATGATAATATTTTTTAGGACAAGGGTGAACCCTGTCCCTACTCATCAATAAATCTCCTGGTAATGGGCTGGTAAGAATCAATCCGGCGGTCTCTTAAAAACGGCCAGTGTGTGCGGTAGCTATCGGTTTTGGAGGTGTCAACCTCACATACGGCCACTTCCTCCTCTTCGTGCGAAGCCTGGTACAGGATGGTGCCAAAAGGATTGCTCACAAATGAGCCGCCCCAGAATTTCATAGCGCCATTTTGCTCAAAGCCTGAACGGTTTACACTTACCACGTGCACGCCATTGGCAATGGCATGGCTGCGTTGGATGGTTTGCCAGGCATTGTACTGTTCGGTATTGGTTTCCGCATCCTGCTGGGTAGACCAGCCGATGGCCGTAGGATAAAATAAGATTTCCGCACCCATCAGCGCGGTAATACGTGCCGCTTCCGGATACCACTGATCCCAGCAGATGAGCACGCCAAAACTGGCAAATTTTGTTTTAAAGATCTTATAGCCTAAATCGCCCGGTGTAAAATAAAATTTTTCATAAAAAGCAGGGTCATCGGGGATATGCATTTTTCGGTACTTGCCCAGGTATTGGCCATCTGCGTCCAGCACCGCGGTTGTATTGTGGTATATGCCCTGTGCTCTTTTTTCAAACAATGAAGCTATGATTACTACACCCAAGTCCGCGGCAATTTTACTCATTGCTTCCGTGGAGGGCCCGGGTATCGTTTCCGCCAGTTTAAAATTATTATAGTCTTCCACATCGCAGAAATAAAGCGACGTGAACAGCTCCTGCAGGCAAATGATTTGGGCACCTTTGGCAGCTGCCTCTTTTATTTTTCCGATTGCCTTTTGCAGGTTTGCTTCCTTGTCTGCCGCGCAACTCATCTGCACAAGACCAATTTTTAGTTTTGTCATGCACTGTATTTTGAGTTGCAAAAATAATCATTTAAGAGGCAATCCGGGCTATCGTTTCGGAGAAAAGACATAGAATGAAAACGGCGGGTCGCCTGTTATAAAAACGCCGTCTAAAAATAAAACAGGTCTCACCCGGGAGACCTGTTTTATTTTTATTATTGAAGAGATTTCAACTGGCCGCTTTATTACATATAACGCGGGAATCTGTTTTACATTACTTATTTTCTTCCCATCTCGCGCAGAAAAGATACATGCGAAGCAATGGCATACCGCACCTTTGGATATTCAATGTATTCCACACCAAATTCCTGGCAGGCCTGTTTGATGATCTTACTTATCTGCGGGTAATGGATATGTGATATTTTGGGGAACAAATGGTGTTCAATCTGGAAATTCAATCCCCCCACCAGCCAAGACACCACTTTGCTTTTGGTGGCAAAATTAGCTGTGGTTTTTATCTGGTGTACCGCCCATTCATCATCCATCCGGCCACTGATTATATCGGGCATCGGAAAAGCGGTATGCTCAACCGTATGCGCCAGCTGAAAGACCAGGCTTAGCACCAGGCCGGCTACACAGGTAAATACCAGAAAGCCTGCGATCCAGGATGTAAAACCAAGCATCCAGATAGGAAGGGCAACAAAAAGGAAGGCGTTAAAAAGTTTGAAACCCCAGAAAATGATATGATCCCGTACCGTCATTTTTTTCAGGGGCATGTTGCCTACTTTGGCCTTGAAATATTTCTGGTAGTCCAGTACAAAGATCCAGAGTATATAGAGCAGCGAGTACAGCACCCAGAAATAAAAATGCTGGAATTTATGAAACCGGTATTTTTTTTGCGTGCCGCTCATACGCATCCAGGGCTGGATATTAATATCATCATCCACACCATCTACATTCGTATAGGCATGGTGTATGATATTGTGTTTTACATTCCACATAAAACTGTTGCCACCCAGTACATTCAGCGAGAAGGCCGCAAACATATTGATGTATTTGTGTTTGCTAAAGCTGCCATGCGCACCATCGTGCATCACATTAAAACCAATGGCCGATACGATGCCGCCCAGCAACACACATTCCGAGATGGCCCAGAAAACCGGTGGCGTAAAAAAGACCAGGTGTATATACAAAAATGCAAATAGGGCAATGAGTATGACAGCCTTGAAAAACAAGCTGAAATTGCCGTAGGTGGACTTACCCGTTTTTTCAAAATAACTGTTGATCCGGTTCTTCAATTCGGTGTGAAAGGAATAAGAGGTATTGGAAAATTTAGGCACTGACATGGGTCGATTTTTAAATGCTGAAAAAACAATGGGCAAAGGTAAGCCGCGCGGAGTAATAAACGTCCATTATGGCCAGGAATGTATTCACCAAACCTAAAATTTAAACACTTATTATATATTTTATGACAAATCCCAGACAAACGGGTATCAGCCTGTATCCATCTACATAAATACAATCAGGAAACCGGCTGCCGGCCTATTAAGTCTCCGTCGATACCAGGGCATCCAGGTTGCGGATACCTACTTTTTTTTCGGTGATAAACCCTTCCGCATATTTTACTCCGATTCTTTTACCCAGCATGCGGGCGCGGGCGATGATGCTATCAAAAAAATCGGGTGTGGAGATATATGTTTGCGGACCTGCATCATCACCTGTGCCGGTATGAAACTGAGTATGATAAGCCTGAATAGACAGCATACGTTGTTCAAATACTTCGCTGATATCCACCAGTATATCCGGCTCGTGGTACCAGTCTTGCAGGTAATGCAATACCTGTTTGGGCCGCCAGCGCGCCTGGATATTTCCGGCAGTATCCCTGGTTTCAATTTTTACCAGCCCTGCCAGAAAACAAGCGTCCGCTATCAGGTGACCAGCCCGGCCATGGTCGGGGTGACGGTCATCCAGCACATTTGCCAGTACAAACTCCGGTTGGTATTTCCGGATGGCCGCAATCAACAAGAGCTGGTGTGCTTCATCATTCTTAAAAAATCCGTCCCGCATCTTCAGGTTTTCCCTGGCCTGTACACCCAGGATGGTAGCCGCTCGTGCCGCTTCGGCCGCTCTTGTTTCGGCACTGCCGCGGGTGCCCAGTTCGCCCTGGGTAAGGTCTAGAATGCCCGCCTTTTTTCCCCGTTTTATTTCGTTTAGCAGCGTGCCCGAGCAGCCCAGCTCAACATCATCGGGGTGTACGCCTATCGCTAAAACATCTAGTTTCATGGTTGACAGCTTTTAAGCCAATAGCCTGGGCTATAAGCATTATTAGCAGCTAAGATAAAACAATTGACCTGGTTATGAGCGGTTACCACCGAGTGGATACGCCAGGTCCGGAAGTAACAGCACCGGGTAAGGTTCTTGTCAACAGTCTGGTCTTTTTGCCATTGGAAAGACCAGCAGGCCAATGCCGTCCCCGCCTGAATAGATTAGGCAAAAGGAGGCAATTATGCTACATTTGCAAAAATTATTTTAACATTTATGATGACATTTGAAGAGACTGGTATTGAGGAGCGATTGGTGAAGGCCGTGACGGATTTGGGGTATATAAATCCCACCACGATACAGGAAAAAGCAATTCCCGTATTATTAGGCGGTACTACAGACTTTATAGGGCTGGCACAAACCGGCACTGGTAAAACCGCGGCGTTCGGACTACCGCTGTTAGATCTGATTGATGCTTCTGCCAAATACCCGCAGGCTCTGGTGGTATGTCCTACCCGCGAGCTTTGCCTGCAAATTGTCAGCGAGATGGAATTGTTTAAGAAATACATGCCGGCGGTGCGCGTGGTAGCGGTTTACGGCGGAACCGCCATAGGCATGCAGATCAGGGATCTAAAAAAGGGGGTGCAGATAGTGGTAGCCACCCCGGGCCGTTTAATAGATCTTATTGAACGCAAGGCCATCAACCTGGAACAAATCCAGTACGTGGTGCTGGATGAAGCGGATGAAATGCTTAACATGGGATTCCAGGACGATATTGAATTTATTTTAAAGAATACACCCAAACGCGAAAGCACCTGGCTTTTCAGCGCCACCATGCCGTCCGAAATACGGCGAGTGAGCAAACGATATATGAAGGACCCGGTTGAAGTAACCGTGGGCCAGATGAATACAGCCAATAAAAGCATCGACCATCAATATTATGTGGCGTCTGCACAGCATCGTTATGATACGCTGAAACGGCTGATTGATTTCAACCCCGGCATGTATGGCATTATTTTTACCCGGACCAAGGCCGATGCACAGCACATAGCCGAAAAACTCACCCGCGAAGGATATGATATTGATGCATTACACGGTGACCTTACCCAGGCGCAGCGCGACAAGGTAATGGGCGATTTCCGCGAGCGGCAGTTACAACTGCTGATTGCAACCGATGTGGCGGCCCGTGGCATAGACGTTAAAGACATTACCCATGTGATCAATTTTGAATTGCCCGACGATATGGAAGTATACACCCATCGCAGCGGCCGTACGGGCCGTGCAGGCAATACCGGTATCTGTATGAGCATTGTGCACAGCCGCGAAATTGGAAGGCTGAAACAGATTGAACGCATGGTGAAAGTGCCTTTTCACAAACTGGAAATACCCGCCGGAAAAGACGTTTGCCGCAAACAGTTTTTTCATTTCATGGACAAACTGTTGCAGACCGATATCAGTCATGGTTTTTATGAAAGTTATGTACCCATGCTGGAAGAAAAATTTGCGGATGTAAGCAAGGAAGATGTATTGAAGCGGATGGCCGCCATGGAATTTGACCGCTTCCTGAAATATTATGAAAACGCCGAAGACCTGAACGTGCGGGAACGCCTGCCTCGTGAAAGGGAAAGAATACCGGTGGGCACGGCCGCGCGCGATTTTAACCGGAACGACAGGGAGGGCTTCAGCAGCCGTCGTGAATCTTATGGCCATGCAAACGGAGGTGATTATATGCGCCTGTTCGTTAACCTGGGTACCCGGGATGGTTTCTACAAAGCCAGTTTTTTACAATTCATACTGGATATGAGCGAACTGAAAAAAGAAGTGCTGGGCAGGATAGATATGAAAGAAATGAATAGCTGGGTGGAAGTGAACCGCAACTCGGCTAACCAAATGATACGCGCCATTGATGGCAAAAAATACAAAGGCAGAAGCATCCGTATGAATGATGCCAATAGCCGGTAACCCCGGTTTACCTTGCACCCCCACGGTGCGTTTCAGCATATATTTTTAAAGGGTTGCCTCAAATTGAGGCAACTTTTTTTTATCTGACCCACTAGTATAACTGGTAAATCCCAAACGCCGAAAGAGATTAATATAACCTGGGCATCCGGTTACAGGCTCTTTCCCCATTGTATAAGCGCGTGTACTTCTTCCGGAACAGTGCCGTTTCTTTTGGCACTGCGGTGTTTGCCCAGTCTTACCATTACCATGTGCTGCGCCGGCATCACAATAATGTACTGTCCCAGTATACCGCGTGCATAAAATACACCTGGTTCATACGGCACCAGCCACCATTGAAAACCATAATAATCACAGGGACTGCCGTCCTCATCTGGTATCATGCAGGGTGCAATAGATCGGTTGTAGTAAGCGGGCTCAATGATTTCCGTTCCCTTCCAACGCCCGCTGTCGAGCATCAAACTACCTATTCTTGCAAAATCACGGGCATTTGAGTTAAAACAGCAATAGGCTTTAGCGTGTCCACCTGCTTTATCGGTGCTCCAGAGGGCGGGCTGTTCTGCACCCAATGGCTGCCATAATTTTTCCGATGCATAAGCGCTTAAAGACCGGCCGGTTGCTTTTTCAAGTATCAGCCCCAGTAATTGGGTATCGCCCGATTTATAACGGTAAAAGGTACCCGGAGCCTTAATTATTTTCACACCGGTGGCCGTCTTGTACGCATCATCGCCATAATACAATTCTGCGGTCACGGAAAAAGGATTGGAATAGGATTCATCCCAGTTGCTGCCACTGCTCATGGTGAGCAGGTCTATAATATGCACCTTTGATTTTTCACCAGTTGAAAATTCAGGCAAATAGTGGCCAACGGGTTCTTCCAGCGATCTTATTTTTCCTTCCTTTAGCGCAGCACCTACCAGCAGGCTGGTGATGCTTTTGGCCATGGAAAAAGAACCGGACCAGGAGCTATCGCTATAACCATCCCAATATTTTTCAAACAGCAGGGAATCATTTCTAACAACTGTTACGGCTACCGATCCTAATTGTTCCAGTAAACGCTTTACTGAATCGGGTAGCACCGGTTTGTTAAAACCCACCGATAAATTCCATGGCTGCGGCTTACCCACGGCCACCGTATTATTGGTAAAGATCTTATAGTCGTCAATGTCTGCAAAATTGTAGGCGATCTCTTTAAACATCCAGGTCTTGCCGAAAATCAAGGTATAACCGGAAAAAATAATGATGACCAGCAACACTGAATACAGGAGACGCCGCAGGGTTTTTTTCATATAATCGATTTGCTTATTTGAAATTACGGAATATCATGGGGGATTGATGAACCCTGGTCTTATCATAGCTGGATATTATTCTTCGCACCTGGCTTTGGCACGGACCAAAAGCTTATCGCCGCCCCGGGTCATTCAACTTTCGGCCACCTGGCCTGATATAATTTGCCCGGTCTTGCAATTTTGGCTGTTTGGCGGTTCTAAACTAGCTTCGCGGGTCTTAATATCAACGCGGTTATTGGCAATGAAAAAGATTAACCATTAAAATAGAAAATAGTATGGCATACGATGTTCTTGTTGTAGGTAGCGGACCCGGCGGCTATGTAGCGGCAATCCGCGCCGCGCAACTAGGTTTTAAAACGGCTGTTATAGAAAAAGAAAGCCTGGGCGGTATTTGTCTGAACTGGGGTTGCATTCCTACCAAAGCCCTATTGAAAAGTGCCAATGTAATGGACTATATTAACCACGCCAAAGACTATGGTATTGAAGCAAGCGGCAAACAGGACTTCGCGGCTGTAATCAAACGGAGCAGAGGTGTTGCAGACAAAATGAGCCGGGGCGTTCAGTTCCTCATGAAAAAAAATAAGATTGATGTTATTATGGGTTTTGGCAAACTGAAGGCCAAGGGACAGGTAGAAGTAACCAAGGCTGATGGTGGCAAGGA
>JBDTVE010000165.1:0-14811 GCA_040007355.1 Bacteroidota bacterium | reverse complement strand
AGTCTTTATGATACCGCCTGCCGTAACAATGGTTAATCTGCGCCACGCTGGGAACAACCGGGCTTGCATTTGTAGGATTATAACTATCACTTATCTAAACTATTTTTTACCCTGTTCTGTTTTGGCCGGAACCACTGGGGCTTTCTGCCCGGACCGGGTCATTGTGTTGTATTAAATGTAAAATCATTTTTTTAAAAAAAGTTCCGCCGAACGTTTTTGCAGAAGAACGTTTTTCCATCAAAAGCCATAAGGCCAGTATGGCTCCGTAACTGCCGCCCCGCTCGATCCATTCAAACACGGTGTAATGCGGATAAAACATTTCGGTGCCTATTTTCCAGATTAAAACAACAAACACCAGGGGGCGCAGGGGCCGCACCAGTACGCTTACAGCAAAAATAATTTCCGTGATGCCAGCCACTTGTGCTATCCGGGCGGGATTGGAAAATCCGAGCCCCGCATATTGTTGCAGCAGGCTCTTTTTTTCTACCAGGTTTAGCCAGCCATGACCCACTAAAACTAAAACCAGGATAATCTTTAAATAAGAAATAAGCCTGGTGGAGTTTTCTTCGCCAGACTGAAAGCTGTTAGAACGGATAAGTGTAAACCAGCCACGGGTATTTTTGGGAAAGCCTGCCAGCACCAGCATCGCCAGCGGCGCACCAAAATTTCCAGCGCGTTCAATAAATTCCGCAAAAGACTCCCCCGACAGGGGTCTTAATAAAGCCGTAACAAAACCCCAAACCAACAGCCAGGCCGGGATGGCCCTTACCGGCCAGGCCAGCATAAGGATACCGAGTATGATATCAAAGCCACCCAATACCGGCATCAGCAGGTAAGCAAGATCATCACCGATACCAAATACCCCAAAATAATTACACCAGATTGATTTGGTAATGATACCGAATGTTCCATGACCAATAAAACACATGACCACCGCAATACGAAGGGTGTTGTATACTTTTTGAAATGATCCAGCAGCCTGCATGGTATGAATTGTTCTTGATTACTAAACGTTGTTATTCTCCCCCGTCCGTTTTAGCCCTTAGCACTGCAAAACTGCCCACCCTGATACCCGTGCTCATACCTGAATCACTGTCGATACGGTAATGGATACCCGCATATAACCTGGACATGGCGGCTTCATTTGCCATGGCAGTATAAATGGCCGCATTTTCCGGGATAATATGACCCAATACCGTTGCCGCTGCACCGCTAAAAGTGGCATGCCCGGAAATATAAGAGGGAAAATTAGGTATGCCGGTCAGGGTCTTAATATCCGATTCCATCTGCGTGGGCCTGGGATTAAAATAAAAATATTTGGTATCCCAGCAAACAATGGCCGCATCCATCTGCGCCATATTCAGCAGGGCCAGGTTTCTTGCCCATCTCACTTCGCTGAAATTCTTTTTTATAAAGTCTGCTGATGCGATTGCGTTCCAATGACCGGTAGGTGTAAACGTATTTACGCCATCCGCCCAGTAATGAACAATGCGGTAGTGTTCACGCGAATCCTGTTTTATCATCTCGTGTACTTCTGCCACATCTTTTTTCATCTGGTCGCTTGATGTTGAGGGTGGAGCCTCAGGGCGTACGGCGAGTACGGCCAACGAATCAAGCAAAAAACCCTTTACTTTCCCAAACAGGCACAGCATTGGCGGGCGGCGGGGAAATTCCAGGCTATACCAGGGAACCTGCCTTTTGGCAACAGCGTCGGCCTCCATCTGTGTCCACATTGTTTGGGTGCCACCGGCGGCACCGGCCCGGTCGCCCCTGGCACGGGTTGAAAATTTTTGTGCTACCATTTTGCCCAGGACTTCCCCTGCTTCTATATCACTTCTCACATTAGCGCCCGCCAGAATTCGCGCGCGTTTGTGTTCTTCCGCCTTTTGCTGCACATACTCCTGGTCTCCCGGGAAAAGCAGTTTAAGCATCTCTACCGTCGCACCTTCTACCACGGCGTCTTCCGACGGATAGGAAGGCAAATCTGTTTTCGGTATCAATGCATTCACTGTTGCGTCTGCGTTATAAGGGGCTTGACGGTTGTACAATTTTTTATAATAGTAAGCGGCCACCAGAGCATCGTACTGCGCGGCGCTTACATAGGCATAGGCCCGAGCGGCATAGGGCGGGTTGGAGAATGGGAAAAGCGGGTAGGCCAGCGCGTTATTGGCGTTGGGAGCAGGATAGGTGCCATCGTCGTTCTGATATGGCGCCAGGTTGTGTTTTGCAACCAGTTCACGGAGAATTTCGTTCCACCTTAGTACAGCCCCCGCACTCCAGTATTTTACAGCAGCTTTTTCTTCTGCTGTAATATCGGCCTGCCAGCTTTTAATTTCATTTACCTGCGCAATGTATTCAGGTGTGCCGGTGGCAACGGGCTGGGCAACCGGGAACTCCGTGGGTGCGGTCAGCAGGATGGTTTTCCAGGAGCCTGCATTAGCGTCAGTATTGGAAGGTTGCAATGGTGAGAGGTTATCGGTTACCCCTTCTATTTTTTTTGAGCAGGCAAACGGCACACAAATGGCGCCGGCTGACAGTATGATGATGATAAACAATACTAACTTCTTCATGGAATTATCTTTTTTCAGGTTTTTTAGTGATTACTTTTTATGTCCCTTCAATGCCAGAATGTAAAATATACCGACGTCTACAGCGGTTGACTGACCCACATTTCTGCCAGCCAGGGTATAGCTTCCGCCACCAATGAGAGATAAGCCGTCGATGGCTTTCACATTGTATTTTATATTGACTCCGGCCGTTGTCATATTCATTTTATTACTTGGAAAGGGCATGTTGTTGCGTGTAATATCAAACCCGCCCAAGGTGGTCCATTTGCAGAGTAAGGCTTCCGCAATCAACCTTTCTGTTCTGTAGCCAATCCGCAGGTTATATTGTGCCGCATTGGGCATGGCTACCTTATTGGTGCTGTGCAGTTCGGTAGTATAGTAAGCATCTCGGTCAATTTTTATATCGCTTCTTACCACGTAGCTGGCAGCGATGGTCGCAAAAAAATTGGCTACCTGATAGTCTGCCAAGGCGCGCAGCGTTAAATTAGTGCTCCGCATACCAATGGACAGCGGCAGGTAGTCTACCACATAACTGGAAACTGGAAACGAGAAACCGCCAATACCATACAGTGATAAAGTTCCGCTTCCCAACTCTTTTTCCATGGGCATAAATTTCAACCATAGCGACAGATCCTGGATTCCTTTTTGTGAATGCAGGGTACCCGCGGTGGAATTGGTTTTTACATAGGGTATATTAAATATTACATTCAGTTTACTACTAACTCCGTATGTACCCATTGCGCCAATCATGCTGCTAGATACGGTACCCAGGTTTAGGTTGTTCCTTTTCAGCGTTCCCTCCCAATAATTTTTCCAGCTGCTATAGCTGTAGACGGGGCCAATGCAAAAATTATTTTTGGCCATCATAATGGCGTCTGCATCGGTTTGCGCATGCAACTGCGCAATCGATGCAAATAAGATGAAAAATAACAGACTGCGTTTTCCCATGCCTGCTTTGGTTATGCTCATAATGGAAATTTTTGGTTTTGGTTTGGTTGCTAAAATATAAGCAGTTACATATTCTGATGAAGGTGGATCTGGGCCGGAGTACGTTTAGCCTTTCTGATTATCCGGTATGCGTATCCCACACTAATGGAATAGTCCGCAAAAGCGGCATCGCCCTGTACATGAACCATTTTGGAGGCATCGTTGATCTTTGAATTCTGCAGGTTCTGGTCGGCTTTATCTGCGGCACTCTGAATGCGGTTTTTAATAAAATTATAGGGTACGAATACACTGAACGAATGTTGGCCGGTATGATAGGAAACACCCGATTCAATGGCCACCACATATCCGGGCCGGCGGTAAGCTACCTGGCCGCCCAGGGCATCGTATGCAGGAATGCCTTCCATTCTGCCAGCCAGCGAGAGGGTCAGGTTACGATTTTTTAACAGGGAACCCATTAAACCCGCGCGGACAAAGTACTGGTCCGGGGAAGCATACAGGTTATAGCCTGCCAGGCCGGCTTTTGCGGCGGATTTATAGGCACCATTGGATTCTTTTGGGCTGAACAGGTAATAGCCGTTAGCGAAACCGGATATACCCTTGTACATTTTTGTGAAACCCTGGAACTGGAGGGCGAAACCAACGCCGCCGTCCCCGGGTTGTATGGCCTGGTCATTTACCGCACTTGCATATCCCCCGTTTTTTTGCAGGGCGTTGTCCGTGGTATTGTATTTGCCGGTGGCCAGTTTTAACCCAAAGCCAATCATGAGGTTACCATTTTGTATTTTTTCCGGTGCTATCACCCAGTAATTAAGATCCAGCCGTACATCGGCAAGACCCTGCGCAAATAAGCTGTAGCGGGTCAATTTACCGGAGGCCGTGTCTTTGTTCAGGGTTAGTGTTTGCGAGCGTTCATTGTGCACATAGGGAATGCTTACACTTAACTGCAGGCGGTTGGTTAAACCGTATGACAAATTAAAATCCACGGTATGCGAATAGATATTTACCGCATTGCCCAATACCTGCCGCTGTGGTTGTTCTTCTGTGCCAACAAAATGTCTCCAGGAATGGAAATGACGGTAGTTGACACCCACCTGAAGATCGCCTTTTGATAGGTTATAGGAATCGGGGCCGCACAAAGCCGTTACGCCGCCCATTTCCCGAACGGCCACGCATCCCTGTGCGCTGGCGCTGTAACCCACGACTACCAAACAGATGGTAGTCAAAAATAATAGTCTCATAAATAATTAGTTTAGTTATTAGTGTTGATATTGTTTGCTTTAATTTTTCATTTTTAATTTTTCCACTACCAGGTCGCCCACTTTTTTTCCATATATGGTGGAAACGATGCAGGAATGATGAAAATGGATGCCCCCATAAAACCTGGCCCAGTTGTTTTCCTCGGCGGCATCGCGGAAAGAATGGTACGATCTGCTGGCGATGCCAAATTCCAGTTCGGTGGTGTCTGTGTAAGCAAACCGGTCGCCAAACACATGGGTAAGCACTTCCGCGGCGGCGGCGGAGCCGGTAGAATGCCCGCAGGTGTATTCAGGAAAAGGCGGTGTTTGTAATATAGGCTGCCAGTTGGGATCGATGTATTTATTGATCACGGTCTCAGGTCTCACGGTATTGGACCGGTATTTTTGATCCCAGCATTGAATAAACGCATCGAACTGTGCTATAGCGGCAATGGCAAATGCGTATACGGTGGTGCCATAGTCGGCCTTTGCTTTTTGTGCGGCA
Source organism: Bacteroidota bacterium (assembly GCA_040007355.1). Lineage (GTDB taxonomy): Bacteria > Bacteroidota > Bacteroidia > Chitinophagales > Chitinophagaceae > JACMLD01. Next base: position 9,556 of record JBDTVE010000165.1, on the reverse strand, counting down.
ATACCGGTGATACTCATCCAGTGACCGGGCGGCGAAAACTTTTTTGTACCAAACATAACATGTCCCGATACATTCAGTTTAAAAGGATTGTCGTCCCAGAACTCTGCCATATGGCGCTGCTCAGGCGTTATGCTGTCGATTGCTTTTTTAATGTACATCACTTCCTTGTAGTAGTCGCTGTTCTTATTGGTCATGTCAAATTTGTACTGCGGCGGAGGCATGAACTGGTTGGCGCTGTCCAATACGAGGGGGCGGATCTCATTCCAATGGGGTTCCATGGCTGGTGAATAGGCCGGCGGAGTGGGTACCCATCGGCCGGGCGTGTCAATTACATTGTATTTTGACGCACTCCTGGTTTGGGTGTAGTTATCCTTTTGGCTCCAGGCCAGTATCACGGCAGACACCGTATCGGCATAGGCCATACTGTTTTTCATCACCTCGTCCGGCATGCCTTTTTCCGTAACCAGGGTTTTGAGACTGTCTGTATAAACCTGCATACTACCGGCAGGAAAGGTGACCGATTCGCCCAATTTGCAAAATGCCAGCAAGGCGGCAAATTCATAATCAATTTTTTTAGTGCTATCCGGCTGCGGCAGCGCGCCCAATCCATGTAACTGTCCGGCCAGCGAGGTGTACTGCCGCGGATATCCGCCGGCCATTATTTCGTAGGCGGCAACAGATGCATAGAGGTAATTGCGGGATGCCACAATTGGACTAAAGTTATTTCCCATTACCACGTTATTGAGCTCGTAAACGGTTCTGCAGAACATCATGGGATCGCTGGTGACTTTGATGTAATCAGTTTTTTCTTTGCAGGATACCAGGATGCTGCAGATTATAGCAATTGCTACAATGTTTCTAATTCTCATTATAATTATGATTTGTGAAGATGAATACACGTAAGCTGCCGGTGGCAGGAAAACGGGCGCTGAAAAGAAAGTCTACGCTTCGGGAGGTTGCTCTGGTGTGGAGTGAAGCAGATTGGTTATCCGGCCAGGCTGGTAAAGATTATAGGAATGCCCGGGTAGAGAAGCATACAGGGCCGTAAAGTTTAACTGTTGCAGGTCGTCGTAATCGCCCAATGCATTTTTTACGGGAATGGAGGTGGGGGCACTGGATTTTTTTGCGTTATTGTCCTGCTGCAGATCGTTTGATATCTTAAATAGGTCTTCTTTAGCTGATTCCAGGCGTTGTTTTGCTTTGTTGGGGATGCATTTCAATACCAGTTGCCCGTCCTGTACTTTACGTTTTACATATTTGTAGTGGATACCGTTAACTTCTATCTCGCCATCGTACCGTTCAAAACTGGCCCAGTCTGACTGGTAGGGCATATTCACAGGTACTCTAATTTCTATCAATTGTGATTCGTCGTATTCGTTGCGGTCCAGTCTTGCTTCCAGCTTTGTATCCGCCTCTTGTTGTACCAGGTTTATTACCCAACGGTAACCGCACCAGTTAAACAGCAGGATGCCCAATAATAATATGGAAGCAATTTTTTTCAAAGCGTGTTTTGGCAAAAATCCGTACTAAGATAAATAAATTCTCATATATGAACGATCCTTTTTTTTATTTGCTGCCGCGGGGTTGTTTTATTGTGAATGTTTTCTTTTTCAGGGCTTGTGCCGGTTATCATCCGGCTTTTCCATTTTTTGGGCAGGGCGGAGCCTGTCTGTATGATTTCAAAATAGCGTGGTTGGGCAATATTACAATAGTGATATTATTGGTTACCTGCATCTAGTCCGGATCCGGCGCGACGCCCAATATTATGGCAGCTTAAGTTGCGTGTTGCAATACGGCTTTGGCGGCCACGTTTGTAAATGCTGGGTGGCATTCACTACGGTGATAATTGCTTTTCTTAAGGGCGATCTGCAAACGATATGGGTGTCCCAAACCGGGCCGGCGGGAAAGGCCAGTCTTTCCGGCGCAATTACTGGTAAAGTAACTGGTTATCAGTGCTGCAAGCAAACAATGTCAATGGTAACGAATTTCATTTCTTAATCGCTATATCGTGTCAACGGGACGTTCACGACGGCATACTGATTTAAACATAAGTAATCAAACCGTATGAAAATAGGTTTCCACAACCGGGTGTGGGAATGCCGGAAACCATTACTTTTGCAGCCTTAAAAGACCGGCTCGCCGGCCCCGTAGTTCAATGGATAGAATAGAAGTTTCCTAAACTTTAGATACAGGTTCGATTCCTGTCGGGGCTACTGAAAGCAAGTACTAACAAGTTTTAAAGAGAATCAAACCTGCATCAAATTCAATAGACCCGTGCTTTCTTTTAAATAGTAATGTTTTTGATTATTGTTAGTGATAGTTGAACGGAAGTACAACCCTGTAACCTGGTTGCGCTGGTTTCTCAATGCAAAAACAATACACTCTTTACCAAACGCTTTATACGCCTGCTCTTCCGGCTTGCGGTTATTTATGCCCCAGGGCCCTAACAATCCAACTGCAACGCAATTATTTATCAATGTTTCATCAGCGCGCTGCCCGTGGTGGAACTGCGATGAGTTATAGCCTATTTCCAGTTTTACAGGGTCTAAACTCCGTTGCTTTATATATTCCTGGGCTGGTTTGCTGGCGTGTACCGAGTTCTTAAAATAAGTAAACATGTTTTGCAGGAACTGTTCTCTGCTTATGGTTAGTGCTGCTGCCTGATTTATCTGCATCGGCTTTTGCTGATGATTTACTTTCCCTTCGTAATAGTTGATGATTTCAGCACACTTCAATAATGCGTTGTGTTTATCAGTATTCTCTTTTTGCAGCACAAAGTCTATAACGTCTAAACTACGCCCATGCATTTTACAATTGCTGCTGAAGCAATACGCCGTATGTGTTTTGTAGTACACCTGCAGGCTGGGCGTTTTATCATCGTGGAAAGGGCAGTTTAAGCGCAGGTTTTGTCAGGCTTTAGTGCGTAATACGGTAGCACCCTGGCAAGGGTGAGCCTTGATTTTATTTCTGTTATTTCTATCGCAAAAATATTTTTAACTATTTTAAATACACATTATTAGGGGCAAAGAAACATAATGACATTTACTCGGACGACATTTTGATATTCTAATAACCACTTTTATATTCTTACATTTGCCCTACAAGCCTTAAAATGGGCTTATTAATACATTAAAAGGTGTATTTATGGATACTTTCGGTAAAAGATTGACAACGTGCAGGAAGGCTAAAAACCTGTCTCAAAAAGAACTGGCAGAAGCTTTTGTTACTTCTCATACTACCATCGGTAAATATGAACGGGATGAGATGGTGCCTTCTATTGATGCCGCTAAAAAACTGGCTAAGATTCTGGATACTTCAGTGAGTTATCTTTTAGGTGAGAATAACGAAGCCAATTTATTTAAAGACCCTAAAATGCTGCAACGGTTCCAAGATATTTCAGTACTGCCCGAACGGGAAAAAGCAGCACTCCTTACAACGGTTGACCACTTTATCAAGGCTGCTAAAATCAGTATGCTGTAATAAATACAAAACAATAATTTTAAACCATGATTACTATACACCCACCATACATAAAGGATACTGCCGGGAAAAAACTGGTAGTATTACCTGAAAAGCAGTTCGACAGCATGATGGAAGAACTGGAAGAGTTGGAAGATATTAAACGCTATGATGCTGCTAAAAAAAGAAAGCAGGTTTTTACAGATGCCGATACCGCTTTTAAACAAATTGAAGCCAAAAGGAAAAAGCATGTATAAACTTAGAATTGAAAAAAATGTACAAAAGGCTTTGGAAAAAATAAATGAACCTTACACCTTACTACTCTAAAATAAAAACTGCTATTCTCAAACTGGCTAAGAATCCTGGCCCTGCTGGTTATAAAAAATTAAAAGGTCGTGATGGGTTTCGTATCCGGATGGCTGATTGCCGTATTATCTATGATATTTTTGACCTTATACTCCAGGTTGATGTAATTGACCTCGGGCATAGAAAAGATATTTATGAATAATAAAAAAGCCAGCAACACCTTTTTACGCATTGCTGGCTTTTAGTTCTTTTATTTTTATTATATGAAACGGCATAAGAAGTGTTCGGTGAAGACACCGACCACGGAAAAAAAACAATTCTTGATAAAGTTATAACCATCCAGAAGCTCCTCTAAGAAGATAAAACGCATATCATGTATTCCTTCGATGGGCTCATACAGCACGCCAAAACAAGAATCGCCTATAAATAAAAAAACCGCAGCGTATTGCTGCGTTTTTTATTTAACTTTTGTTGGCGCAGGTACTCTATACTCATTGACAGTCCTGCATATCAACAACGGCGGAAAAACAATTTTTTACTACTTTATTTTCTTTTCTTTAATGCTGCTTTTTCATTGCGCCATGCTATAAAATCAAAAGGTCTGTCTTTTTCGTATTGCTCTGCTTTTTTTTGTAGCTCAAAAGTTTTCCAAAAAGACTTTTGCTTTTCTCTGTTCTCTTTTTTTGATGGATCATCATATAAATGAAAAAGCTTGATGTGTACTAAATCAAACATAGGGTGGTTGACAAGAGAAGCACCTGTAAATTTTAGCAACGCTTTTTTAGGTATAATTTTAAAATACTCATCACCAAACCACATTAGGGGTGCTGCCATAAATGTTATACCTCGTGTACTAACGTATCGACCCCAATGTTGCGATACATCAACAACATCATCATCCATAAAATTTTTTACAGTCTTATAAGCTTGATTGGGATAATTAACTATAAAACTATCAATCTTATCATTTGATTGATTCATACAATCGTACTGATCAAAAACGTAACAGTAGATTAAATTGGGAGAACTTAAAAACGAATTGAACTGTTTGTCAGATAATAGAAAATTAAAATCAGTGCTACTCCATTCAAGAACATGTATCTAAACCAAACGGTGAGTCGATGTTTAATTTAAACCTAAACCAATTGTTTATTTTCCTTTTCTCCTCATCATATAACTGGCTTTTGATTGTAATTGCTCCAGAACTCCTTTTCAATAACGTATGCAGATAATCAAAATCATATGGGATATCATCGAAGGGGCTCTTCATCCCATCAAAATAAACATCCATTTATTTTGGATTAAGCCTAATTTATCAAGTGCCAATTTTACGAGAGTACTAACTTCAGTTTCGCTATATTGATACAAAATATTACATGAATATCTTTTCATTTGTTATTTAATTGGAGTAATAGTAAAGCTTGTCTTTTGCAATTTAAAATCCGTTATATAGGCGTCTAATTTTTGAGACAACGAGCTTAATTGTTCTGTAGTATATTGCCCTTCTTTCACATAGATTTGTAGCATGCTATAACACTCCTCCAAATTCAGACCAGTTGGTTAGTTAATATTTTTCGTAATTTAACTGACTCAAAATGAAAAAACAAATACGTCGTAAATTCTCATCATCCTTCAAAGCCCGGTAGCTCTTGAAGCAGTAAAGACACCAGCTTTCAAAAACAGGATAACGACTGCAAACGAAATTTTAGCTTGGGCTAAGGATGATAGCATGCGTCAGCAAATGAAAGCAAATGAAAAAATGAAGTCAGGGAAGAACCTAACGGTTTCGTTTATAAAATAATCTTTCGGAGAAACTTATTACTAAATACTAATTGCATGAATAAAATATTTACATTTCTACTACTGTCTATCTTCTCTTGCGTTCATGCACAAGACAATTATGAAATACAGGTATATGGTTCACAAACCCAATTGCCAAAATCCACTATGTTTGAATTACACAGCAATTACACATTTAATGGTCAAAAGGATGAAAGCAAAGGTGTATTGCCCAGTAACCATGCTTTGCACGAAACATTAGAGATTACTACCGGTATTACTAATAATTTTGAGATTGGCGTTTATTTATTTACAGCTTATGTTCCAGGTCATGGCTACCAGGTAGTTGGCAGTCATCTCCGACCAAGAATTATGGCGCCTATTAAATGGCATCTACCGGTAGGCCTCAGTTTATCTACCGAAATTGGTTATCAAAGGGCCGCATATTCTTCCAGTACCTGGAATATTGAGCTGAGACCGATAGTAGACAAACAATGGCAGAAATGGTATGTATCTTTTAATCCAACCCTGGGCATCTCAATCAAAAGTAATTACGATAAGTCTACGCCCACTTTTGAACCCAATATTAAATTCTACTACAACTTCTTTAAAAATACTGGTCTGGGTCTTGAATACTATGGAGACATCGGGTATGTAAACCACCTGGAAAAATTTCCCGATCAAAGCGGCGCCATTTTTGTAACCTATGATCTGCTAAACAATCCCAAATGGGAATTTAATATGGGCGCAGGCATTGGTGTTACCTCCAATACAGACAAATTTGTGTTTAAAATTATACTTGGGCGAAAGGTTAACTGGCAGCAAAAAAAACATGCCTGAGCAATATGAAAAAAAGATACTGCCAGGGTTATTGATTGAGCAGATTAGCCGGGCAACGCATCTTGAATCATTTTAAATACTCAGGGGTTCTTAGCACAGAAACAAGGTAAAAATGATCGTTCAATTGGGGATCCATTTTCATCCACCCACTTATACGGGCAAAGGCAATGAAAAAGAAAATACGCTGCCCTTGCCGGGCTCGCTTTTTATATACAGCCCGCTGCCGCTTTTTACCAGGAATTCTTTGCAAAGCATCAGCCCCAGACCCGTTCCGGGCTCCTGCGCCGTGCCATTGGTAGTATAATAATCGTTCTGCATTATTTTTTCCATTGCCTCGGGGCCAATACCCCGACCGGTATCTTTTACAAATACTTCTATGCCCGAAGGCAACTCGTGTATACCAATAGAGACACTGCCTTTTTCCGGCGTAAATTTTACCGCGTTTGATAACAGGTTCCTCAACACCAGTTCAATCATATCCTTATCGGCCAGCACCAGCACGGGTCGTTCCAACTGGTTTTCAATAGTCAGTTGTTTGGCCGCTGCCTGCAATTGCAATAACCGGGTCACCTCCCCCACTATTTTCGTCAGGTCAAGCACCTGTAGCTTTACTGCGCCGGACTGCATCTGGCCCTTTGCCCATTGCAATAAATTTTCCAGCAGCCCGGTTGTATAGTTAAGGTTATTTACCATATCCGGGAGCATCGCTTTTATCTTTTTTGCCGGAATATCGTCCTGTGCAATACCGGTAAAAAGATTACGTAAGGCATACATGGGCACTTTCAGGTCGTGCGCAATTACTGAAAACAATTTATTTTTAAGTGTATTCAGGTCCGTTAGCTCCGTGGTCTGCTTCTGCAGTAAAACAGCGTTATCCGCAATCTCCCGGTTTTTTAACAATACACTGGTCTGGTAGTCGATGTTTTCCTTTTTTATAAGGAACAACCCATAAAAAATAAACGCAATGCCCGCAAATTGGTTTAGCAGGTATAGAAACATATTGGAAGATTCAAGCTGTACGCGATGTTCAGACCAGATCACGGCCAGCATAAAATAACTGATCATACTTAGCGATACAGAAAAAAGCATGTGGCTGATCTGCTGCAGAAAGAAAACCGACAGGATACCATACAATATAAAAAACAGTTCCCCGCCCACATTGATACCACTCATATAAACCATGCTGGTTATCACAGGATAGCAGATAAAATAAAAGATCATGCTCCCTTCATATTTGCGGTGCGCGTTCAGCCACAACACAATTATACTGATAATCGCAGGAAGGCTGGCAGTCAGCCAGGCCCATTCAGGGAATTTTTTATTGTGAAAAAGCCCGGCCACCGGGATGCAGATGCCGGTGATCAGTTGAAAAAAATTGAGTTGATTGAAGATGCCCAGTTTCCGTTTTTCGTAATCCTCCATGCTGCCCGATACGCCAATAAGTTTAATGGATTGATGCAGGTGCGCCAGCCATTTCCGGAACCCGGCTATCTTTTTTTCAATTGTAACGGCCATTTCCTCTTTATAGGCGGCAGGCGATGGTTGTCTTTCTACACCTATCCAGGGAATTGAGTTCACAGATCTGATCTTTTCCTGGAACTGGAATAACTGTTGCTGAAGGAACCTCATGGCAGCGTTGAATTAGGGTGATAGGATATACTGGATTTGTAAAATAGGCTTTTAAATCCAAACATTCAAGCGTTCATAAAAGTAAAATGCAGGGTCTCTACTACCCCTGTAGGCACATTATTAAGGCCCATTGATCTGCAGGCGCTTTTGAGATTGATGGTAAGTGGGGCCATATCAGGCGGGGCAGACCGACTGACACCCAAGGGGCCATTTGTGTTTATCCCAGCTAGCCGGATTGATTTATTAGGTAGTTTCTCCTTTATAAAAATTAATTCCTTCCAGGACGCCTTTTGCCAGCGCATTTTTGGCGAAATAGATGAGTTTATGGTTCCTTAATTCTTCCAATTCCGGGCTATAGTTGGCCACCACAATTCCTTTTGTTTTTCCTGTTAGCATGTCCTTATCATTGCCGCCGTTGCCGGCGGTGATAAAATTTTCCAATGGTATCTTCCATTTATAGCTGAGGTAACGCACGGCATGCCCCTTGCTGGCGCGAAAAGGCAGCAGATCCAAGAATTTATTTTCAGTTAATAAGATACGCGCCCGAAGTTTATGGTCATCCAGGAATTTATAAAGATTGGCCATTGTGTCTTCATCAAAATTTTCATCTACATAATAACTCAGCTTAAAAGGCCATTGGGCTGCCGGCTCCTGCAGGTGGATACCTGGAAACCCATCCAGTTCCTTTTGCAGCTCGTCTCTTTTCCAATGATAATCAATATGACTCTCCCATCCGTTATCCGGAATAAATTTTTCCGTATAATAAATTTCAGACCCCGCCGAACAAATCACCACATCGGGTTTTGAAAGGTCATAGTTAGCAAAAGCCTGCTGGGCAATGGCCTTGTTCCTTCCACTGGCCACCCCAAAAACCACCTTGTCCTTATTGTTGGTAATCCATTGTTTCAATTCTTTTAACCCGTCTGATTTATTGCCTTCCACCAGGGTACCATCCAGATCCGAAATAATAAACAGCTTGGCTTTTGCCAGTTTCCTGCCATAAGCGGTTTTGGTGGCAAAGCCGGACGACTTATTATTTTTATGGTTGAAAAGATCGATAATCACCTCTACATATTTATCGGCAAATGAAGTCCATGAATACAGCTGGTTGGTTGCCACGATGCCATTGCCGGAATATCGGTTCCATAGGCCCTGGTCGGAAATAATTTTTTTGATGGCGTCGGCAATGGCTTGCGGGTTTTCCACGTCTACCAGCAACCCGTTATCACACTGCTCCAGGATTTCTTTCGGTCCACCGGTGGGCGAAGCAATCACCGGCAATCCGCAGGCTGCTGCTTCCACAATGGTTAGCCCAAAATTTTCGCCGGGAGTGGCATTTATAAACACGCCTTTTTTACGGGCGGTTATCCGGTAGATCTCGGGTACTTCCATCCGGGGGTCATTCTTTTTTGGGATCGCCATCTTTCCATACAGGTCGTATTTATCCAGCAAAAGCAAAAGATTGGTAAGTATATCCTTCTCATCGGAAGGCATCTGACTGATGTCTTTTCTTACGCCGGCAAATATGGCCAGGTTAGCCATG
>JBDTVE010000164.1:0-5019 GCA_040007355.1 Bacteroidota bacterium | reverse complement strand
AAAGATCGAACGAATCTGTTTAGATTTCTTGAGCCTGGTAATGAAAAAAATACAGCCATCTTTCCATTTATAGAAAAGGAAGAACAACTGGAAGTAATGTTAAAAAAGTACGATACAAAAAAGGCTTTCGCAGTACTTTTTACCAACCGCCAGGACAAAGTTGTTACTGGAACTTATCCACTTTATTCTATTATTGAAATAGGTAACGGCACCTGCTATAATTGGGATGAAACAGGAAGTAGTTTAATTGGAAAGCAAACAAATATCACTATTTCTCTTAATCCTCACGAAAGTAAACTGATTTATATTTCAACAGACGGCACAGGGCCAGGCAATATGACCCTGGGTGGAAAGGTATTGAGTAATTAAAAATTATTTGGTAACCCATTCCTGGAGATGAAAAGAGTTTTTAAGGAACTTTGCCTTATCCTGCCATGCAACCAGGAGCGGAGCTTAATGTGGCTTACGAAAACCAGGATCCTTCCGATACCCTTTAATCAAGAGAGGCACCTGAAAATATTTCTGTGTAACGATAAGAAAACTGCATGGTTGCGGAAACGACGAACGCAATTGCACTAAACATGTAGTATTCAATAGTTTTAGCATTAACGCAGCATGGTAACAACAAATAAGATGCTGGGTTTGGAGAAGAAATTTACTGTACTATGATCTATACAATAAAATGATTCTATGCTCATTTACTGTAAGCCAGTCCGCTTACTTTTGCTACTCTTTTTACTTTTTGTTTCATCCCATGGCTTATGCCAACAGGTTTAATACCTGCAACTATCACATTTCATTCAAAATAAAATAAGTGGTGACACTACGTTCTTTTTTGAACCAGCAGTTATATGCTATCAACATATTGAAGATTAGACGAACTTTTTTTTTAACCGGATGTAGGTTATTTGAAGTAAATTAGTAGCGATAAATACTTATAACAACCTCAATCTCTGACGGGCCAATACATAAATCACATGAAGCATTATTTAAAACACTGTATTTTTTTTATTCTTACAGTAACCGGCCTTGCTGTAACAGCACAACAACAAAAGTTAGCCAAAACAGATAAATTGACCCCGGCGTCATTCAAAAACCCACCGCTTTGTGCAAAGCCAAAAGCATTATGGCCGTGGGTAAACGGCAATTTTAATTTTTCTCAAATTACTTACGAAATGGAACAGGCCAGTCAAAAAGGAATGAGTGGCTTTGATATTTGGGATGTTGGGGCAATGGTAGATAATAACAACATATTACCTACCGGTCCTGCATTTTTAAGCGATGAGTCTGTTCAGGGAATTTCGTTTGCAGTAAAAGAAGCAGAACGGCTAAATATGGAACTGGGCCTAATAACTTCCAGTAGCTGGAATGCTGGCGGGGCTTGGATAAAGCCAGAACATGCAGCGATGGGACTTTTTAAAACGGATACCGTTGTTGCAGGTCCTTCTGTCTTTAATACCGCCATTTCATTTCCAGTTGTACCTTCAAACAACAAGAACGCAAGCTATAAACTGGTTCCAAAAAATGCTACTACCGGGCTACCAGTATATTATAAAGACATTGCCACTTTAGCCTATACAACGAACGAAAAAGGAGCGATAGAAAATATTAATAAGGTTGTTATATTGAATAGTTCCGTTGATAAAAATGGTATATTAACGTGGCAGGTACCCGAAGGTAAATGGCATATTGCACGGTACGTTTGTATCCCTACTGGTCAGCAACTGGCTACAGCAAGTCCTGCATCAAAAGGATTTGTACTGGATCACTTTAGTGCTGCAGCGCAGGAAGCAAATATGAACTACGTGATCGATCGTATTAAATCCGGAATCGGTCGTTTAACAAATCGTTCATTAAAATATTTGTACGAAGATAGTTACGAAGTAAACTCCGGTGTATGGACACCGTTGCTGGCAGAAGTATTTGCAAAAAAATATGGCTATAGTTTATTGCCTTTCCTGCCTTTTTTAAATAAAGTACCCTATACGGATAAAAACACAACTGATCGTTTCCATTTTGATTTCACCAAATTATTGTCAGACCTTATTATTGAGAACCACTATGCAAAAGCCAGAATGATGTGTGAGAAGGCCGGGCTTGGTTTTTATGCGGAAGCTGGTGGCCCCGGGCCACCCGTTCACAATGTACCATTTGAAGATTTAAAAGCGCTGGGTTCGCTGACTGTTCCAAGGGGCGAATTTTGGAAAAGTGCCAATATATCAGATCTCCAGGTAATAAAAGGCATTGCCAGTGCTGCACATATTTACAATCAGAAATTTGTGGAGGCAGAAGCGTTTACGAGTGTGTGGTTGTGGCAGGAGGGGCCAGGCGAATTAAAACCTTTGGCCGACCGGGCTATGTGTGAAGGCTTGAACCGTTTTGTGTACCACACTTTTCCACACAGTCCACCAGAGGGAGGCACTCCCGGATGGATCTATAATTTTGGCACCATCATCAATACAACCAATGGCTGGTGGTCAAAGTCACAGGGCTTTCACGAATACCTTGGCCGCTGCAGCTATTTACTGCAAGAAGGAAATTTTAGGGGAGATGTAGCTTTCTATTATGGTGATCAGGCACCAAATTTTGTAGCACCCAAACATGTACCTGTTTCTTTAGGGAATGGTTATGATTATGATGTAGTAAATTCTGATATCATTCTGGATAAGATGACGGTAAAAAATCACCGTATTTATTTACCCCACGGGCAGTATTATGAAGTATTGGTTTTGCCTGATCAGCAAAAGATTAACCCGGCTGTACTAAAAAAATTGGAAAAATTAGTATCCGCTGGTGCAACAATTATAGGCCCCAAACCAACAGCTTCCTACAGTTTGAAAGATGCCGCCGAAAACGATATGCTGGTGAAAAAAATAGCTGATAAGCTTTGGGGGGATTGCGATAGCATTCATATTCAGGAACATCGCTATGGTTTAGGCAAAGTGGTTTGGGGTAAAACGATCCGGTCAGTTTTACAAGACAGAAATATTGGAGCGGATGTACAGGCACAACTTAAAAATGCCAGCAATACTTCAGTTGACTTTATTCATCGTACTACGGCCCAAAAAGAAATATATTTTATCCGCAACACTTTAAAACAAACCATTACCGGCACCTGTACATTCAGGGTTCAGGATAAGGTACCCGAATACTGGAATGCAGAAACAGGCGAAGTATATCCTGTCAAAAGTTTTTCTTCAGATAAAAATGGCACCACCATACCTTTCTCTTTACCGGCTGAAGGTTCCTGCTTTATTGTATTTAGTAACGCGGAAGGGAAACCACTCACCAAAGCGCTGCCTTTTTCAACAATAGCAGATGAAGATGAAATAATTTATACAAAAAAGGGAGCAGCTGTTATAAACTACAACACAACCATTAACTTGGATACCCCCTGGGAAGTTCGTTTTGAAAAAAGAACACAAAGCCCAGTAACTGATAGCTTTCCTAAATTGCAGTCCTGGCATTTATCCGAAAACGATGGTATCAAATATTTTTCCGGCCTGGCAACATATTACAACCATTTTGACCTGAGTGATTTACAACTTAAAAACGGGTATGCGATACTGCTATCATTAAATAAAGTAAAAGAAATTGCGGAAGTTTATCTCAATGGTAAAAAGTTAGGGTTACATTGGTATGATACTCACAATTTTGATATCACGGATGCTGTAAAGCCTGGTAGAAACTACCTCGTAATAGAAGTCGTTAATTCTATTAATAACCGTTTAATCGGGGATGCAAAATTACCGGAAAACATGCGACAAATGCGAAGCAATATCACCAAACTGCCCAACGCCTGGTCAACTAATTTTAAAGATGCCAAACTAATTGAAGCAGGATTGATAGGACCTGTAAAAATTGAGTGGGCAAAGTATTTGAACTAATAAACTTTAATAGGCAAGTAAGCTATTGCCGTCTATAAGCATAGTGCAGCATAGTTTTATCACAAAATAAAATGACCTTATCATCATCATATCGTCATGTTTTTATTATGAAATTAAATTGCCTTATCAGTTTAATGCTGTGTATAGTACTGAACAGCAATGCCCAAAACCCTGATCAATCCTGGTGGACATTTACCTACCCTACCCACCCTGCTTCAGACAGTTGTTTATTGAACCTTCGCTACTTAAACGAAGGGTATGCAGGGCAGCATGGCTTTATACGATTAAGCGATGATGGCAATTCATTTGTACATGGTAATGGAAAGCCCATTCGTTTTTGGGCAAGCAATGGTGGCAATTTAGCAAGCGAAATGAGTGATGAAAAATTAGACAGTTTTGCTCAATTTTTAGCAAAGATTGGTGTGAATATGATACGCTACCATGGAGCCATTAATCCGCATGGAGAGCATACCAACTTAATGAATCCAGATACAAACGAAGTGAAAAACATCTGGCGTTGCGTAGCTGCTATGAAGCGACAGGGCATCTACACCATCATTTCCCCCTTTTGGCCACACAACGGACACATGGGTGGCCATGTACCTGCTGAATGGGGTATCGATGGCTATGGTGAAAAAGACGATTTGTGGGCTGTATTATTCTTTAACGAAAACCTAAAAGCAGCTTATAAAAATTGGGTAAAATATTTATACACTACCCCAAATGCCATTACCGGCGTGGCTTTAAAAGATGAGCCTGCTGTAGCCATTGTGCAGATAGAAAATGAAGATGGTGTATTTTTCTGGACCATGCAGGGCATAAAACCAGCTTTATCTAAAATGGTAAGTACACAATTTGTACAATGGTTAAAAGATAAATATGGCTCGTTGCCAACCGCCATTAACACCTGGGGCAGTGATGCTGTTTTAAAAGATGATGATGTGACACACGAATTTTTGGGCTTATACTCTACATATGAAATGACATTGGCACAAACAAATGGCAAGGCAAAAAGAATGAAGGACCAGGTAGAATTTTATGCAAAAAAACAACGTGGCTTTTATGATGAAATGGTAAAATATTACAGGTACGATTTGGGTTGCAAACAATTGACCAATGGCAACAACTGGCG
>JBDTVE010000163.1:0-8102 GCA_040007355.1 Bacteroidota bacterium | reverse complement strand
ATAAGGAAGGAACATTTACTTGTTGTACAGGCTTCTGTAAATGTTCAGGTAGTTCTTTGCCGCAACCGGCCAGCTGAACTGCAGCGCCCTTGCTTTTATTTTTTCAGCTGAACTGTTTTCAAGATAGTGCTGCATACCTTTTTTGAATACCTGCTGCATGGTCATGGGATCAAAATCGTTGAAGTAATAAGCAACATCGCCTCCAATCTCCGGAAGCGAGGTGAGCCCGGATAAAAAGACGGGCTTTCCATAGTACATCGCTTCTACTACAGGCAATCCAAAGCCTTCTGCCAGTGAAGGAAAGGCAAAAGCGAGACAGTTTTTGTAACACCAGTATTTGTCTTCCTCACTCACCGGCCCGGTAAGAATCACCCGGTCTTCAACACCATGCAGCCTGGCCTGTTCAGTAATTTTTGCTTCGTATTGTTTGTTGATGACACCTGCAATTACCAGCAGGTAATCATTACCTTTTAAAAGGCAGGGCAGCACATGAAAATTTTTCTTCTTTTGTACGGTACCCAGGCTAAATATAAATGGTTTGCCAGGCCTGTAAGCGGGATTGCTGTAACCCGGAAATTCATTGATGTTGCAGCCATTGTAGATAACACCGGACGTTTTTCCTTGCAGGGAGAGGTGACTGAGGGCGGTTTGCCTGGTGTATTCTGATATACACACTACATGATCTGCCCTGTCTATATTACGCTGAACAATGCGGAGGTATTTTTTTATTTTAGAGGGTTCGGCGTTTCTTTCAATCAGAAAATTGAGATCATGAATGGTAAGCACTATCCTTGTGCTACTGTTATAAGGACGGTAATATGAATTCTGATAGGTGCTGTGCCATACGCTGAATTTACCCGTGCCGGGCTGGAAAAACTTATGCATTGGGTGTTGCAGCACATATTGCTGACTTTTTCCGAATAGGAGAGACTTTGAAGGGTGAACATAGAAATACAGCTCCTCGCGGTGTATATCTTCCTCCTGTATTAAAGCGTTGCCGAGGCTGAGGCAAAAATGGTATAGCCCGGTATTGGGGTATTTAGTACGTTCACAATCTATTAGTACACGATTCATCCGGCAAATTGGCAGGTAGATTAATGTTGTTTGACAGCCATCAGTGTGAAGCAATTGGTATGTGCCGGCTCCTGTACGGTAGTGTAACCTTTCTCTTGTAAAAACCGGTTGAGAAAATCAACGTTTCTGGTTTCCTGGTCCAGGTTATGAACTTCAATGGTGAGCTGCTGAATCTTATCCCACACATGAGCGGGCGTTTCATAAATGATGGGGTACTCGCTTCCTTCGCAATCTACTTTCAGCAGGTCTACCCGCAGCAGGCTGTTTTCTGTAATTAGCTGTTCCAGGGAAATTGCCGGTACTTTGATGGAATGCCGGTTTTGGGTATCAAAATCTGCATACACCGAGGCTATTACGGAATTGTCTGAAGCCGTTTCCATAAAAAGTTCCACATCCCCCTGTGGGGTTCCTACTACGGCTTTATTAAACAGGTGAATCTTATTCTGCAAATCAGGATTCATGGCGATGATCTTAGTGAAAAGCTGGTAGTTGGAGAGGATGGGTTCGTACGCGTAAACCGTAGCGGTTTTTATTTTTGAAAATAGTATCACATTAAAATAACCAGCGTTGGCACCGATATCTACAATTACCGGTTCGTACGGCAGTGATTGCGTGAGCGCATCTATGCCGTAAAAATCTGTTACAAAAATTTCCTTGAAAACAAGATAGAGTGCTTTTGAAGGCACCAGGAAACTGAGTGCATTTCCGCGGGTTGTAAAAGTGATCGGCTGAAAATCTTTTTTAAGTTTGCGTGTAAAATACGCAGGCCAGTTTTTAATGTGCCTGAAAAGGTTTTGGTATCGGGCTATCGAACTGTTCACCATAATGAAGAAAGATGTGTGGGCGAAGGTATTAAAATTAATGCAGCCATTTCTCTTTCGGTATCTCATTTTGGCAGGCCGTTCAGATTACCTTATAGTTGCGGAAATCAAACAACCGTTTCCCGGTTTTTTTTTCAATCCAGTGCAATATTCTATCTTTTGCTGAAAATTTCTTTGAGCGGGTATCCAGTTCAATGTTCCAGTTTTGCCGTCTAATCCTGTGCTGCATTACCGCCGGATGTGTTCCGCTGAATTTTTCCAGCGAGTCATAATGATTGTTAAAATCGAAGACATCTTCTTTTACAATTTTTTGCCAGGCTTCCTGGCTTTCATGCCAAAGCGTACTTACATTTTTTTGCTTTTCAAACATCTGCCTGGGGCTCTTTACCCACCCATAATGATAGATGCTGGCATTGATCAGTTTTACCTTTAGTTTCTGACCATTGCGCCGGAAGCCCTGTGCATCCCTGTAAGAACTTATGCTTGTGTGGTTGCGCACAATCCGAACCTCACGGTGATACCACTGACGGCTGTCGCCAACATAATTATACGTGCCGTAAAAATGAACGTATTTAAACAATAAACCTTCTACCCGGCTATCATCTTTGTATTGCAGCGCCGCATTGCGTATGGCAGAATGGTATTGTTCGTGTACTACTTCATCTGCCTGTATATAAAACAACCAGTCTGCATCGGTGGCGGTACATTCCATGGCTTTATTGGTTTCCACAGCCAGTACCTCACCGCCTTTATGCAGGTCTTTATTCCATACGCTGTGTACAATTCTAATCTTATCTGAATCAATTGAACGGATAAGTGCTTCGGTAGCATCTTCCCCGTCACCGATACTTACCAGCATTTCATCTACCACCGGCAGAATGGACGTGATGGCTTCTACTATGGGGTAGTCGTTTTTAACAGCATTTTTTATAATGGTAAATCCGGCGATTTTCATATACTGCAATTGAGTGAATGATTCTTAACGGGCAAGATAATTGTTAAAATTAACGACTGCATAATTTTAAGCCAAACATAGCTGCAACCGCCTTGTTTTTAAGATGCTTCCTGCCGGATATTTGTATCATATTGATAGCAAATTGGTTATTTTGCAGGATTATTCAATATACAATGAAACGTTTCGCTACTATATTATTTTATCTGCGGGATCAGAAAGCAAATATTGCCCTTTATTTTCTGTTCAATTTGCTATCTATTCTTTTTTCACTGGTCTCTTTTGCCATGCTGGCCCCATTTCTCGACCTGCTTTTCCGCCGGGAAAAGCTTCAGACCATAGCACCACCCCTGCATTTTTCTGTTAATGACCTGTTGCTGTACCTGAAATATTTTATCAGCGGTATCATTAGAAATAGCGGACAGCTGTATGCGCTAGCAACCATTTGTTTCATCATCATTATCTCTACTTTTTTCAGAAACCTTTTTTATTACCTTACCATGCGGCTGATTTCGCCTATCCGCAACCACGTAATGACCCGGCTGCGGGCCGATATGTTTGCCAAGATACTGACCCTGCCCATTGGGTATTTTACAGAACAGAAAAAAGGTGATGTTATCAGCCGTATGAGCAATGATGCCAACGAAGTGGAATGGAGCGTGGTAGGCACGCTGGAAGGGCTGATCAGAGAGCCGCTCACCATTCTTATCATACTTACGATGCTGGTAATCATCAGCCCTGCATTATCGCTTTTCTTACTGGTGTTACTGCCGCTCACAGGCTTCATCATAGGGCGGGTAAGCAGGAGTTTGAAGGCACAGTCCAGTACGGCCCAGGAACATATGGGCGTTCTAATGTCTATTCTTGATGAAACCCTTACCGGCCTGCGTGTGATAAAAGCATTTAATGCAGAAAACTTCGTAAGAGAACGTTTTTTTGCCACCAATGACAGTTATAATCATATCCGCAATAAAATGAATTTCCGCAGAGACCTGGCATCTCCCCTGTCTGAAATGCTGGGTGTACTGGTGTTAAGTGCAGTATTGTGGTTTGGCGGACGGCTGGTATTGGGGAATGCAGCAGGCCTGGCACCCGATATGTTTATCACCTATATCGTTTTTTTTACCCAAATTATCAGTCCGGCCAAGGCTTTGTCTACAGCATTTTATAATGCGCAACGCGGGTCTGCTGCCATACGACGCATGGAAGAAATCCTTCAAACACCGGCGATGATTACAGATAAGCCGGATGGCGTTGAACTGATTAGTTTTTCAGATAGGATCGAGTTCAGGAATGTAGGATTTTCTTATAACGATGTAGCGATTCTGCATGCTATTAATTTAATAATTGAAAAGGGTAAGACAGTGGCCCTGGTGGGTTCCTCGGGTTCGGGAAAATCTACGCTGGCAGATCTTATTCCCCGTTTTCATGATGTAAGTTCGGGCGAATTATTAATTGATGGCGTAAATATAAAAGACTACACGCTGCAGTCGTTGCGTGCGCAGATGGGCATTGTTACCCAGGAGCCTATTCTATTCAATGACAGCATTGCCGGCAATATTGTTTTGGGCAAGCCGGATGCAGACCAGGCCGCCATTGAACTGGCAGCCAAAGTGGCCAATGCCTACCAGTTTATTACTACCAAGGAACAGGGGTTTGCTACCAATATCGGAGACAGGGGCGGTAAACTGAGTGGCGGCGAGAGACAACGTCTTACCATTGCCCGTGCCGTACTGAAAAACCCGCCGCTGCTTATTTTTGACGAGGCCACTTCCTCCCTGGATACAGAAAGCGAAAAACTGGTACAGGATGCCATCAACCAAATAATGCAGAACCGCACTTCGCTGGTCATTGCGCACCGCCTTTCTACGGTACGGCACGCAGATGAAATTATTGTGCTGGATAAGGGTCGCATAGCTGAACGCGGCACACATGATCAACTACTGCTGCATTCCGGTATTTACCGTCGTTTGATAGAGATGCAGGAAGTAAAATAAGCCTTCGCCGCAGCAGTTTACCGGTTAATGATAGCGCCCCGCCTGCTTCTAAAAACTGCCTGCTACCACTAAAAAGTATTTCGTGCTCAGCTGCGGCCTCGTGGCAGGCAGCGATTGTTAGTTTATAAATCATATTTACATTTGCTTTTTAATTGAAATGATCAACTTTATTCCCATATTTCCACTTGGCATTGTTGTGTACCCGGGAGAACAGCTGAACCTGCATATTTTTGAACCACGGTACAAGCAGTTAATAACAGATTGTTTTGCGGAGAAGAAAATGTTTGGCATCCCAGCGGTTATTAATAGCCATCTTAACGAGATGGGTACCCTGGTGTCTATTGCCGAAATCACCAGTGTGTACGACAATGGCGAGATGGACATTAAAACCGTGGGCATTAAGATTTTCAGGGTGCTGGAGACCATTAAACAGGTGCCCGATAAAATGTATAGCGGTGCCATTGTAAAATATCCTGAAAACATGGAAGATGGCGGTAAAAATGACCTTATGAGCAAGGTACTTAAGGCGGTGCGTGAACTGCATAGCCACCTGAAAGTACAGAAGGAGTTTAAAAAGCCCGATGAGGAACTGAATAGTTACGATATTGCCCATCATGCGGGTTTGTCGCTGGAAGAAGAGTACGAATTGCTGGGCCTGCTGCAGGAGGTACAAAGACAGGAATACCTCAAGCGGCACCTGGCTAAAGTACTACTGGTAATGGTTGAAATGGACCAGCTAAAAGAAAAGATTAAACTAAACGGGCATTTCAAGAATCTTTCTTCTATGGATTTTGATATTCCCTAATTTCGATTATCTCAAAAGACTAATTGAGATAGGCCGGTGCTTGCGTTCCATTAAGCCTAATACCAGTACGGTTTGAGCTGTCTCGTTTTCCGTTGACTTTCAGCTGCTGCTGAAAAGAAAAATGGCTGAAGCATTGTCAAACCCAGCGGAGGTATGATAGTTTGAATAATATTATGTAGTACAATCAATCCTTTCTTTTACCCAAAAACACAACTGTTGCCAACTATTACGCTTTGCCTTGATTTTGGAAACACGCGCCTGAAATACGCCGTGTTTGAAGGAAACACACAAAAAGCAGTTGCCGTGTTGGAGAACGACAGCAATGCTGCGCTGGAATTTGTGTTGGATAGCTGGCGACCCACAAAATCAATATTGTCGTCAGTTATTAAACACAATGAAAATATTGAGACCCTGCTGGCCGAAAAAACAACATTCCATAAACTGTCGCATTTAACCAATCTACCGTTTACAACACCTGTAGGTAAACCCGAGACTATTGGTGCAGATAGGCTGGCCATTTGTGCAGCGGCCGTGCAGCTTTTTCCCGGCAGGAATAACCTGGTTGTTGCTCTGGGTACCTGCATCACCTATAATTTCATTAATAAATTTCATTCCTTCACCGGTGGCGGTATTTCACCGGGTATGGATATGCGCTTTAAATCACTGCACACATTTACGGCCCTACTGCCGGTTATTAAAGAAGACTGGAACTTTCCGCTGATAGGATATGATACGCGGACGAATATTCTAAGCGGTGTTATGCTGGGCATGGCCCGGGAGATTGATGGTTTTATAGATGCTTATGCAGAACGGTATGGCAACTTTAACGTGCTTTTAACCGGGGGTAATTGTGCCTATTTTGTGCCCCATCTCAAAAACCGGATATTTGCAGACCCCGATTTGTTATTCAAAGGATTGTATGCCATCAGCGAATGCAATAACAGCCATGGATAGGGTTTATTTTGCAAATTGTCCTGCTGCCATTTTTTAAAATTTTCGAACCATGTTTTTTACAGCCAGGCATACCGGTTTTATAACGGCCCTCTTAGCGGGCTGTTTTATTTTGGCTGCCTGTGAAAATGACATCAAAGACATTCCCAACCGGCATGATAAAAGGACGGCGATGGACGAAGGCCGTCATATTGAAAGTTATTTAAGTCAGAACGGGAAGGTGGAGGGCAAACTAACAGCTCCCCTGATGTATATCTACCAGGGGGATTCTTCCTACACGGAATTTCCAAATACACTGCATGTGGATTTTTACAACGATTCAATGGTAAAAGAAAGCCAGATGGACGCCCGTTACGGCAAATACCGCCAGTGGGAAAACAAAATATTCCTGAAAGATTGCGTGGTAGTGATCAATGTGCTAAAAGGCGATACACTTCGTTGTCAGGAATTGTGGTGGGACCAGAACGCAAAAAAATTTTATACCAATAAGCCTGCACGGTACAGCCAGAAAGATCATTTTGTAAACTATGGTAAGAACGGGCTGGAGGCAAAACAGGATCTAAGCGACCTGGTATTTTACGACAATAGCGGCACCCTGCCCGTGCCAAAAGACGATACGCTGTCAGCACCTGTTAACAGCCCTCGAACGCGCAGGGATACACTTACCCACACCGGTAAACAATAATGACCGCATTTAAAGGCTATTGTCCGCGCATAAGCATTGGATGGCTGTTAGCGGAAGCACCTGCCCATCAGTTTCTGTATAGCGTGCGGCGATAAAACCATCAAAATATTAGATTTAGACACCCGTTTAATTTAAACAAACGTTTAACTTTGCGCTCCCATTGTATATGAGTGATAAGCGGACACATATTATTAATCATGCCGTAGAACTATTTGCCGAAAAAGGTTTTGAAGGAACCTCCATCCGTGATCTGGCCGCGGAAGCCGGGGTGAACGTGGCCATGGTAAATTATTATTTTGGCTCAAAAGAAAAGCTTTTTGAAAGCATGGTGGAAGCGCGTGCATCCTATATCAGGGGTTTGCTGGATGAGATAGTAAAAAACCCCGCTTATTCGGATATCGAAAAAATAGATCATATTGTTGACAGTTATATTAACAAACTTTTTTCGAACCGGAAATTTCACCGGGTATTGCACCAGGAGATGATGCTTAACCAGCGGGAAGGTCTGCAGGACGCGATTGTTGAAATATTATATCCCAATACGCTTATTATAAAAAATGTTATAGATGCCGGCATCAAAAAAAACCAGTTTAAAAAAGTAGATCCGCCACTTGTAATCGCCACCCTGATTGGAACCATTAACCAGTTGCTTCTTTCAAAAAAAATGTGCAATAAATTAATAAACAAAGAAGCCGGCTATATGCCTTATGAAGATGGCCGGTTTGCCAAAAGACTGGCGGACCACCTGAAACAACTGCTGCGCTCACACCTGCTGCTGGGTTTATAATTTCCGGCAGGCCTTTAACCATTCCTTGTT
>JBDTVE010000162.1:0-4140 GCA_040007355.1 Bacteroidota bacterium | reverse complement strand
TCAAACCATCGGGTGAACTGGCGTTGGGGATTGTTTTGGCAACCTGCTGCGAAAAAATTGTTGCATGAAATGACAATAGGCCTAAACCAATAATACAAACTCGTACAATTGTTCTCATAGCGCATAGCAGTTTTAAAATGACCGTTGGTTTAACACTGTCATCTCTCTCATAACAGTGTGTTTAAATAAATTTTACACTCAGGGATAAAGGCTGTCACAATAACAAAACAAACCTGCAAAAAAAGCAAGCAAACTGTTATTGCAATAATGATTAATAAATATTTGGGATTCTTTTTAACAGGTTAGCAGTAACCGTAATTTTACGAGGAATATTTCACCAACAACTATACCAAAAACTCCTATATTATAAACAATTTATTGATATAAGTCAAGATAAGTGTAAGATGAACATCAATTAATATTGATATCGTATTTTTTCTAGTGCAATGAATCGTATTTATACGAAAAATGAAGAGCAAGCTCTTCATTTTTCGTATAAATAGGTAACCTATGTTCGTAATATCAATACTTGACAAAACTACTTACCTGTTTTTCTTGTCCTCCGGTAATAATCAGCTGGTATAGTCCATTCTGCAAGCCTTCAACATGGATGATTTTTTTCAGTTGCGGAAGATTTTTTTGCCATTGTTGTTGCCAGAGGGTTTTACCCTGCATATCAAGAATCAGCACTTGCAATGTTCCGCTCATGTTACCCTGAACCGTTATCATTAGATTGTCGTGAACCGGATTGGGGTATTTTTCAACATACAAACCTGCTTTCCTGTTGTTTACAGAAACCGTTGGGGAAAGTGCCGTGCGCCCGTCTTTGTCTACCTGTGAAAGACGGTAATAAGCCAATCCTCCGGGTGCATTTGTATCATCAAATGTATATGATGTCAGCACAGCTCCTCCGCGGGAGCTTACCGATCCAATAACGGAAAAAGCTATACCATCCGTGCTACGTTGAATATCAAACCGTTCGCTGTTTACCTCGGCCGTGGTAGCCCAGCTTAATACATTTTTATTGCCAGCGTTTACGCCGCTGAAATAAGAATAGGTTACCGGCAGTGCAGCTAATTTTGTTATTGTAAAAATATCGGAGCCTACGTCCCCATGCCTGGTGGTAGCAGAAAACTGGAAGGTATAAACGCCCGGACTGTTTAAACCTGTAAATGATATTGCATTATCTCCGCCGGGGTAGGGCAGACCCGCATTATGAAAATTGCTCAGCGTTGCGCTGGGACCCGATAGCTGTACCCAGTTATAACCTACCACATCGCAGTCGGTGCAGGGATAGCGCTCCGCCTGTCCAATTCTTTGAAGTACCTGGGTCTCGGTGCTGCTGATAGTGACACTTCCACCAGCATCTGTTGCCGGAGCGGAGAAACCGCTTGCAGGATAGTGAATAGTAACTGCCAGGTTTGCAAATTGCGTATGGTTATTACTGCCATATACTGCGGTGGTAAGATAATCCCTCACCCTTAGCCTGAAATTATAATTTCCAATCGGCATGCCTAAAACAGCTGCTCCAGCAGAAACCGTGGCTACGGGCCATATGTCACGCGACAAACTGATGTTTGAACCGGGGGGGGATTGAGTGTTCTTCCACAAATAATCCATTATAATATCATCTGCATCGGTTGAACCGGTTGCATCCAGAACCGGAAAATCTTTTACTTTAACCGGAGTTGTTAGGTCAAGGCTAGTTCCCCCTGCTATTACTGGTACAGGCGGCAGATTGGTAACCGGATTGAGGTTCCGGTTTACTTTTAGCATCCACTGAAAAACATTTGGATAATGATGGTCATTGGTAAGATCATATATGACACTGTTATAAATATTATGGCTTTCATTGGCAACAATAGTGTCTACTGCAGGTACCCTGGGTGAACAACTGTTGATGGCAACGGCCTTGGCATGGTCGGTCTGAGCGGGTATCAGCCCGTCATCGCCTCCATGAAAAGCCCATACAGCCACCTGGGAAGAAGCAATATTACAATAATCCGTACCTACATCTGAAGACGAACCCGGTGCAATGCCAGCCAGTCTGGATGCAGCAGCAACAGATGAGCTTGCATAACGCCACACGCCGCCACCGCCAGCGCTGAAACCAACCAAAAAAATCCTGGCCGGATCCACGTGCAGATTATTGGCTGGGTTAAGGGCGTAGTTAATCATTTGATCAATATAAAACGTGTTGGGCCAGCTTGCATTGGCTTCTGCACGGTTTGCCTGTGGTGCAAGCATAACAAACCCCTCTGTCTTGCCCTGCCAGGTGAACAGAAGATTCTTGCCCGTACTTATCAATGCAGGAAGCCCATCAATCAGCACATTGTTGATTTCCGCAATGCTTTCGCCTGCCTGACCGATACCGTGTACGGAAATAATCAAAGGGAATAAATCGGTGCTGTTGAAGTTAGGTGGTGTGTACTGCCAGAAATTAATAATACCATTGGGTGCCGGTGCATAAGTAACGGTGCGGGTGACAAGCAATGGGTTGAGATTTTGCGCACCGGTTGCCCAGGCCGCTCCCAGGCAAATCATACTTACTAAAATTTTCTTCATAGCTGAAAATTGAGATAATTTTTACAAAAAAATTTTTTCCTATTAAAAAGCGCAGGACAAATTCCTGCAACATTTTAATAGGTTATAAAAACATTAAATAAAATAGTGGATTGAATAAGGGAGAACCAGCGTGATCTTTGGAGGGATATTGAAGAAATAAAATTAGGCAAAATTTAAGAGACTAAAATAAAAAAAAAGCAGCCCCGCAGGGCTGCTCAGTTGTTTTAGACAATATTGGCTTATTGTTTCACAAAGGGCCTGATAAGTTTTGTTCCGTCTGAATGCCTGAGCTCCAGGTAATACACGCCCGGTTTTAATTGGCTTACATTGATTTCTTTTGTAATAAGCGACTGGCTCTTACTGAATTCTTCGCTCATTACCAGCCTTCCGTTCACATCATAAGCTACTATGCCCAGTTTACCGGTTTTATCATCAATAAATTGCAGGTTTATAGTGCTGGTTGCCGGGTTGGGATACAATTTGAAGAACTGGCTATACCTGAAATTATTGAGGACAGTTAGTTTTACTCTTGCAGTAGCGGTTGCACCTGCATTGTCGGTTACCTGCAACTCAAACACATAATCTCCTTCCATTAAGCTATCCACTTCTG
The DNA here is from genome assembly GCA_040007355.1 of Bacteroidota bacterium. Taxonomy (GTDB): domain Bacteria; phylum Bacteroidota; class Bacteroidia; order Chitinophagales; family Chitinophagaceae; genus JACMLD01. The sequence continues at coordinate 965 of JBDTVE010000162.1, read as the reverse complement.
TAAGACCCTGTGCCGGGTGTACAATGACAGCGGCAGACGGACCCGAAATTTGTTTCCAGCCATACGTTGTAATGGTACCATCCGCATCAGCAGAATTGGTGCCCGATAAGATCGTGGAAGAAACCGGCAATGCTATGGAAGTGTCTTTACCAGCATCGGCCACCGGTGCCTTATTTGGCTGAGGATGTACATTTACGATTACCTGATCGGTAGAAATAGCCCCTTCGTTGTCGGTAACCGTTAGCTCAAACAAGTATTGTCCTTCAGACAGGCCAATAACCGTTGGTGTAGGTGTGTTTGAATTTACTATAGTGGTGGCACCTGGGCCGCTCAGTTTATTCCAGCTATAACCGGCAATGGTACCATCCGGGTCATAAGAGCTGGTTCCGTCTAAATCTGATGAATTGACGGGCAGTGTAATTTCAACATCAAATCCTGCACGTGCTGCCGGCGCCTGGTTGGGTGCGCGGTTTACCGTTACTGTGACACTAGACGAGGCGGTGGCGCCCGCATTATCTGTTACCTGGAGTGTAAACAAATAAACACCTTCCACAAGATTGTTCACAGACGTATTGGCAGCGGCGGCATCAGCCATTGTATAAGTTGCAGGCCCGCTGGTCTTTGTCCAGCTGTAGCTGACGATACTGCCATCCGGGTCATTAGACGCGCTGCCGTTTAATATAATCTTGTTAGCAGGCACGGTAATGGCCAGGTTACCACCGGCATTTGCCACAGGCGGTTGGTTAGCTAGTGGTCGCTGCGCCATGGCAGCACTAACCGTAATGGTTACTGTTGAAGAAGCCGTTGCCCCGGCATTGTCTGTTACCTGTAGTGTGAATACATAAATCCCTTCCTCCAGATCATTTACTTCAGTTGATGCCGCGGCACTACTGACAATGCTATAAGTAGAAGGGCCGCTGGTTTTTGTCCAGGCATAATTGGAAATGCTGCCATCCGGGTCGCTG
>JBDTVE010000161.1:0-10533 GCA_040007355.1 Bacteroidota bacterium | reverse complement strand
AGGAAAAATTTATTTCCAATTTTCCGGCAACTTCGTTAATAAATAATGGTTTGCCCTGTTCCGCGCACTGGCCTATAATACCCTCTCCTCTGGCAAAGCAACTATTGGCCGCTGTTTTCAGCAGCGCATACGCCCCTTCCAGGTTCAACATATTTCCTTCTGCAAGATATATTCCGCCCACCTGGCTGTTTGTATATTCTGCAATGGCCAGGATAATGTTGTTGCATAGACCCTTAACATTCATTTCACCCAGCATCTGCTGTTGTAAACTGGCTATACCCGTCTGCAACCATTCTTTTTCAGACAAAGTTCTAAATGAACTGTCAAGTGAGGCGGCCATTTTATTAAGTGAGGCCGAGATTACACCCAGGTCATCTTTCTGATCGGCATTGATCCTGATATTATAATCACCGGCAGATATATCACCGGCAATCTTCTGTATAATTTCAATACGATTGGTGATTTCTCTGTCTTTGGTAACCAGGTTGGCCTGTAGTTTTACCCTTTCGTTGAAATCAGACATTACCTGGGTATAGGAAAAAATGGTGATAAGCAAACCCAGGAGAGACGCAGAAATAATAACAAAGGGTACAAAAGAAACGATTTTACCGAGATCGGTCGTTCGGAGTACCAGCAGCCGGTTTTCTTCCATTTTCATAACCGCTATGATATCCCTTATTTTGATCATGTTATCATTGCCTTCGCGCAGTTCCATATTGCTTGCGCTGAGCCCCGTATTTTTTCTGTTGATAAGATCCTGCAGCAATAGAAACTTCGCATTGACAAGGCTCCGAAGCAAATCTATATTTTTTTGCTGTACGGGATTATCTGCAATCATGGTCTCCATGGTCTGCAAGAGCTCCGTAGCGCGCACCGCGGCACCTTCATATGGTTTTAAAAAAATGCGATCGCCGGTTAACAAAAAACCGCGTTGTCCGGTTTCCGCATCTTTTAACACAGATGACTCCGTTTCCAATTGTTGTAGCACTGATTGTGTGTGGGAAACCAGTTTTGCACTCTCCAGGAGATTGTTGATACTGATAAAGGAAGCAGCGCCACTAATCAATAATAACAATACGGATATCCCATATCCCGTTCGTAAGTTTCTGACAAAGCCGGAATTCATAATAATGATGTATTTAAGCTTTCTTTTTCAGGGGAAGTGTAAAATAAAAAGACGAGCCTGACCCGGGTGTGCTGGTTAACCCGTAGCGGCCCCCGTGCCGTTGTATAATATCTGCACAAATATAAAGGCCGATGCCCATGCCCTGGAAATGCCCCGGGGCATCTACCCGGAAGAATTTATCAAATAATTTGGAATGCAATTCCAATGGAATGCCAATACCGTAATCTGTTACGGTTACCCGCAGAAAATCTTCCTGTTCCTGCACTTCCACCACCACATCCCGGCTTTTGGGCGAGTATTTGATTGCATTGGAAATATAATTGATGAGCACCTGTTCAATTCGCATTTCATCGCCCTCAATCTCAACATCGGCATCCCCCTGTAAAATGATATTGTTGTTTTCATTTACCTGTTTCATCACATTAATGGTGTTCACCAGCAATTTCCGGAAATTGAAAGAAGCGATATTAAACTTTAATTTACCGTTCTCAATTTTAGAGATGTCCAGCAGGTCATTAACTAGTGAATGTAATCTGTTTACCTGCCTGTTCGCGGTATCTAGGTATAACCGTGCGCCCTCCTGGTCAAGCTTGCCATCGTGCAGGGTAAGCAACTGCAGGTATCCCTTCAGGCTGGTAAGCGGTGTTCTTAATTCATGACTGACCATAACAATAAAATCGTCCTTCCTGGCCTCCGCTGCTTTTCTATCCTCAATTTCATCTAAAAGATTCTGCTGGACGCTGTTCAGTTCCCTTGTCTGGTTCGACAAACGAATAAAGGTTTTAATTTTTAACAGCAGTATATCGGGGTCGAAGGGTTTGGTGATATAATCTATTGCCCCGCTAGCATAGCCCCGGGTTATAAACGTCTTATCCGTATTGATGGCCGAGAGGAAAATAACAGGTGTATCCCTGGTCTTTTGTGAACCGGACAGGATATCAGCCAGCTCAAAACCGTCCATCACCGGCATCTGGACATCCAGTATAACCAGGCTATAATCCTTTTTTAGCATTTTTTTCAATGCTTCTTCCCCCGAGTACGCCGCTTCGGCGCTAAATCCATTCATCTCCAGCAATTGCAACAGGGAGAATATATTTTGACGGTTATCATCTACAACTAAAATCATTCAGAAAAATTGATTTACCAGTACAAAAATTAAATATAGGAGAAATTTAAAAATAATGGCTAAGGAATTGAATGGCATCACATTAAAAAGAAATTTCCCAGATGAATCAACCGACAAAGGCTAAAATTATTACAATTCCGGCAAATCCACCGCACCTTTAATACATGGCTGCGCTGGTTCACCCGCTTTGGGGCAACCTTTTTACCGGTCCATGCGTTTATGGTGTATCTTTTGACTATCATTATCCTGCGGCCCGCACCTGTTTTTAACCAACTGAAATAAGATTTATATGGCATCCAGACTAATGATGATAACAGCAACCCTTGTATCTGTATCGCTGGTAATGACCGTCAGCAACTGGAAAGCAGACACAGCCAATGCAAAAATTTCCTTTACGGTAGAAGGCCCATTTGGCACGGTTGATGGCAAATTCAGTGGACTGCAGGCAACCATTCAGTTTGATGAAAAAGATCCTGCTGCCGGCAGCCTATCTGCCAGCGTTGACGCAGCAACCATCAGCACGGGTATAGGCTGGCGCAACCGCGACCTCCGCAAAAAAGAGGAATGGTTTAATACAGACAAATATCCCCGCATTGCTTTTCGATCCAAAAAAATTGAAAAAACAGGTTCTGGCTTTAATGCCATCGGCGAACTCACCATAAAAGGCATCTCCACGACTGTAACCATTCCTTTTAGTTTTACCAGTAAAGAAAATACAGGCCTGTTTAAAGGACAGTTTTCCATCAGGCGGCAGGATTTCCAGTTAGGCAATTCAGGCGGTTCGGTAGGCAATGAAGTAAAAATAACATTGGAAGTACCGGTGAAAAAATAACCCGCCTTCCTATCGTATAAAATATCCTTAACCATCCGGATCCAAATCTTTGTCATCCCGACTCAAATCCCTTGTCATCCCGACCTTAGGAGGGATCTGCTTCCGCGCAATTTCAGAAATTCTTTTAAAACGCCGGCCTCAAAGCCGGCCGGGCTTCGTGAGCCTTTCGAGGCTGCGTTTTCCGCTGAGGAGGTGATTGAGCAGTAGTAAATCTTTCAGCCTTTCCTTTATTCAACAACAGAGTAAAGCTCACGGAAAACGAGCCCTCTCCAGGCTCACTGGTAGAAGTAGTTTGCAATCATGATTCAAATTTTTTGTTGTTCTGTCAAATGGATCCAAGTCACTATCATCCGGATCCAGATCCTTGGCGGATTTTACCGGTTTACAAACAACCGCTTCATTTTTAACAAACAAATGGCTACCCGCGGAGGGATGGCACAATCTATGATAGGGTAGAACAATTCTATACTTAAACCAATACACAATGAAAGACAATCAACCCGGCGACCTTCTTATTACAAGTCCTGCATTTGAAGAAGAAGGCAATATACCCGCAAAATACACCTGTGAAGGAGAAGAAATAAGCCCGCCAATCAAAATAAAAAATATTCCAGATGGAACCCGCACACTGGCCATCGTAGCAGAAGACCCCGATGCACCCAGGGGTATTTTTGACCATTGGGTTGCCTGGAATATTCCGGTATCTGCCAGCATTGAAGAAAACACCGCGGCAGGTACCAGGGGTGTCAATGATAGCGGCAAAACCGGTTATCATGGCCCCTGTCCGCCGGAAGGCAGCCACCGGTATTATTTCTATGTATATGCATTGGATGCTGAACTTGAACTGGCCCCGGGAGCAGGAAAAAAAGCACTGCTAAAAGCTATCGCCCCACATATCCTGTCAAAAGGAAGCCTGATGGCCCGTTACCAGAAATTAAAAAAATAACTGCCATTTAAAAAGTATGACTACAAAAAGAAAATGTTCTTTACTATACCTTCTTTGCATGTCTACCCTCCCAAGCATAGCACAATTCAACGATAGTGTGCATCATAACCTTGGCTTTGCAGCTACCGGCATTGTCAACCAAACCAACGATGGCAATTCCTTTGTTTTAAACAACAACCTTAAATTTAATATCAGCAAAAAAAATAAGTTTTTTAACAGTGGTGCCAGCTGGGTATATGGCCGGCAAAACGGTCAGCAGACAAACAATGATGTAAACGCGACGATGGATTTTGATATATATGGGAAACTGCCCCATTTATATTATTGGGGGCTGGCGGGGTACGACAAAAGTTATTCCTTAAAAATAAACGACCGATTCCAGGGAGGGTTGGGTCTTGGCTATAATTTTCTTGATAAAAAAAATGCCGTCATAGTAGTGAGTGACGGGCTGCTCTATGAATACAGCAACCTGGATGATACCAGCTCTACAAATGATAAATACCGTACAGTCCGCAACTCGCTCCGGTTGAAATATCATGTTGTATGGAAAGAAATCATCATCTTCGATGGCGCTCATTTCTGGCAACCTTCGCTTTGCGACGGCAAAGACTATGTGATTAAATCCACCACCAGCCTTTCCATCAAACTAAAAAAATGGCTGAACCTTACCAGCTCTCTTATCTATAATAAAGTAAACCGTACCCAAAGCAAAAACCTCCTGTTTACCATTGGGTTTTCTGCAAACTATTATTTTTAGACCGATGTAAGTTTTTAATCAGCATCCCACCGGCTGTTGGTGTTCCGGTGAATCCTTCCCCCTTATCCTGCAAGCCGGTCACTATACAAACCCGGTTTAAACCTGCAGGACGCAGGATGGCAGGCCCGGCATTTTTCTGCTTCACTATAAGTCTGTTAGATATTGATGGGCGGAGCTATCACCCAGGTAAATGATTTCCATCTTTTTTGGTCCGGCTGTATGCAGGATTTCTAAAAAAGCTATTTTCTTATCCGGTTCCTGTTCCAGTAAATCAACCGCATGGTAGATAATTATCTTCACCTGGTCTTCTTTTATCCAGTCCAGATCGTTTATCACTTCTTCCAATGCATCCAGGTTGTTTCCAAAATACGCGGGTATGGAAAGTTGTTGTTGCAGGGAGTTGAAACAGGCATCCAGTCTTTTACAGGACGAGCCGTCTAAAAATACATAACGTGTATTATTCTCTGCGTAATAATGTGTGGAAATAGTAGTTACGAGGCCCATGGTTATTTGATTTCTGTAAAAGACTGATAGTGGTCATTGGTGTACCAGGCGCGGCCATCGCTGCCCGTTATGATTCTTTCCGTACCACGGTTCTGCCCCCCTATTTTTGCATTTACATCCCATTCGTGGTACATCACCGGCTTCCCTTTATCGTCTTCGCGGGGCAGCCTTTCTTCCCGGTTGCCAAATACCCTGCCCCCAACATAACCAGGCATAGCATAGTTATTGGTGCGGATATAATTTAATACATCATATACTTTCTGTGGTAAATGGGTACTATGACGCGTATTGTTGACCGTTGGCGCCGGAACAGGCACCGGGTCAACGGATGCTTTGCTGTGTTGCTGCGCTGCAGGCGTCGCAACAACGGGGCTAATCGGGGACGGTGTTTTTTCGAACACCTGTTTCCCAATAAACAATCCTATGATCAGGCCCGCCAATATGCCTGTTACCAGCTGGCCATAGTTCTTTAGCATGTCTCAAAGATAGGCCAATTGCAAAACGGCCATCCAAAACTGTTACCCGGCTTTTGTGGGAGTCTTATCCGGAAATGGGAAAAAATATTCCAGCCAGTGTATATAAAAGAATGAATAACAACAATATTTTTTAGGCATGGTATTCGTTTTCACTGGCACATTCGTACAACTATGAAAACAGATTCAACTTCCATCAACAACCAGCTGACAAAATGCCTGCAGGAACGCATACACCTGGCGGAGGAACTGCAAAATGAAGTAAACCAAACACTGGCTTCAGTGCTTTTATGGATACAAAATGCAAGGTTGGAAAACAATATTATACTGGATCCTTCCCTAGCACAGGCGGAGATTAATTTAAAAGCAGCCATTGACCGGCTCCGTAAGCTGCATTATTCCCTTTCCGACGATCTATAAACCTACTGCAACTGCTATATCATAGCAATACATCCCGCGTTATGCAAGCCGCATAGCCGGCATTTATACCAGGTTTTGCTTTATATAGGCAATACTTTTTGTAATACTGTCGTAAGGAGAACCAGGGCATTTGTCCTGTTCAACAAAAAAATATTTCATACCTGCCGTGTCTGCGTGTTTAAATATATTTTTAAAATCAATGGTGCCGTTTCCAACCTCGGTAAAAGCATGCGCGGCCGTATCATCCATGTCTTTCAGGTGCCAGAGCGGAAAACGGCCCGGATGTTTGTCGAAAAGTTTAATCGGGTCCTGTCCTGCTTTGCTCACCCAATAAAGATCCATTTCCATTTTTACCAGCGCGGCATCTGTTTCATCCAGTAACACATCGTATGGATATTTTCCATCCTGTTGTTCAAATTCAAAATCATGGTTGTGGTAACAGAACTGGATACCAGCGGCTTTGCAGGTTTCAGCGGCTTTATTAAAATCTGCCGCTAGTTTTTTATAGTGATCAAGACCCAGTCTTTCTTTGGGCGTTAGAAAGGCGCATACCATGTATTTAATACCCAGTGCAGCAGCATCATCAACGGCGTGTTGCCAGTCTTGCAAAATGGTGCCTTTTAAAACACCATCGGGTGTGCCGGCATCTTCTCCCAACCGGTAATGACAGCTTCTCATTCCCAGCCCGTTGTTTTTCAGCATGTTTTTAAATGCCTGCGGATCCATGCCATAAAATTTTTCGGTGCCGGTGTAAGTGGCGCCCTCCAGCGAATTGTACCCTATCCGGGCTACTTTGGCAAGAGTGCCAGCGGGGTCGGTCTGCATGGCATCCCTGACCGTATATAGTTGCAGGCCGATAATGGCCTGTTTTGCCTTTAGCCAGTTGGGCACCGAGGGAGCTACAAAGGCTGCCGCAGAATAAAAAGAAGCAGATTTGATAAAAGATCTCCTGGTATGCATATACTTTTTTTTGAGGTGAAAAAGGTTTCAGCTATAAATATAGCTATAAGCTTTAATTATTGTACAACATTCATTGCGCCGAAGCTCCGGTAATCCCGGCCAGGGTGCTTAATTTGGACATTCTACCTAAGCTTCCAGTCTTACAGCAAAAACACAGCGAATATCGAGTCCATCAATCATTAATAAATAAATAATATTCTGGCAAGTGCTCCTCCCCAGACGGCAATCGTATGCAACTACTAACTGGAAAAAAGTGACATAAAAAATAAACGCAGTGATGGTCATACGCATGTTGCCGGTATTTCGGTTACGATGGATGGTTTGTCTATTAAAACTATTTATTTCAATTCTTTTCGCCGTATCAATAAATCGGTACTGCCCCGGCAGTATATCATTCCCTATCTTAGCCATACCGGACATGAACAACTCATTTAAAAACATGTCTGATGAATAAATACAAAATATCGGCCCTGGTTCTTGGTACCTTTTATTTATGGTTGCCGGCAACCGTCTGCCGCCAGAAGCAAGTACCTGTTGCGGTTATTTTTGATACGGAAATTATCTGTCTTGCAGACGGCAGCAATGACTGGGATAAAAACGTTCAGCGCGATTAACCGACCTTAACGACAATTAACCGTCCTGCTTAATCATGATAACGCAGAAAACCTTATTACAACAGCGTAACTTCCTTCACAATTGTTAATCTGTTGAAATAAATATCCCTTTAAAGTATCTTTATCATTATGGCAACAGCTTTTACTAAAATCATTTTCTTAGACATCGGCGGTGTTTTACTGACAAATGGCTGGGGACACGAGTCGCGCCAGGCCGCCGCTGCCAAATTCGGTTTTGATTACACGGAAATGAATTTCCTCCATGAATTTATTTTCAACGTATATGAAATCGGCCGGATATCGCTTGATGAATACCTGGACACCACGCTGTTCTTCCAGCCGCGCGCCTTTACAAAAGAGGACTTGATTCATTTTATGCTTTCGCAATCAGCCGAACTCCCCGGCACCCTTCAATGGCTTATTGAATGGAAACGTAAACAGGCCGGCCGGTTCAGGATCATTTCAATTAACAATGAAGGAAAAGAATTAAATGATTACCGCATCCGGCAGTTCAGGCTGCATGAATGTTTTGACGCATTTGTTTCTTCCTGCGAAGTAGGGATGCGTAAACCGGATCCCGGTATTTTCCGGCTGGCCATGGGAATAGCACAAGTCTCCCCGGAACAATGCATTTATTTTGACGACCGGCAAATACTGGTGGATGCTGCCCGGAAAACCGGCATGGACTGCTACCGGCATACGGGTCTTGCCTCCACCAGGGCCATCCTGGAAAACCTAGAATAATATTGGCATGATTGCCTAAAGAAAAGCGGGCATGGGCCGGGCATTGAAAAAATGCCGGGCATCCTTGCGTCGCACACTTCAACCGCTGTACAAAGCCGGGCAAAGCAACTGCCTATACTGAATAATAAGGCGATGATGTCACCAGGAATCTAACCGACTACGCAAGGTCCTTACTGCGATCAAATAGTTACGATATTATTAGGAGTGCAGCGAGAAACGCTCCAGTGCAGGCAGCCATTGTTACTCAGCATCCTTTCCTTTTTGCCTGGGTTTATTTTTATTCCAGGGTGCAAAACCTTTACCCTGCTTTTTTTTAGCCACTGTTTTCTTTGCAGTGGCAGGTGTTTTTTTTCCTGCTCCCTTGCCACCGGCTGGTGCAGCGATATGTTTTGCTGCGGCAACCCTTCTGGCCCCCGCTGGCCGGGCTTTGCCTTTTTGACGTACAGCTTCCGGCGTTTTTTTATGTGCTGTTTCTTCCTTTTGCCGTTCCAGGCTGCTGTTTTCCTTTTTTTCACGGGCAACCGCTTCATTTTTTGTTGCACGGCCTCTTCTGCCGGCAGATACCTTTTTCCGGTCCGTGCTGCGTTTTTTACCGCTTCTTCTTTTTTTGATTCTTGTCATACCATAGGTAATTATAGTTATTTAATGGATGCCGTCCTTTGCAACCGCTGCAGTTGCCGCCGGCTTTAAAAATACTTCATCCGCTGCGCTTATCCTAAATTACCAATTAACACCGCGTTGCTGTAAAATATTTCTTACCTATGCAGAAGATAAACCTGATTAGTATGAAAAATAAATACCACGGGCTTTTTATTTGCCTTGCTTTTTTTTGTGTATCCTGTACTGCCGGTGCAGATGGTGGCTATGTTTACCGTCAGCCAGTATATATAGCGCCGGGGGTTGGACTGGGTACTATTATTGCCGTGGTTCTTTCATGGACGCGAAACAAATCGGTGCTATGGGCTATCATCCATGGCATTCTTGGATGGCTCTATGTTATTTATGCACTTATTTTTCCAAAAAAATAATTGCAGTTCCTTTACAATAGGCCTAAAATGCCTCTCCCAGGCTAATATAAACCGCGTGGTAGCCCTTGCTAAAACCTACATCAACGCCAATATTGGTTCCTGAATTCTTATTGAATTTTATACGCAGACCCGTTCCCGCGGCGGGATGCAGGTAAGAAAACCGGTGGGTACCCGGTTCGGCTACCGTATTTAAATTGGCAAATACCACAAAGCCAAACAAACCATTTGCGGTTATATCTTTCCGGTACTCCGTCTCCAGGTACAGCAGGTTTCGGCCCGTATATCGCCGGTTGTATAAACCACGACCCGACCGCTGTTCGGAATCCCAGCTGGTGGCAGGCAGATCAAGATAGGGAGCCGTGCTCCCCAGCGTGCTCCAGAGATAACACCAGATGGCCAGTACGTTCTGGCCCTTCCGGCTTAACGGTATGTATTTGCGCAGATCCACATAAAGGGAATGCCACCAGTCATCGCTGCCCATGAATTTTGGGTTAAACCGGTAAACTATATTGTAATAATAACCCGGCAGGGGGTTGATTGAATTGACCCGCGCATCATACAACAAATTAAATGTAATACCCGACGAAAAAGAGTTTCCATGGTTAGCGGTGCCGTAGTGGTAACCGGTAAATTTTTCCAGGTCCAGCGAATCTATGGTTGAATGAATGGAAATATGATAGTCCAGGTTATAACCCATACCCGCAAATAAAGTGGGCCCTATCTTTTTTACGGCGGTCAGGTAAAACCGCACATAGGAATAATTGATGAGTAGCTTATTGCGCTGCGCCTGGTTGCCACCCAGGCCCCAGGTATTTTGCGGCAAATAGGAATACCGCATATCTCCTTCGTAGTTCCATTTGTTGCCGGCCGACCAGATATTGGAATGAAACGGCAAATTAAACGCCCCCTTGAAATTGGTACTGGGTGAAAAAGTAATATTGGAGATATAGGTATTATGGCGATCGCCAAGATAAAATCCTGCCTGGGTGGTGGTAACCAGTGC
>JBDTVE010000160.1:0-8305 GCA_040007355.1 Bacteroidota bacterium | reverse complement strand
TAGTCGATAGTCAATAGTCAGGGGTCAGTAGTCTAAAATCTATAATCTAATCTACAATCTATCTTCAGGATCTTACATTCAGGGCATCGCGCAAGCCGTTTCCAAACAGGTTAAAGGCCAGCACCAGCAGCATAATGGCAAAACCCGGGGCCAGTGCCAACATGGGGTTATGTGTAATGATAAAATTATAGTTTTCCTTGATCATCAGTCCCCAACTGGGTTGCGGCGGCTGAACACCCACGCCCAAAAAGCTAAGACCGGCTTCAATTACAATGGCCGAAGCAAAATTAGCTGCACCAACTACCAGTACCGGACCGGCGATATTGGGCAAAATATGCCTGAAGATAACCCTGGCATCCCTGTATCCGAGGGCACGTGCCGCTTCCACATATTCCAGCTCACGCACACCCAATACCTGCCCCCGTACAATTCTTGCCACCGTTACCCACATGGTTAATCCCACGGCCACGAATACCTGCCAAAAACCCTTTCCCAATAAAAAAGTAATTGCAAATACCAGCAATAGCGTGGGAATGCTCCAGATAACATTAATAAACCACATGATAATATCGTCTGTTCTGCCGCCAAAATAACCGGCCAGCGCGCCTAATAAAATACCGGTGGTCAACGAAATGATGACAGCAATAAACCCAACGCTTAAACTAATCCGGGTACCAATAATCAACCGGCTCAAAATATCCCTTCCATATTTATCCGTGCCCAATAAAAATTTTTTGGTAACGATAGCCGGGGCCGTGGCTTGTAAGGGAAATGCCAGTCTTTCCTCGATGCCCTCATCAATATATTTTTGTACAACAATACTATCCTTTTGCAGGTGGTAGCTGTTAATGGGGAGATAGGTATAAGCATCTTCCTGACCGTATAGCAGGCGGTTAAAAAACCCGCTGCCCGCAGGCATACGCGTTTTTTTTACCAGCAGGAACTGCTGCTCATAACCGGTTTTTTTGCCACCGAGTTCTACCGTCATGCGGTTGGCAAAAGGTGAATCGTCCGGTGCAATAAAATAAGCCAGTATGGCCACCAATACCGATAAAAGGATGATAAAAAGACCAGCCACCGCGGCCTTATTTTTTTTTAACCTGCGCCAGGCGGCTTGTTGTATAGATTCACTTACAGGCATCTATGAAAATACAATTAAATTATGATACGGTGTATGCAGGGAAACAGTAGCGGCGATTACTTTTCGCTTTGATCCCGGCATGCTATTTCAATTTTCTTCCTTTCCATTCATATGTTTTAAATTGACCCAGAAAACCCGATACCACGATGTATACAATATGCAATGGTTGCAGCAACAGTAACCACGGTACCAGCCGGGACTGCTGAAAAAATACGGCAATATCTTTTACAAAGAACAGTTCAAAGAAGAATTTGGCAATGCAAAGTAACAGGAAGAGCACCAGTGCAAATGGTTGAAACAGGCCCATCAGCAAAAAACAGAAAATAAAAAGGTTCACCAGGTATACCAGCAACAGCACAAAAAATATTTTAGGTTGCCGGTAATGCGTTGCCTTACTGGCCCAGCGGATGCGTTGCTGGAAAAATGCCTTCCAGTTTGTTGCGGGCAGTGTGGTAACAATGGCTGCTGCCGATTTTACAAAACCAATTTTACCAGGGTATTTATCGGCAACCTTACGCATCAGCAACATATCATCGCCGCTTGCAATTGCATCAATGCCGGTAAAGCCATCTACTTCATAGAATATTTTTTTTTCGTATGAAAGATTTGCGCCATTGCACATATGGTGAAAATGCCTGGAAACGGCGGCGGCGGTAATACCCTGCATGGTTAAAAAATCCAGGGCCTGGAATTTGGAAAGCAGGGAAGAACCATCTTTAATTTTAACGGGGGCGGCTATAAAAATATTTCCCGATTGCCGGTGATAAGCGGCTATTGATTTGAGCCAGTCCGGCCCCGCTATACAATCTGCGTCGGTGGTTACCACCAGTTCTCCGCTGGCCATGGACATGCCTGTTTCAATGGCTCTTTTTTTGGGCGCTGTATTTTTTTCCGCGGGTGGCAAACGATAACAAATCAGCTGTATTCCATGGTGCAAAACAGCATTGGCTATTTCAAATGTATTGTCGGAAGATTGGTCATCTATTACAATTATCTGCAGCAGGTGTTGGGGGTAGTGCTGCCCGCAAATGCTGTTCAGACAGACAGCAATATTGGCTGCTTCATTCCTGGCGGGAACAATCACTGATATTTTTACATTGCCCGGTTCAATGGGTTCCTGGGCCGGTTCAAAATCAGGCAAACTTTTCCACCAACTCTGATAAAACTGGAACAAAATGCCATAGAGGAATAGCAGGGCAATGGTTATATAAAAGAAAAACATCATGCCCCGCAAGATAAGATTTTAAATATCGTTGGTGAGGTGGCTGCGTGGCCCCAGCATTTACGGACCGCCTGAACTGTTTGCCAGAACCGGTCTGTTCAATCAGTTTTTTATAAATGAAGTCGTTACGGATGCTTTTCCGGTAACAACCCTTACATGATAGATACCGTTGCTAAGCGGCGGTGTGTTCAGGTAAAGGGTGGTACTACCGGAGACAATCTTTCCGGTTTGCCTGCTAATGACCATACCGGTGTTAGTAAGAAGTTCCCAGGACGCATTGCCGGATTCATTGTTTTCCAGTTCTATCACTACCTGAGCGTTGGTCCGGGCATATGCCTTCAGTAATCCAAATTTACCCGTGCCGGTATTCACACTCATTACGGGGGATACCTGTTTTTTGCCGTCTTTATCCAACACCAGGATCTTATAAAAATTACGTCCCTGCAGGGGCTGCAAATCCGTATACTGATACTCGTTATTTCCGTAGCCGTTGCCGGCGGCAATGGTGCCGATCCGGGAAAACCCTGTTCCATCGCCGCTGCGCTGTATTTCAAAATAGGCCACATCCGTTTCCCTGGCAGTTGACCAGCTGACAATATTGGTGTTGTTCTTATGAACTGTATTAAACTGTAAAAAAGTGGTGGGCAGGGTAGCCATGAAGATATTCTTAGCCAGCACCCGCTGGAACAAAATATCATGGCCGGTTCCGTTCATGTGTATCTGATCGCCGGAATCATACAGGATGGTGGTATCCGCCGGATTAATAAGACCGGTCCAGAAATCAATGGCAAAATTTCCAAACTCAAGCAGTATGCTGTCTTTTAACTCGGCCAGTTTGGCCTTTACGGGACCTGTATTAAAAGATGCAGGACTGGTACGGGGCTGGGTGGTGGTAATAAAACAAGGAACTCCTTTTTCGTTGGCCGAATCGCGAATGGTGCGCAGGCAATATAAGATGCTGTCTACCCGCAGCACATCATAACCGTTGGTTGGGTAATTAACAATAATCACATCCGGGTTCAGGCTAAGCGCCATTGTTATATTCCGCGCTTCATCGCGTTTATACGGATTATCGTAAGGCGAGGTATAGGAAGTAGGCATGCCGTTGTAGCAATTGCTTCCACCCAGGGCCAGGTGGTTGTCAATAAGGGTGTCAAACGGAGGCTCCTGGTTATAATAGGAAGAAAGGCGCCCTACATAACATTCCGTAACGGAGTTTACATTAAAACAGGCCGATGTGGAAGACCCGATAATAACCAGTTTTTTCTGCCCGCGGGCAGTATCTGTGAAGGTAAAGAACAGCGTTACCAGTAAAAAGACCGACAGGTATCTCATAAACACGTTTTGTAATTAAAAAATAAGGGCGGTCAACTTATTTAAAACAGAAAGAAACCAAAGATACCGTTTAAGCAGCCCGGCCATTTAAGATCGCCGACCATTTTTCAAAAATTACTTCCAAAAATTTCCAAATTCCGGAACTAACTCCTATTTTTATATAGTTGTTTATCTAACTATATGCAAGACAACCAATTTAAAAAAGGAGAACTTTATAGTTTCATAACGGGTAAGGCGTCTACCGCCATTGCGCGGCGCTTGCAGCGGAAATTCAATGCATCCGGGCTTGCCATCACCATTGAACAATGGAGCGTTTTATACCATTTATGGAAAGAAGACGGCAAAAGCCAACAGGAACTGTGCAACCATACGTTCAGAGACAAACCCAGTATCACAAGACTGGTAGACAACCTGGAAAAATTAAACCTGGTAAAAAGGGTTTCTTCTAAAGAGGACCGGCGGATTAACATGATCTATCTTACCCCGGAAGCACTGGCTTTGCAGGATAAGACCATGGAACTGGCGGAACAGACATTAAACGAGGCCTTACAGTTTGTGCCGCCCGACCAGGTAGCTGTGTGCAAGGCCGTATTGCAGGTGGTATACGATAACCTGAAATAGATAAAAACGAATATTATTATACAAGTAAAAATCTTTCATTACTAAAACCTTTTTTATGGATATCCCAACACAAAAATCAACGGCATTAAAAGGTGGTGAATGGCTGGTTAAGGAAAGTTCTTCCATGGATACATTTATGCCGGAAGAATTTAATGAGGAGCAGCAAATGGTAAAAGACATGTGCGCTTCCTTTCTTGAAACGGAAGTCTTGCCAGTAATAGACCGCATTGATAAGCTGGAACCGGGTTTAATGCCGGGCCTGGTGCAAAAAGCCGGGGAGCAGGGTTTGCTGGGTGTTTCCATACCGGAAAGCCTGGGCGGACTGGGAAAAGATTTTATTACTTCTACCCTGGTTAATGAAGGGTTGGGCGGTGGTTTCTCGTTTTCGGTGGCCGTGGCCGCCCATACAGGCATCGGCACCCTGCCCATTTTATATTTTGGTACGGAAGCCCAAAAACAAAAATATGTAACAAGGCTTGCCAGCGGCGAATGGAAAGGCGCCTATGGTCTAACGGAGCCCAATAGTGGCAGTGATGCGCTGGGCGCTAAAACCACCGCCAAACTAAGCGCCGATGGTAAACATTATATTCTGAACGGTCAAAAATGCTGGATCACAAACGGCGGTTTTGCGGATGTATACACGGTATTTGCAAAAATAGACGGCGATAAATTTTCGGCCTTTATTGTTGAACGCGGGTTTGAAGGCTTTACCCAGGGGCCCGAAGAGCATAAAATGGGTATCAAAGGCTCTTCCACCGTTCAATTGTATTTCCAGGATTGCAAAGTGCCGGCAGAAAATCTATTGGGCGAGGCCGGCAAGGGGCATATCATTGCTTTTAATATCCTCAATATCGGTCGCTTAAAATTATGTGCTGCTGCGTTGGGGGCCGCAAAAAGAGCCGCTACCATTTCCATTGAATACGCCAATACCCGCGAGCAGTTTAAAACCCTTATCGCTAATTTTGGCGCCATTAAAAATAAAATAGCCGAGATTGGTATTAAAATATGGGTTTGTGAAAGCGCTTTGTACCGAACCGCCAAATGGATAGACGACAAAGAACACGAACTGGTGAACGCCGGCAAGCCGTTTTACGAAGCGTTGCTGGGGGCCGCCGAGGAATACGCCATTGAATGCGCCATGCTAAAGGTTTTTGGCAGCGAAGTACTTGATTTTGTGGTAGATGAGGGCGTTCAAATACATGGTGGCAATGGCTTTAGCGATGAATACATTATCTCCAAAGCATACCGCGATAGTCGGATTAACCGCATTTACGAAGGCACCAATGAAATTAACCGGCTGCTTACCGTGGATATGGTTTTAAAAAGAGCCATGAAGGGCAGGCTTGACCTGATGGGAGCGGCTATGGCTGCACAAAAAGAACTGATGGCAATACCGGATTTTGGGAATGGCGATGAGGCTCCGTTTGCAAAAGAAAAGAAAGCCATTGCCGGGTTCAAAAAAGCAATCCTGATGACGGCGGGTGCGGCTGTTCAGAAATTAATGGCCAGGATAGAAGGAGAGCAGGAAATACTGATGCACATTGCAGATATGGCCATTGAAACATTTAACGCCGAAAGCGCTTTATTGCGTGTCATAAAATTAACAGACCTGCGTGGCGAAGCGGCCTGCCAGTTTGAACTGGATATTACCCGAACCTATATTTATGATGCAGCAGATAAGATTAACAAATTTGGAAAAGACGCCATAAATTCTTTTGCCGAAGGAGATGAACAACGCATGATGCTGCTGGGCCTGAAAAGGTTTACTAAAGTGGATGCTTTTAACAGCAAGGAAGCGCGCAGAAGGATCGCCGCAAAACTAATAACAGAGAATAAATACCCGCTGTAAATATTCTCAACCGAAGCTTTCGTAGAGACGCCATATTTTTGGCGTCTCTATAACGCGCGGCCAGCCTATCCAAGGCTATGCTTCTTAGCCGCCATGGCGGGTGTTCCCATAGTGTGTATGATTGAGGAGCGTCCATAATAGTGATGGGCGAAAACGCCGGTTACGGGATAAAAAACATCCATCAAAATGCCGCGTATTACCCGGGCATTCTATTTTTTTTTATCTTCATTCCATGAAAGCAATTTTCGTTACGCTGGCCCTGGCACTTTTTATACAGGGCGCTGCCCAGGGTACCATCGATAAATATTTTTTTGCCAAAACCACCGGCAAACTTGCTTTTTTGAAATATGGCCTTGGCATCGACCGGCTGGGCGGTGCAAAAATGGGTTTTCTTGATTCGAATATTGTCTTAAAGGTGATTGATTCATTTGGAATCGATTATAAAGTACAGCTTTCAAAATTCCATACTGCCTATATCGAGAAACATAATCTACAGCGTTTACCCAACAAAAAATCGGCCCTCTACCATCTTACCAGCAGCTGGAAGGTTTTTGGGGACGATAAATATGATTATGTCAGTATCAACCTAGATGAAAAGCTTCCCTATCACAGTCAGCAGCAGATCAACCCTTCCAGAATAGTACTGGATATTTTTGGCGCTACCAGCAATACCAACTGGATTACACAGCTGAAAACAACAAAAGAAATAAAAAATGTGTACTATGAGCAGACAGAAGACGATGTGTTTCGGGTAATCGTGGAATTGAAACACGCACAACACTGGGGCTACAGTGTTTACTATGATACCATCGGCCAGCGCCTGGTATTGCAGGTAAAAAGACAACCGCCGGTTTTGGATATCCGAAAATTACGAATTGCCGTAGATGCCGGTCATGGCGGCGATAACAGCGGCGCGTCGGGTATTGGCACCAATGTGCTTGAGAAGGAATATACCTTGAAAATAGCAAAGCAATTGCAGGCCACACTGTTGAGGGCCGGCATAAAAAATGTATTTATGACCAGGACAAAAGACACTACCCTGGATATGCCGCAGCGGCTCCAGCTACTAAAAGATTTTAGCCCTGATCTGCTTGTTAGCATTCACCTTAACTCGTCCGATATTGATACTGTAAAGGGAACCAGCACGTATTATCGCTATATCGGATTCCGACCGCTTACCACAGCCATATTGCGCCAGATGTTAAGTTTGGGGCTGAAGGAATATGGAAATGTGGGTAATTTTAATTTTTCACTGAATGGCCCCACAGCCTATCCCAATTGCCTGGTGGAAGTGGCTTTTTTAAGCAACCGCCAGGAGGAAAAAAAAATATTGAGTCCAAAATTTCACAAAGCAGTGGCACAAAAAATCTATCTTGGCATACAGGATTGGTTAAAAGCAATTAAGTAAAACCTAAAAAAATATGTTTATTCATCATGTTTATTTTTGGCTTAAAAACACGGGTTCCACAGAAGATCTTGAGCAATTAAAACAAGGCTTGAAAAAGCTTGTCGTAATAGAAACCATCGGCATGTACCAGATTGGCGAGCCGGCCGCCACCATCCGTGATGTAATTGAGAGATCCTATTCGGTATCGTGGATGCTGATGTTTGATAACCTGGAAGACGAAGAAATTTACCAGCATCATCCGCTGCACAAAAAATTTGTAGCAGACTGCGCGCATTTGTGGAGCAAAGTAATTGTATATGATTCAGTAGACAAATAGATATCCGCTTTGCCGGCAGTTGCCGGCCCACAGATCCACCGGTTCAGGTATTATTTCTGCGTACTAAGCGGCGGCTCCGGTGCCTGGAACAGTAGCGGCGAACGCCGTCGAAGTAGAAGGGAAATAATTTTAAATGATTTGCCGGCATGAAAGGTTATTTGCTGACGGAACAACAGTTTGTTGCGGGAGAAGGTGTTTTTGTTGAAAGCCATTCTTCTGAAAATAAGTATGCCGTGGCGTTTGAAGACGATACGGAAACCGGGTATTTTTATGCCATTGAATCAGATAAGAATACAGGAGCCCGACAAATTTTAGATGCCGTTCATATTTACGAAGCAGGTGATATTGCCATGGAGAAAAGGGCGGGACGGAAGACCTCTTCCTCGAACTTCTCGTGATATTCACGGACGACC
>JBDTVE010000159.1:0-36664 GCA_040007355.1 Bacteroidota bacterium | reverse complement strand
CAGTCGTTTACCGGCAAACTGTTGCCTATTTATGCGGTATGGTTGCCGTTAATGTCATATGGCCTGGATTTAAGGAACCATCACCAAACCGTTTGACCATGCAATGTAGAAACATCCTTTATTGTGTATTTTTATTTATTGCTGCTCCTGGTCTTTCTCAAAAAGATCCTGCTGCAGACGCAACCACGATTACAAAAATCACGGTTATTGTTCCCGGTGTCAGTTATGAAAAAAGGGTGGGCAGGCAGCAGACACTGCAGGTACAGGCATTTGCGAGCATTGATTTTGGCATAGGCTATTCCAGTTCTTTTGGAACCACCTCTTTTCTGCATACCAGCCCGGCGGTAGGGTTACAGTACCGGTATTATTACAATGCTGAACGGCGCAGCCGGATAGGCAAAAGAACGGCCATGAACAGTATGAATTATGTGGCGCCACTTTATACCATGGTGTTTAGCAGTTGGAGTATTTCAGATGCTTATCTTGGTGAAGAAAAGCGCCGGCCTATACACAGTGTGCGGTTTGCCTGGGGTTTTCAGCGTAATTATGAAAACAGATTTAGTATAGACATTAACGCGGGTCCGGGCATTAACTTTGCAAAGACCACTTTATATGATCAGAACGACCAGCCCATTGGCCGGAAAACCGCCTCGGCGTTTGCGATTGGAATACAGGTCAGAATAGGCTGCTGGTTAAACAGGAGGAACAACAGCTCATTGAGATAGCGTTTGCTATTTTAGTTGAATCGTTTACAAATCTTTCCGGGATGCGGCATATAGTTCATACCAGTCTTGCCGGTCCAGGTTGATGGTAAACGCGTTTACGATATTCCTGATGCGTTGTTCATTGGTGGTGCCAATTAGCGGCAGCGCGCCGAATTTTACTAGCCAGGCAACTGCAATGGATTCTATGTCTGCATTGTATTTCCCTGCAATTTCTACCAGTTTCCTGCGCACGCGTATGGCATCTTCATCTGTGCCGGTAGCTATTCTGCCGCCTGCAAGGGGGGCGGAAGCCAGGGGGCGCATATATCTTTGTTTAATATAATCCACCTGGCCATTGTCTAAAGCCGTTGTATTAAGCAGGTTCAGTTCTATATGGTTGGTCACAATAGGTATGCGCAGATAGGAAGCCAGCAACTGGTGCTGGAAAACAGAGAAATTGGTAACGCCTATGTTTTTCACCTTGCCTGATTCTTTTAGCTGAGTAAGAGTGAGGGCGGTCTCTTCCAGGCTGGAAAGCGGGTCCAGGTGATCAAGTAGAAATATATCCACATAATCGGTCTTCAGCTTACGCAATGAATTGTCCACGCTTTTCAGTATATGCTCCCTGGAAGTATCATAATGTTTTACGCGGATGCCCGGGTGGCCGGCGTCCGGTTGCCGAAGACCGCATTTAGTAAAAAGTACTATGTCTTCGCGCCGGAAAGATTTCGCCTGGATTAGGTTGCCAAATATTTCCTCGCATTGATAAGAGCCGTAAATATCTGCATGATCAAACGTGTTGATGCCCAGTTCCAGACAGAGATTGACAATCTTTTCCATGGACGCCTGGGTATCCGGGGCTTCCGTGGTCCACCGGTAAAAACCATAAATGGCAGGTGAAACCTTGGGGCCTGAGTCGCTTAAATAGATCTTTTGCATCTGCTGATTTTTTGGGTGATGGCTAAGGTCGTTCTTTCCCTGCGGCTTCAAAATTAAACAGCTTAGATTTTATAATTTTAAATATTTTGATTCTTTTTCCGGAAAATTTAAGGCACTATCTTATTATTGTCAACTAAAATAGTAGGCAGTATCATTTAATTGTCTTCGGGTAAATAGCTGTAAAAGGGTTTGGAGCCGGTATTTTATATATAAACAAAACCGGATCAATAAACACACCAGCAATATGCCAACGTTTTGTATAAACCGGAAGAAACGGGTAGCCCTGTTTTTTTAGGTTTAATAAATGCCAGTGAAGCGTACATCCCTTCGTAAAAAAGATCCGGACGAATATTGCAGTTTAAACCGCGGATTGAAAACTAATTTTGTTTTTAATGGCAAGAAATCTGTGGCCGTTGGGTAAACCCCACCATCGGGGTGTGCAGTTAGCTGCAATTTATTTATCCCGTAACCCGCCGGGAGCATGTCAGGGCTCAATTTTTATTTTCATTTCTTTTTTTCCAAAATACCAGGCGTTCAGGAGCGCTTTAACGCGGGCGGTATCGGCTGCGGTGCAGGGCACCCGGGTATATATCTTAAATGACAGGGAGTCTTTTGTTTCTATTGCCACTTTGTTGTTGTATTCTTTCAGTATCATAATCCCTTTTAACTGTTCATAACGTTTAAGGGCCCGCATTTTTTTGTCCGTAGTTTCAAAAATAAATTTATAGCCGCCGGGTAGAACGGCCGCCGCTGTGGGCCTGGAAAGACTGTCTGGTTGTCTGCCGGCAGCAGCCGGATTTTTACCGGTGGAATCCGGTACGGTTTGAACGGCGGATGTGGTGTCTGGTGCCAGCGCTGGTGCTCCGGCAACTGGCGCATTGCCGGTATTTTGACTCGTATTTTTATTATAGAGATAGTAACCGCCCCATGCTATCAATAAAAGCGTTACCAGGATACCCAATGCAATAAGCAATTTCCCCGAAATATAGCCGCTGCCCGTCTGCGTGGTATTGTTGTTGTTGTTATAGGTGTTTTTTCTGGCGGTATCGCTGTAACGGCTGGGAATTTCTTCTGTTCGTTGCGGTATCATTGTTCCCGCTACAAAGGAGTAAGCTCCATCCTTGTTTTTTTGCAGCGTGCCAATGCCCTCGAAATAAAAAGGTTTGCCGATGTTTAAAAACTGGAAAGCCGTTGCAATAAAACTGTAGAGGTCGGCTTCCGCCAGCGCCTTCATTTTACCTGTTTGTTCTTTGATATACTGAACCAGCGAATCGTCCAGCTGCGCACCGGTCTTTGCATTAAAGGAAATACCCTCAATCGGTATTTTTACTTTAGCATTGTCATCGGGTAATACTGCTTTATCGTCGAGCGTAAACAAACCAATACCCGGCAGAGAGAGTTTCTTATGCTGGTAGAGATAGAGGCCCAGGAGATTATCTACTTTCACGTAGTTTGCGTTTTACTAGCCAAATTACAATAAATCATTGGCTTACAAATAAATAAAGAATCTTAAACGTGGTATAGGGGCTCAAATTGTATTTTTGCAGAAATATTGTTATGCTTACTGATCGTGAAAAGCAGTTTGTGGAGTACTGGCGGCAAAACAGGCTCAGGGAGAAAAAAATATTCCGCCAGTTGCTGGTTGGGCTACCGCTGGGTTTGTTGTTTGCCGTTCCCATTGTCCTTAATTATTCCGCCGGTTGGTACAAGCGGGCCAATATGTGGGCTAGGGGACACGCGGACGACAGTTCGGGGACAGTTCTTATTATCGCTGCCCTGATTATACTTGTTTTTGTAGCCATTTTTTCCCGGCGTCATCGTTGGGATATGAATGAACAGACTTATCATGAGCTGCTGGCCAGGCAGGAAAAAGAAAAAGAGGAGCCCGGTGCAGCAAAAGACGCTTAAGAATGGTCATTGCATAATCATATATTTGCGAAATTTTATACTGATGAGAAGAATCTTTATTGCGTTGTTGGTTGGTAGCACCTTATTAAGTTCGTGTTATAAAAAAGATATTAATACCACCACCTGTGAGTATGATCCCTGTTCTTTAAAAGCGCCTCAAAGTGAAATTACTCAACTGGAATCTTACCTGTCCGGGGCCGGAATAACCACCGCCGTCAAGCATTGCAGTGGGATGTACTATGAAATCATTAGCCCGGGTGCAGATAAAACCCCTACTGTCTGTTCTTATGTAAGTGTTAATTACATAGGCATGCTAACCAATGGTACCGTATTTGATCAAACCACTACGGATCCGTATGTAAACGCTCCCATTGCATTGATAGAAGGTTGGAAAAAAGGCATCCCCCTAATAAAAAAAGGCGGTAAAATACGTTTGTATATTCCGCCTTCTTTGGGTTATGGTTCCACCGACCAGAAGGATCCGAATACCGGCGCCGTTATCATACCCGCCAATTCCATATTGATATTTGACATTGAATTATTAGACGTCCAGTAGAGACGCCATGCATGGCGTCTCTGCCGATGAGCGCCCGTGCATGGCGTCCCTACCGATGAGCGCCCATGCATTGCGTCTCTACGTTCGCGAACGATCACATGGTATTTCACGATACCTTTACACCAAATAGCGATCCTTGCCACACGAAGCCATTTCCGCATTTGATATTTTTAAAATTGGAATTGGTCCCTCCAGTTCTCACACGCTTGGCCCCTGGCGGGCCGCACAGCTTTTTTTGCAGTCCCTTGAAAAGAAAAATATATTAACAACGGTAACCGCGCTGGAAATACGCTTGTACGGCTCACTGGCCAAAACGGGAAGAGGCCATGGTACTGATATCGCTGTACAATTGGGGTTGAGCGGCGACGATCCCGTTAGCTTTGACGTAAATAATATAAAAGCCAAGATAAATGATATCAGCCGGATGAAAAAGATAGTGCTGGACGGTAGGCACGAGATTGATTTTGACCCCGCCGAGGACATCGCATTTCTGGTTACAGAATCATTGCCGTTTCATTCCAATGCGCTTAGTTTCCTGGCTACTGCAAAAAACGATTTAAAATTTGCCGAAACATATTATTCAATAGGCGGCGGGTTTGTAAAAAAAGAAGGTGATGAAGAAGGGAACCGGGATGCTGTTGAATTGCCTTTTCCCATCAATACCGCGGAAGATTTGTTGCACTGGTGTATGAAAGGTCTCTCTATCAGCGAGGTGGTAATGGAAAATGAAACTGCCTGGCGAACCGAGGCCGAAACCAAAATAGGATTGCTGAATGCCTGGAGGGTAATGAAGGAGTGTATGTATCGTGGTTGTCACCAGGAAGGTGTGTTGCCTGGCGGCTTGCAGGTAAAAAGACGCGCGCCGGCGCTCAACAAAAAATTATTGGCACAAAAAAAATATACGGATTATAATTCCTGGATGCTGGCCATTCGGGAGGGTGGAAGCGATTTTAAATATACGCTCGATTGGGTCAGTTGTTTTGCGCTGGCTGTAAACGAAGAAAATGCCTCTTTTGGCCGGGTGGTAACGGCGCCTACCAATGGCGCCGCGGGTGTTGTACCGGCGGTGTTGCAATATTATCTCACTTTTTGTGATGGGTATAACGAAGAAAAAATAATACAGTTCCTGCTGACTGCAGCCGAAACCGGTAGCATATTTAAAAAAGGTTCCACTCTTTCTGCCGCCATGGGCGGTTGTCAGGCAGAGATTGGTGTTTCCGCTGCCATGGCGGCTGCGGGTTTAACGGAATGCTTGGGCGGTACACAACGGCAATGTTTAATGGCAGCGGAAATAGCCATGGAACATCATCTTGGCTTAACCTGTGATCCTATTGGCGGGCTGGTGCAGGTACCCTGCATAGAAAGGAATACCATGGGAGCCATAAAAGCCATCACTGCGGCGCAGCTGGCCTTGCAAAGCAGCCCTGATTTTGCCAAGGTTTCACTGGATGCGGTTATCAAAACGATGTGGGATACCGCACTGGATATGAACAGTAAATACAAAGAAACAAGCGATGGCGGTCTGGCCATTAATATTCCGCTGAGTTTGCCGGAATGCTGAACCCTCTGCCTGGCAATGACGGAATACTGCACCATAGAGAACTACTGAATACTCCAGCAATTTTGTAACCTCTATTCCGGTGCTATTGAGGGCCTGGATTTATCATAATTGTATTGCCATTCTTCAATATATAAAGATAAACGGAGCGTCGCAACGAACGATCCACGGGATATAATGCCGGTCGCCCAATTCATCGGTACAAACCCATCGGCATCCTGTTTTTAGTTTAGCAAAGGATCGATATCAATATCCTTTAAGTCCACCTTGCTGTAATCACGGATCTCATTGTACAGGGTATCGCGTTCAACCGGCCGGCGTTTTACCTGTTTGATAAGCGTAACCAGTTCCGCGGTGTTCATGCCAGGAGTTTGTTCCTCGCTGCCTGCCATGGAATATATCTTCGTGGTATCGTCGATTGTTCCATCCAGGTCGTTTACACCAAAGGACAGGGATAGTTGTGCATTCTGGCGGCCCAGCATCGGCCAGTATGCTTTCAGGTGCGGAAAATTATCGAGGTAAAGACGGGCTATGGCATAGAGGCGCATGTCTTCTATCACAGAACTTTCGGCAACATGGCTCATATCATTGTCCTTATTCCTGAATTTTAAGGGAATAAAAGTATTAAAGCCATTCGTCTCGTCCTGCAGATGTCTCAGCCGTTCCATATGGTCAATGCGGTGTTCAAAATGTTCAATATGACCAAAGAGCATGGTGGCGTTTGAATGCATGCCAAGTTGATGTGCGGCACGGTGTATCTCCAGCCAGCCATCGGCATTCACTTTATCGGCGCAGATCTGTTCACGTATGTCCGGGTGAAAGATTTCCGCGCCACCGCCGGGCAGCGAATCCAGCCCCGCTTCATGCAGCATTTGCATGCCTTCCTGCACCGAAACCTTTGCTTTGCGGAACATATAATCCAGTTCAACGGCGGTATATCCTTTTATATGCAGATCCGGGCGATGGGCCTTTATCTGTTTCATTAAATCAATAAAAAAAGCCAGGTTTAACTTGGGGTGTACGCCACCTACAATATGCACTTCGGTTATGGGTTTGCCATCATAACTCTTTACAATGTCCATCATCTGCGCCGCACTCAGTTCCCATCCTTCTTCACGATGGGCATACAGCCTTGAATAGGCACAAAAAGCACATGAAAACACGCATACATTGGTGGGTTCAATATGAAAATTTCGATTAAAATAAGTCTTATCGCCATGCCGCTGCTCACGTATATAGTTGGCCAGTGTGCCTACATAAGAAAGACTGCCCCTTTCAAAAAGCGCCAGCCCTTCGCCGGGCGTAATCCGTTCTCCGGCTAGTATCTTTTCTCCTGTTTGCTGTAAAATCTTGTCTGTGTTTCTGGCTATTGTTTCTACCTGTATAATGGTGCTCATTGGCTACTATTTGGTGCAGCAAAGGTAAGGCAGCGGCCAGGAATGGCGTGCAATAAAAAACCATATAGACCGGTGAGAAAAACAGGCCCATACAGAACATATTCCCGGTTGGTTCGTTATTGACCATACCGGTGCCTGCATAAGAAGGGCTTCCTTAAAAACAGGGAATTCAATTATCCACACCTTGTTAGTAAGTAAGCGTAGGTTATATATGGCTTCATGAATTATATTTGAAATAGACGCTGGAACAGGAATTAATTTGTAGCAAAATTTTAACAAGAGTTCAATGCTCGCAAACCAGGCATGAATTTTAAAACCGATTAGAATTGACAGAAGCCATTATCAACCTTGAATCAGTGAATCCGATCGAATTCTTTGGCGTAAATAACGGTAAGCTGGATATCCTGAAAAAAAAGTTCCCCTTATTAAAAGTATTGAGTCGCGGTACCCAGGTAAAACTGAGCGGTTCTCCGGAACAGGTAGAGAATGCGAAGGAGAAAATTGATCTTATTGTGCAGTACCTGGAAAGGAACGGGCATATGAGTGAAAATTATTTTGAACAGATACTAGGCGGCGACGATGCGGAAATCGTTGACAATTTTATTGACCGCAACCCTAACGATATATTGGTGTTTGGTCCGCATGGAAAAACAGTGCGTGCCAGAACGGCCAACCAGAAACTTATGGTGACGGCTATTGAAAAAAACGATATCCTGTTTGCCATTGGGCCGGCCGGTACCGGTAAAACCTATACGGCGGTGGCGCTGGCGGTGCGGGCCTTAAAAAATAAGCTGGTAAAAAAGATCATCCTTACCCGCCCGGCGGTTGAAGCGGGGGAAAGTCTTGGGTTTTTGCCCGGTGATTTAAAAGAAAAGATCGATCCCTACCTGCGCCCGCTTTACGATGCCCTTGATGATATGATACCGGCCGATAAACTGGGGTATTATATGAGCACGCGCACCATTGAAATAGCACCCCTGGCCTATATGCGCGGCCGTACACTTGACAATGCATTCATTATTTTAGACGAAGCGCAGAACGCCACCGACTTGCAGCTGAAAATGTTCCTGACCCGTATCGGGGCAAGCGCCAAGGCCATTATTACCGGCGATCTGACCCAAGTGGATCTGCCGCGAAACCAGCGCAGCGGGCTGGAGAAAGCAGTCCGCATCCTGCAAAACGTAGATGGCATTGCTCATATAAAATTAGACGAAGAGGACGTGGTGCGTCATCGTTTGGTAAAAGCGATTATCAGGGCCTATGAAAAGGAAAAAATAAGAGAAGATGGAAACCCGCAATAGTGAATATCCGGAATTATAAAAACGAGGCGCTTTTTAAAGCGCCTTTATTTTTAAGTGAATGTTAAATCCGGCTTTTAAGCGTTCACAACGGGGAATAACAAAAATGTTTGAGTACCCAACCAGCTATTTTGATATTTTTGCAGCAGGGCCCGGGAATGCCAATACCGCTAGTTGCTAATCGGGCAACCTCAGGGATAACACTGGTATCGGTGCATTGCCTTACGGCTCTCATCATAAATAAAAGAAATGAAAAAGAGTTTGTTTTTTATTGTCAGCGCTGCCATTGTCATCTCCTGTAATTCGGAAGCTTCCTACACAAAAGCGGCAGATGGCCAGGAGGCGGCCCGCGAATTTATCCGCGCGTCACTGGATGGCAATTACAATAAGGCCAGTTTCTACCTGTTCAAGGATTCCGCGGACGTAAATCAAATGCTGTTGCGCAAGTGGGAGACGGACTATAGCCACTGGAGCCAGGAAGACAAAGTGGGACACAAGGAAGCCAATATCATTGTCATTACCACCCAGCCGATAAACGATTCTGCCATGAACTATATCTATTCAAACTCGTATAAAAAGGACACCACCACCATCAAGGTAGTAAGATCGAATGGCGAATGGCTGGTAGATCTAAAAGATATTCATTAGCGGGTTCGGAGTCAATGTTCCGGTTTTGCGTTGCTTACGGCAAACAAACGCTGAACCCAAAAACTACCGGTACAAAGTGAAGGTGTCCTGGAAAGTATACAAAGCCTGACCAGCGGCAGGCCAGATCATAAAAAATCTATTGTAATAATCCGGGTATCATCGGCGAATCACCAAAAATTAAGAATTAAGACTATCATGAGAAAAGCCATCCTCCAATTATTATCTGTTGCCCTACTGGCAACCGGCTCAGTATTTTTATTGTCTTGGGGCAACTGGGGCCACCAGCATATTAACCACGCCGCGGTATTTGCCTTACCGGATGAAATGCGGCATTTTTTTTATAACCATATCGATTTTATAACTGAAGAATCGGTGATCCCCGATATAAGAAAATATACCATAAACGACAAGGCGGAATTTCCGCGGCATTATATAGACCTGGAAACATTTGAGCCCAATGACCCCACCGCCTTGCCGCCACAGACCATGAAGGCCGCCGAAGAAAAATATGGTGCGGCTTTTCTCAATAAAAACGGGATACTGCCCTGGTATATCATGGAAGTAGCGCAGAAACTGACAAAGGCCTTCCAGGATAAAAAGAAAGGGGAGATACTTTTCCTGGCGGCCGACCTGGGGCATTACCTGGCCGATGCAAACATGCCACTCCATACTTCGGTTAACCATGACGGGCAGTTTACAGATCAAAAAGGCATCCATGCTTTTTTTGAATCTCAGTTGCCGGAGCAATTTGGCAACAACTGTAATTTTTATACCGGACCGGCCACTTATATAGAGAATATACAGGCAGAAACCTGGCGTATTGTGCTGGCCAGTCACCACCTGGCAGACAGCGTGTTGCTTATAGAGAAGAACCTGAGAAAACGGGTTGGTACCGCCAACATGTATGTAAAGGATTCGGCCGGTAACATCGTAAGAAATAAATTCAACCAGCCGGTGCATACTTATGAATACGCCAGGGCCTACCACGATGCGCTGAACGGCATGCTGGAAAAGCAATTGCGTACCGCAGTTGCCAATACAGCCGATTTCTGGTACACCGCCTGGGTAAATGCCGGCAAACCAGACCTGGACGAACTGGACGAACCCTCACTTACCAAAAGAAACAACCGTAACTATAAAAAAGATTATCAGCTTTGGAAAAAAGGCCGGTTATTTGGTTTTAAAATAAATCGCGAGTTTTAGCATGTGTAAAGATGGCCGGGAATGACCCGCGACGGTCAAAATAATTCAATTTCATTTGCGGGAATTGATTTGTAGGTTTGCAGCAACCAATTGCAAAAATTTATGCATATCGTATCGCACCCTTGGCACGGCATTTCTCCTGGTGAAAATGCACCCAGGATGGTAAATGCCGTTGTGGAAATTCCGCAGGGTTCCCGTTGTAAATATGAGATTGATAAGGAAAGCGGGATGCTGAAATTAGATCGCATCATCTACTCCTCTTTTCACTATCCCTGCAACTATGGCTTTATTCCACAAACCTACGGAGACGATAAGGATCCACTTGACATTTTAATACTCACATCGTTGCCCGTACAGGCTTTATGTCTTATGCAGGCCAAAGTTGTAGGCGTTATGCAGATGATTGATGGTGGCGATGCAGATGACAAAATTATAGCAGTTGCAGCCAACGATCCAACCGTAAACCACTACAATAATATAGAAGAGCTGCCCAAACATTTCTTTGATGAGCTGCGTCATTTTTTTGAGGAGTACAAAAAGCTTGAAAACAAAACGGTGATAGTGGAGGAATTTGGTGATAAAACCCAGGCCTTGAAAGTGATCGAAGATGCCATCGCGTTTTATAAAAGGAATTTCAAACCCTAACCGGCCCTCCAAACAAAACGAACGGCCATGACAATACAAACTGTTATCCTGCTGGGGATTATTGGCCTTGCAGCAGGCGCCTTAAGCGGTATGATTGGTGTTGGCGGGGGTATCATTGTTGTGCCCGCACTGGTATTTATACTTGGTTTTTCCCAGCAACAGGCACAGGGTACTTCGCTGGGTCTGTTGCTACTGCCGGTGGGCATACTGGCGGTGTTAAATTATTACAGACAGGGGTATATCGACATAAAGGTAGTGGGTATTATGTCGCTCACTTTTGTACTGGGCGGGTGGTTGGGCAGCAAATTTGCCCTGTCTATGCCACAGGAGACCGTAAAAAAAGTATTCGCTATGCTGTTACTGGTAGGGGCGGTGAAAATGCTTTTTTTTGATAAACAATGAGAGTATCACCAGGTGGTTGTAGAACCCAGCTAACCGGTTGCGGTACATTCTTTAACTCCCCTTATTTTCAACGGGTTTTTACAATATGCTGCCGGCAGAACCGGCCGCCCCCCAGCGGCAATGACGATTTGTGAAATTTTCTCTTACTTGCATCTATTAGTAGAAAACAAAACGGTGAAGGAAGACCGCTATCAACATATTTCAGATAACACACTGCTGGAAAGGTTCTATACAGATAATGACAACCAGTGGCTGGGCATTTTATTGCAACGGTATACCATGCTGTTACTGGGTGTATGTATGAAATACCTGAAAAATGAAGACGATGCCAGGGACGGCGTACAGCAGGTTTTCCTGAAAGCAATTGCGGCGCTGCATAAGTACAAAGTAGCTTATTTTAAAAGCTGGATTTACATGGTGGCCAAAAACCATTGTTTAATGAAGCTGCGCGACCGACATGGCAAAAGCCCCGTCACACTGAATGAGCAGACCCTGGTGGTGGAAGACGAACCGGTCTCCGTGGAAGCGCACCTGGACAAAGACAGGATGCTGGATGCCATGACAATCGCCATCGAAGACCTGAGCGCAGAGCAAAAACAATGTGTAACTTTGTTTTACCTTGAAATGCAATCCTACAACCAGATTGCCCAGGTCACCGGGTTCAGCATGATGCAGGTAAAAAGCTATATACAAAATGGCAAAAGGAATTTAAAAATAGCAGTGGGACAGATCGTGAAAGAAAATGAATAAAGATTTGCTAAACATATTGTCCAATAGCAGTAAAGACATCGGTAACCAGCAGTTAATGGATTACCTGGCTGGTAAATTATCTGAAGAGGAAAAACACGAGGTGGAAATGCAGCTGACTGCAAGTGATTTTGTAAGTGATGCCGTAGAAGGCCTTGAAAATATAAGCAACAAACAGGAAATAAATGTTTTTGTGAAACAGCTTAACAGCGATCTGCATAAAAAATTATCGCAGAAAAAGACTAGAAAACAAAAGCGAAAATTGCTGCAACAACGTTGGGTATTTGCGGCAATTATTCTTATTCTCGCATTGGTAATAGCCACGCTGTTAATGATAGTCAAATACCAACAACTCTAGCAACCCTTATTCGGTAAGACTGTTTGAAACGCATCCCGGAAAAATACCTGTCCTTCCCCGAAACCCATTTCTGCATCGTTTTTTTGAAAAGTCGAAGGTTTTTGTCGTGCCACGGCGTCTGATTAACGAAGGCGTTGGCCAGGGAGATGGTCTAAATAGGCCCCCGCGTTGGGAATTTGGGCCGGAAAGTTCATTTTAGTGGGCATATAAGGTGATTTTGCTGGTTTTGTACCCTTAAAATGGTAGTTTTGTGCTAAAGGATTGCTGTATTTTTACAGGGAACGGTTAACGGAAGGCTAACATATCTTAACACTATTTTTAGTTTTTCCATCCGATATTTACACCATCAAATTGAATATTAAAGATTTTCTCATAAGCAGTTAGTTTTGGTTACGAGCCCTGTTTCTACAGGGCTCATTTTTTTTGCCCTAACCGCAGGGCACTAGCCTTTGTCTGCGAGCCAGCGTCATCGCCATTACATGGATGATGTCCGCGAAAGTAGCTCAGCCTAATAAACAAATCAGCGTCATTAAATTAGAAAGTGATGCTGCCCCTTGTGATCTGTGTCCTATTTCATGGCGGTACCCTGTCTCCTGATCAATGTCATCTCCATCCATCGCATAGTGGCAAGTAATATTCCCGAACAGTCCATCCCCGCCCGTAAAATGCCGGCCCTCATACCGTGTACCAAGTATTAAGGAAAAACAATTAAGCTTACCTGCCTTAATTAATTATTTGGGTAAAATAAAACATGGTCATTTTCAATGTATCTATCCATTAACTTTGAAAGACAAAATTCTTTACGATGCCGGTTGATTTGCGCTCAGATACCGTTACGCGCCCCGGTGCAGCCATGCTGGACGCCATGATGCACGCCAAAGTAGGTGATGATGTATTTGAAGAAGACCCTACCGTAAACCGCCTGGAGGCTTTTGCTGCCGAAATGTTTGGCCGCGAAGCGGCGCTGTATTGCCCCTCCGGTACCATGAGCAACCAGGTTGCCATTAAATGTCATACCCAGCCCGGCGACGAAGTCATATGTGAAAAAACCAGCCACGTGTATCTATACGAAGGTGGTGGCATTGCATTTAATTCGGCAGCACAGGTAAAACTGGTAACGGGCGATCGCGGACGCATAAACGCAGCACAAGTAAAAGCGGCGGTGAATGCCGACGATGTACATAAACCTCGCACCTCCCTGGTATGCCTGGAAAACACTGCTAACCGTGGTGGCGGAAGCTGTTATAATTTTACAGAAACCCTGGAAATAAAATCGGTTTGTAATGAAGCAGGGATCTGTCTTCACCTGGATGGCGCACGGTTGTTTAATGCGCTGACCGCAAACAATGAAAAGCCCGAGCAATACGGGCAATTGTTCGACAGCATCTCAATTTGCCTGAATAAAGGTCTGGGTTGTCCCATTGGCAGTATTTTAATCGGCAATAAAAAATTTATCCGCCAGGCAAGACGGATCAGGAAGGTCTTTGGTGGCGGCATGCGACAGGCCGGGTTTATGGCGGCGGCCGGTTTATACGCTTTGCAACACAATATAAAAAGACTTGAGCTGGACCATTTGCATGCCCGCCAGATTGCAATGGCATTAAAACAAAAATCTTTTATGGCTGGTATGCTGCCGGTAGAAACCAATATCATTATTTTTGAGGTGGGTGCTCCCTATACCGCAAAAACCCTGGCAGAGAAATTCCGCGAATACGATATAAAATGTATTGCCATTTCACCCACCCAAATAAGAATGGTTACCCACCTGGATATTAGTGAACAGATGGTAAAGGAAGTGATATATTGTATTGAACGGTTATAGAACACCGTTATTCAACCATAAAATAGAGCACCCGGAAAACGCAGGATCATCACAACCCTAAAAAATAGCAGGCCGTTGATAAAATGAGGCCTCCCGGGACTCACTGGTGTCATTGGCTCATCATTATCATTCGGAATCATTGATGTCCGGTTCTTTCCAATAAATTCGTTAGTACAACGGCCAAAAAACGGCCGCTATTACGGAGTCTGTCACCCAATTTTTTTTGGTACGGGCAGCAGGTTTTCATGGCGGCATTCTTGTGTCACTCACTTGTACTCCTGTGCTATAATGATCCCTTTGCAGACAGGGTATCAGTCATCCAGCTGAACCCTTCTCAATTCCAGGAGATTTAGCCCGTTGGCACGAAAATTTTTTACCCGTGGGTTCACCAGTCGGAAAACCTCATCGTACCAAAGAGGAACTACCGGCGCATCGTTGATGACTAGCTGGTCCATCTGCTGGTAAAGCCGTTGTTTTAAGGAATCATTGGTTTCCGTCAGCGATCTTTCATAAAGCCGATCGTATTCCGGGTTATTATAGCGGGTATAGTTGGGGGGCGCCGGGTTCTTACTGTAAAAAACGCTTAAATAATTTTCCGCATCGGGGTAATCGGCAATCCAGCTGCCCCGGAAAAACAAGGCTTCCGACTTGGCGGTTTGTTCCAGCAAAAAGCTTTTCTGCACTACTTCCACCTGTATTTTTATACCGGCTTCCTCCAGCTCCTTTGCAATAAAACTGGCAAAATCCGCGTAGATGGGTATGGTCAGTAAGGTAATAACCGGGAAGCGGTTAAAATCGCCAAAACCGGCTTCCTTCACCAGCTGTCTGGCTTTTTGCGGATTGTAAGAATATCCTTTTACCCGGGTAGTGTCGAAACAGGGAAGCCCCGCTGGTATAAAACCGCTTTCAGCCGGCAGGCCAATGGAATTGCGCAGGTACAGCATCATCTTTTTCCGGTCGAACCCATAGTTAATGGCCTGTCTAATTTTTTTCAGCCTTACCGGCGAATGTTTTACCAGTTCATTGCTGGAATCTACCAGGATGCCCAAATATTCCGTATTGAGAAATGGGTGTTTGTAAAGAACGATCTTTTTTGCCCACTCCTTTTTCAATTCTCCTTTTTTACTGATCACTTCATCCTTAAAAGAAGGGTCAATATCATTAATAAAATCCTCCAGTCCCTGCTGGAACAGTAAGAATTCGGTTGCACGACTGTCGTAAAAGGAAATCTTAATGCCGTCCAGGTAAGGAAGGCGCGTACCGGAACTATCCTTTTCAAAATAAAGCGGATTTTTTCCTAGCACCATTGCCTGGCCTTCTTCCCAGGCAATCATTTTAAAAGGGCCGGTACCACAGGGGTGACTGCGGAAATCCTTGCCATATTTTTCTACCACTTCCCTGGGTACAACCGAACAGTATTGCATGCTTAACAAACCCAGGATGGGATTGAACGGTCTCAGCAGTGAAAGCTGGAAGGTGGAATCATCCAATGCAACAAAGGCGCCTGCCGGGCTGATGCGGTCATTGAAAATCCAGGCGCCGCTGCTGGCAGTATTTTTATCAATGATCCTGTTAAAACTATAGACCACATCGGCGGCTTTCAATTTTCTTGCTTTACCGTCCGCAAAAGCCTCGTTGTCATGAAAAAAAACATCGGTGCGCAAATGGAAGGTGTATTGTTTCCTGTCGGCCGCCACGTCCCAGCTTTTGGCCAGCGAAGGCACCATGTTCAGGTTATCATCCGTTTCAATAAGCGTATTGTATAACTGGTGAACAGCCCACATCACAGACTGGTTTTTGGCAAAAGCGGGGTCAAGACTGGCAATACCGGTTACTTCATTGTAATGGAATATCTTTTTCTTTTGCCGGTTGGCTCTGCCACAGCCGGTCAGTAAACAGCTACCGCCAACCCAAAAGATACACCGCAAAAATATTTTTAACTGCATATTTCAGAAACTACGGTTAAATTTAGTAATCAAAAATTAAAACACCGTGAATATAACACGCAGGCTGTCTGTATTAATTTTATCTGCTGTGTTTTTACAGCCAGCTGCCGGCCAGGTGCTGCACCCCGAACCGGTGTATACCCACCAGGATACCCTGCGCGGCAGCCTCAATCCCGAGAGAACCTGGTGGGATGTCACGTACTATGCAATTACCGTTCAGCCGGATTATTTAGACAAAACGATAAAGGGAAAAAATACCATTGGTTTTAAAACCCTTGCAGCAGGCAAAACCATGCAGATTGATTTACAGGAGCCGATGGAAATTACGGCGGTGCGTTTTCAATCGGCTCCCCTGGATTTTCGGCGCGAGGGGAATGTATATCATATCAGTTTCCCGGAAAAACAGGCAACCGGCAGCAGCGGGCAAATAGATATTTCTTTCGCGGGCAAACCACGAGAGGCCATTCGCCCGCCCTGGGATGGCGGATGGATCTGGAAAAGAGATGCCACTGGCAGCCCCTGGATGAGCGTGGCCTGCCAGGGACTGGGCGCCAGCGTATGGTATCCTTGTAAAGATTACCAGGGAGATGAACCCGATAGCGGCGCAAGCCTCACCATGGTTGTGCCGGATACCCTGGTAGCGGTGGGTAATGGCCGGCTCAAAGAAAAAACCAATAACAACGATGGTACCAGCACCTATACCTGGCAGGTAGTAAATCCCATCAACAACTATAATATCATTCCTTATATCGGCAAGTATGTAAATTTTACAGAAATATTTGAAGGAGAAAAAGGCAAACTAGACTGCAGCTATTGGGTACTGGATTATAACCTGGAAAAAGCCCGGGAGCAATTTAAACAAGTGCCGCTGATGCTAAAATGTTTTGAGTATTGGTTCGGGCCCTATCCTTTTTACGAAGACAGTTATAAGCTGGTGGAATCGCCGTACCTGGGTATGGAGCACCAGAGCGCCGTGGGCTATGGTAATAAATTCCAAAATGGCTACCTGGGCCGCGATCTGTCGGGAAGCGGCTGGGGTCTGAAATGGGATTTTATTATTGTACACGAAAGCGGGCATGAATGGTTTGCCAACAATATCACCAGTAAAGATTTGGCAGATATGTGGCTGCACGAAGGATTTGCCAATTATTCTGAGACCCTGTTTACGGAATGCCAGTTTGGAAAAGAAGCCGGCAGCGATTATGTGATCGGCACCCGGAAGAATATCACCAATAATAAACCCATTATTGGCCCCTATGGGGTTAACAGGGAAGGTAGCGATGATATGTATTATAAAGGAGGTAACCTCTTGCACACCATACGCCAGGTGATCAACAATGATTCTACTTTCAGGGACATATTAAGAGGGTTGAATAAAACATTTTATCACCAGACGGTTACCACCGCACAGGTAGAAAATTACATCAGCCGGCAGTCGGGCATCAATTTTTCAAAAGTGTTCGACCAATACCTGCGTACCACTGCTATTCCTGATTTTGAATACAAAATTGCCAAAGGCCGTTTGGCTTACCGCTGGAACAATTGTGTTAAAGGATTCAACCTGCCACTGAAGATACATTGCGATGGCGAACACTGGCTTAAACCCACCACGAAATGGCAGCAATGGCCAATGCCCACTGGCATAAATGATATTAAGGTCGACCGGAATTTCTATGTAAACGTAAAAAGAATGTAAACAGAAAAGCCCGGCATTATTGTCTTATTATTGCCGCCGCAAGTACAAATGTCTGAATGAAAAAAACGATAATTATTATCGGTGCGGGGCCGGCGGGTTTAATTGAGGCCCTATCATCAGGTGCTAAATGATAAATTCTATTGCCGGCAAGTCAATACCAAAAAAACTTATCATGAAAAACAGTAATCGAATAGCTTAATTGCCCGATGCCGTGGCATTTTCCCGGACCCTTCCACCGCTCCGGAATGCGCGGGCATAATAGGAATCTGTCAGATCACTAATGGTAACACCATAATTAAGCGATGCATGAACAAATTTATTATTGCCCAGGTAAACCCCAACATGTGAAATGCCTTTGCGCGTAGTATGAAAAAAAACAAGATCGCCTTCTTCCAGGTCGTCTCTTTTAACGTGTTCACATACCTGGAATTGATCTTTTGCCATGCGCGGCAGTCCGATACCAAAAACCGTTGTCATGAGGTTACAGGAAAAGGCCGAGCAATCAACGCCAGTCTTACTGCTGCCCCCAAAATGATAGGGAGCTCCATACCAGTCGTCAATAAATGCAAATAATTTAAGGTTGTCCAGAGCCTCTACCGGTACATCCATCAATATGGCATATTTAAACTGGATGGGGATAAATGCTTCCGAAATATTGGATTGCACACTGAACGTATTAACAACTGCCGTGTTATGAAGTGGAGGCAGGGTAAAATCCTTGTCGGGCTGGCCGGGAGAAATACTTATATTTTCAATAAAACCCGTTTGGGAGCTGCCTTGGAGGGGTGCATGGTTGGCACTAGATCCTATCACCGGTTTCAGTGCCGTACAGGAGCTAATGGAAATAATTATTATTATGACTGAAATACAACGCATTAGTTAAAAATTAGGGTAACAGATTAAAAAAAGAATAATATCAGTATAACACGCCTGCTTTGTGGAAATATTGTGCCAATTCTGCAAAATTGCTGTAAAACTTTGTTTGTTAATTGCAGGCTGAAGATCTAATCGGGTACGGGCCATTGAACGCTGCTGAACAAATATAGGGTTGTTTTTTTTAAAAATACTGCCAGCATCGCTTGTACTCTGCATTGTCACAAAAATCAACAGGAACCACAACGATGTCTCAATTTTCTCATTTACATGTTCACACACAATTTTCGCTGCTGGATGGCGCCGCTTCTATCCAGAACCTCTATAAAAAGGCCATTGAAGATAATATGCCCGCATTGGCGATTACCGATCATGGTAATATGTTTGGCGTATTTGAATTTGTAAAAGAAGCGTATAACCACAAAGGGCCAGACGGCCAGCCAAAAATCAAACCGGTGGTGGGCTGCGAATTTTATATAACGGAGAACCGCCATCGTAAACAGTTTGCTAAAGACGATAAGGACCCGCGTCATCACCAGGTATTGCTGGCCAAAAACGACCTGGGATACCGCAACCTCGTTAAGCTTACCTCGCTGGGGTATATAGAAGGCATGTATTCCAAATACCCCCGCATCGACAAAGAACTAATCCACCGCCATCATGAAGGGCTTATTGCCACCACCTGCTGCCTGGGCGCGCTGGTACCCCAAATGATTCTTAAAAAAGGCGAAGACGAAGGAGAGAATGAGTTCAAATGGTGGCTGAATATTTTTCAAGAGGATTATTATGTGGAGTTGCAACGGCATGGCCTACCCGATCAGGACAAGGTAAACAAGGTATTGCTGAAGTTTGCCAAAAAATATAATGTTAAGGTGATTGCATCCAACGATTCACATTATGTGGATCAGAAGGATTTCAATGCACACGATATCCTGCTTTGTATCAACACCGGTGAAAAACAGGCTACCGAACCCTTTCGAGGGTTTAGCGATGACGATGTGATGAAAAAGGATCAGCGTTTTGCATTTCCCAACGACCAGTTCTATTTTAAAAAAACCGCCGAAATGAAACAGGTATTTCACGACCTGCCCGAGGCGATCGACAATACCAATGAAATAGTAAGTAAAATTGA
Organism: Bacteroidota bacterium; assembly: GCA_040007355.1. Taxonomy (GTDB): domain Bacteria; phylum Bacteroidota; class Bacteroidia; order Chitinophagales; family Chitinophagaceae; genus JACMLD01. Next base: position 16,832 of record JBDTVE010000159.1, on the reverse strand, counting down.
ATTGCTTGATCTGAAGCGTGATATCTTGCTGCCTAATTTTGTGGTACCACCCGGTTTTGCCACGCAGGACGATTACCTGGAACATATTACCTGGCAGGGCGCCAGGGACAGATACACCGAAATCACACCTGAGATAGATGAACGCATCAGGTTTGAATTGTTTACCGTTAAAACAATGGGTTTTGCCGGCTATTTTTTAATTGTAAGCGATTTCATTAAGGCCGGCCGCAATATGGGTGTTTTTATTGGGCCGGGCAGGGGATCTGCGGCGGGTAGCGTGGTGGCCTTTTGTATCGGCATCACCAATATTGATCCGATAAAATATAATTTACTGTTCGAGCGGTTTTTAAACCCCGACCGGAAATCAATGCCGGATATTGATACCGATTTTGACGATGAGGGCCGGCAAAAAGTTATCAATTATGTAGTAGATAAATATGGCAAAAACCAGGTTGCCCAAATCATCACCTATGGCACCATGGCTGCAAAAAGCAGCATCGCGGATGTGGCCAGGGTAATGGATCTGCCGCTTGCAGAAAGCCGGGCTCTTTCTAAACTGGTGCCGGAAAGACCGGGCGTAAACCTGAAACGCCTTTTACACGCGCCCTTACATGGCCGGGATGCAAAAGGCGGTACCAAATCGCTGGAAGAAAAAGAACAGTTGCAGCCAGACGATCTGGAGAACGTAAAACGTCTCCGTGAAATTTATGGAGGAACGGATATACTAAGCAGGATACTCCACGAGGCAGAAGTGCTGGAAGGTTCGGTGCGTAGTACCGGTATTCATGCCGCCGGTATCATCATCGCCCCAACCGATCTAACGGACCTCATCCCCGTGGCTACGTCCAAAGAATCGGAACTCTGGCTCACCCAGATTGAAGGCAGTATCATTGAAGAAGCCGGAGTTATCAAGATGGACTTCCTGGGGTTGAAAACCCTGACCATATTAAAGAACGCTCTGACGCTGATAGAACTAAACCATGGAATCCGCATTGATATTGATGCGATTCCCCTGGATGACCCAAAAACCTTTGAACTCTACCAGCGCGGTGAAACCAACGCTACTTTTCAGTTTGAAAGCGCCGGCATGCAAAAATACCTGCGCGACCTGAAGCCGGACAAGTTTAACGACCTGATTGCCATGAATGCCCTGTACCGCCCGGGACCCATGGGCTATATCCCCAATTTTATAGACCGCAAACACGGCCGCGAGCCCATTACCTACGACCTGGCGGTGATGGAAGAAGACCTTAAAGACACGTATGGAATTACGGTTTACCAGGAGCAGGTAATGCTGCTTTCCCAGAAAATTGCAGGTTTTAGTAAAGGAGATGCAGACGTGCTGCGCAAGGCCATGGGTAAAAAGCAAAAAAGCGTGTTGGATAAAATGAAGAAGCAGTTCATGGAGGGCGCCACGGTAAAGGGCCACCCGGCGGAAAAGCTGGAAAAGATATGGACCGACTGGGAAGCATTTGCGCAGTACGCCTTTAACAAATCGCATTCTACCTGTTATGCATACGTAGCCTACCAGACTGCTTACCTGAAAGCGCATTATCCTTCTGAATATATGGCAGCGGTGCTGAACAATGCCGGCACCATAGACAAGACTTCGTTTTTTATGGAAGAATGTAAACGCATGGGTGTAAAGGTGCTTGGCCCCGATATCAACGAATCGTTAAAAGGTTTTGCGGTTAACGGCAAGGGTGAAATACGTTTTGGCTTGGGCGGACTAAAAGGTGTAGGCGAAGCCGCCGTGGAAAGTATTATTGAAGAAAGAAATAAAAAAGCCGATTTCACCAGTATTTTTGATTTTATAAAACGGGTGAACCAGCGTTCCGTAAATAAGAAAACGCTGGAAAGCCTGGCTTATGCCGGCGGGTTTGATTGTTTTAGAGAATTGCACCGGGCCCAGTATTTCTATATCCCGCAGGGCGATCTCTCTTCGGGTCTGGAAAAGATCATCCGCTTCGGGAATGTTTTCCAGGCACAATCACTGGGGAATGCCAATACACTTTTTGGTGATTTACCCGCGGTGATGGATGTGCCGGCCCCTAAAATACCCGTTTGTGAGCCCTGGTCGCTGACCCAGTTGCTGGACCATGAGAAGGAAGTGACCGGTATGTTTATGAGCGGGCATCCGCTGGATAATTTCAAGTTTGAAATAAAACACTATGGCATTACCGGCATCCAGGATTTTAATGAACTAAAAGAATCCCTAAGCATACAGGGCAATCCAAATAAGACCGTACGGCTGGCAGGACTGGTGATAGATGCGCAACATCGTGTAAGCCGGCAGGGTAAGAATTTTGGGTCCGTCATACTGGAAGATTACAGCGGCAAGTCTGAATTTATGCTATGGAGCGAGGACTATAATCGTTTTCGCAATTACCTGGAAAGGGGCACGAACCTTTTTCTTACCGGCAGCTTTAAACAACGTTATAACAAAGCCGAATTTGAATTCAGGATTGACAAAATGATGCTGCTGGAAAGCATCAAACAACAACTGACCAAACAGGTAATTATAGACATGGAAGCCCGGCATTTAAACACGGACATGCTCCGGTTCTTCGAAGACAATATTAAAAATCACCCTGGCAGAACGGGAATAAAGTTTACCATTAAAGAGCCAAAAAGCCATTTAAAAGTAGGCATGTATACCATGGAAGGTTTTGAAATGAATGATGATATGGCAGGCTTTTTATCAAACAACCCTGAGTTTGAAGTACATGTAGTCACCGTTTAATGGAGCCTTTGGTTTCCCTTAACAGTTAAAGACGTTTTAGCAGTCACTGCTGGCCAGCGGTCAGAAAAATGACAACTTATACACAACATTATGCCAACCAAGCATGTTATTGCTGTTGGAGTTAATTTTGCAGACTATATCCAAATATTTAAAATAATCTATAATTTAAATCAAATACTATGGCAGCAGAATTCACCGATTCCAATTTTAAAACAGAAGTGCTGGACTCTCCCAAATTAACAGTGATAGACTTTTGGGCAGAATGGTGCGGACCCTGCCGTGCAATCGGCCCAGTTATCGAGGAACTGAGCAAAGAATATTCAGGCAAAATAAATGTGGGTAAGGTAAATGTTGACCACAACCCGCAACTGAGCACCAACTACGGCATCACTTCCATACCCGCAATACTTTTTGTAAAAAACGGTAATGTAGTGGATAAACTTGTAGGAGCCCAGCCCAAATCGAATTTTGTTAAAAAGATTGAACAGCATATTTAATGCAACATCAAAATAAAACCCCGGGTCGAGCGACCCGGGGTTTTTTGTGTTCCAAAGAAAATTCACCCGAATGAATTTCTTGATTATAGTCAGACAAAAAGCCGGCGGGATGCATTGCTTTGTGCCTTTCTTCTAAAAATAATATTGCCGGTTATCCTGGATTTACCAACGGCGTTTAATAGACTGGTCAGATGACCGTAGCACCGCTTCTGCCAGTTGAAATTTATTTTGTTCCTGTTTAGCTTATAGCACAAAAAAAGCAGGCCCACACGGGCCTGCTTTTTTAGTGACTTTTTATTGATTTAACAGGTTAATTATTACTATGCGGTTCCCTTACAGGCCGGGGATTTGCGGGCTTGCTGTCAGGCTGCCGTATTTCCTGTGACCTGGGTGAATTCGGCACGGTTAAAGGCCTTGTGTTTGCAGGTCTAGTAACAGGTCTGTTGGGTGTGTGGTTTGCGTCAAATGGTCTTGCAGGTCTTGAAACGGGCCGGTTGGGTGTATTGTTTGCATCAATCGGCCTGGCGGGCCTGGTAACAGGTCTGTTGGGAATATTGTTTGCATCAACCGGTCTTGCAGGTCTTGAAACGGGCCGGTTGGGTGTATTGTTTGCATCAACAGGTCTGGCGGGTCTGGTTACCGGTCTGTTACCGGGTAAATTGTCGTTGTTGCCCGGTCTGCTGGGAGTGTTATTTACATTCCCCCGTCTGTTCCCATTCTGGTCTCGCCTGTTTACAATGGGTCTGTTGTTATTATTATTGTCAAAACGTGGCAGCGGCCTGTTTACACGTGGCGCCGATGGATGCTCTCTCCTGAATATGTTGGCACCCCGTTTGGCAAGATCGGGTCTTGAATAAGTTTGGCGGTAATTGCCATTTCGCGCCCTTGTTTCCACAAAACTGGATCTTGATCTTAACCCGCCGCCATAGTATCGATCGCGCCAGGCGGGGAAACGGTATACCGGCGTATAACGGTAATGCGCACGGTAATAATAATTCCAATGATACTGGTAGCCATAATACTCATGCCAGAACAACGGCGTCCACGGATGCCAGTAAGAAGGGTAGTAGCCCCAATGCCAGGGCGAGCGCCATGCTGAATAGGTGGGTACATAGATAAATTCAATCATTGGCCAGGAAGAAACTTCGTAGGCGGTGGAAGATCCTTCTACCGGCACGGGCTGGTTGCCTGCATAACCCGGGTTGGGAGTAGCAGTTGGCGCTTCGGAATCCGGCTCAATGATATAATCCTTTCCGTAAAGATTCTCATCGCCTATTAACTGTATTTGTACCTCTCCGGCCCCGCCTTTATGTACAACAAAAACAGCCACATCCTGGTCTTCGTTCTGACTTACAGCTACTTTCAGTGTAATATTGTGGGTGTCTCCGTCAACATGGTCTACCACTTTAATATAATCTATCTGGCCATTGCCATCCAGGTCAAGGTTATTGATCATGGATGATTTGTCATTAAGTTTTTTTTCAAAATCTTCCAGGGTGGGTGATTCCTGGAACAACTTCATAACGGCATAGAGGTTAAGGTTATCGCCGGGCAGGTTTAATTGTTCCGGATCTTCCTGCGAATCCTGGCTATCCTGGGCCGCGGCGCAGAGACTGAACAGGCAAAACGCCAAAATAAAGGGCAAGCGTATTAAGGTTCTCATTGATTTTAATTTAAATAAATATAACCATTAAAATATACTTGTTCTATTTGCGTGCCAAACTATCTATCAAGCGGAAACCAGGCGCCGCAAAACAGGTGTGGAGACCCCTGGCGGTCAATTTTATCATCTCGTATACAGAATGGAATAAATCCGGGCCGGGTACTGGGTTTGATGGCGAAAGTCATTTAATCACGTTCCTGCCAAATCCAGCGCCGGTATTTGCAGCATTTCTTAGTGTACCATGGAGTTTGTTTGTAAGGGGGCATGTTTGTATTTGAACACCAGGGGGAAAACTATGCCCAATAGCAAGGCATAAGCGGCAAAGCTAAACCAGATACTTGGCCAGTCCCTGATGCCGTTGTGGGTGAAATAATCAACCACCCTTCCACTGAAAAAACCACCAAGGTAAGCGCCGATACCATTTGTCATCAACATAAACAATCCCTGGGCACTTGCCCTGATAGTAATTTCCGCTTCCTTTTCTACAAACAGGGAACCGGAAATATTAAAAAAGTCGAATGCCATGCCATAAATAATCATGGATAGCACCAACAGGAATAACCCGCTTCCCGGGTTACCAATCCCAAAAAGCCCAAAACGAAAAACCCAGGCAAAAATACTCATCAGCATCACCAGCCTGATACCAAATCGGCGCAGGAAAAAAGGTATCGTAAGAATAAAAAGTGTTTCGGAGATCTGCGAAATGGAAAGTAAGACACTGGGATGTTTAACCGCAAAACTATCTGCATACCGGTCTTTAAAATCCTGTAGAAACGTTCCGCCAAACGTATTGGTTATCTGTAATGCAGCGCCCAGCAGCATGGCAAAAATAAAAAACACCAGCATTTTTCTTCTCTTGAACAAGACAAAAGCATCCAGCCCAAAAGAAGAAACCAGGGAATTGTTTTTTGTTGTTTTAGCAGGCGGGCAACCGGGTATGGTAAAGCAATAAATGCCCAGCAAAAAGCCGGCTCCTGCGCTGATGTAAAGCTGGGAAGCGCTGACGGTCCAGCCATTCAGATCAACCAGCCACATGGCACAAATAAAACCAATGGTGCCCCATACACGAATGGGCGGAAAATCCTTTACAATACTGAAACCTCTTTTTTCCAAAATGATATAAGAAACGGTATTATTTAAGGCAATGGTTGGCATAAACGTTGCCGAATTAAACAGCATCACCCACCACATCAGTTGGGGATCGGTTATGGTAGATGCCCAGATCAACAACCCTGCACCTAGAATATGACAGGCGCCCAAAACGCGTTCCGCATTTACCCAACGGTCTGCCACAATACCCAGCAGCGCGGGTGCAAACAGGGAAGCAAGTCCCATGGTTCCGTAAATGCTGCCTACCTCCCCTGCCGTAAATTTAAGCGTAACAATCATATAGCCGCCCAGTGAAATAAGCCAGGAACCCCATACAAAGAACTCTAAAAAATTCATTATGATAAGCCGGTGCTTAATATTCATGCTGCTGTTTTTTAACTTACCAATTTTGAACCAGGCATTTTTTTAACGATGGTAAGATAAAGGTTTTTATATGAAATAGCTGTAGCCGTCTGCGCCTGATACATATTTATCCGGCAACGCAAATTTCAACTATGCCACCATACCCAATTCTAAATCGTATGCCGGCTCCTCTACCTGTGCGGCGGTAACCCATATCAGCGCACCGGCGGCAGTCATGCATGCAGACCTGAATGTAAAATGTACCGTCATTAAGATCAAGGTCACCAAAGAAACAATAAAAGACCTTATTAAAGAAAAGAGAATAACATGGGAATTGAAAAAGATAAACTGTTAAAAGCGGAGATAAAAGAAATAAAGGATGTGGAAAAACACCTGTTGACCGAAAAGACCCTGAGAAAGTAGGTTGCGAACGGGCTTTCTCAATAATCTTTTTTCAACAACAGCGACGGGTGCATCCCCCAAATAAAAAACCCGCAGCTGATTAGATTCTCAAAGGTTGCGGGTAATAAAATGCTGGTAATAAAATAGGCGATCGGCAAAATAAACGATCGGCTTAAAGGAGTTGTTTTATGGTTTCATGAATAGTTGCACTGGTAAACGGTTTGCTGATGAAAAGGTCGGCTCCCTCGTTCATAGCCCGGTGCCGGTCAGACTGCCGATCGTAACCCGTAATCATAACAATTTTTACCCCCGCATAATTATTTTTGATGAACTGGATAAAATCAAGCCCGAATCCATCCGGTAAATGATTGTCGAGGAATATAATGGCCGGAACTTCCTGCGCCAGCCTTTTGGTGGCCGCTTCAAGGCTATTTACGTAATAGGTTTTTAAATTATGTTTCCGGAGAATTTTGCTTAACAGCAGCCATATATCTGTCTCATCATCTATAATCAGCGCATTGGCCATGAAGCGTAATGTTTAGTATCGAACGATCGTGATGGGAAGATCCCCCAGTTGGACGATAAACCACCCAGAAACCAGTGGGAACAAAAAAATAAATAATGGGTCCGCCTGTTGCAGAAATCCATTATTAAATTATATGGCCTGCACCCGGTAAACCAGGGCGGTGATTGCTTGCGGATCTTTTTGGAAAACTGCGGGTTAATCAAATTATTTGACCGGACTACGAGGTGTACAAATTCAAACAGACTGGCTGCAACTGCAAATAGGAAGGGGTATTCGACAACTGCTTTGTTTGGGTTGGGGAAGGGCATGCCCTGGTGCCCTGCGAATATATCTGTGCGATAGTGCCCGGTTCGGTCGGTTTTCCGCAAAGGAATTCAGTGGATATTTTTTCCGATGGAGGAAATTATTAAAAAATAACATTTAGCTTGCCTTTTTAACAAAACCTTTGCCAGCTAAAACAAAGGGCGGGCAGCGAGATGTTTAATTTGAGCGAATATGCGGTGCATTATCATTTTTCTTGTCATGCTTATGATACTTCCCGGGGCGGTGGCGCAGCAATTGCTGAAAGGGAAAATATATGATAAGCTGACAGATTCGGTATTGGTGGCTACCACCGTTCTTAATATTAGCAAAAAGGCCTATGCCCTGTCTGGCCGGAGTGGCAGTTATACAATAGAAGCGGTGGAAGGCGATCAAATTATTTTCAGTTCTGTTGGCTATGTGCCGGATACAGTTAAAGTACTCAATTTTATGATTGATGCAGGGTACGATGTGACCATGTCACTGAAAAATACCCTACTTAAAAGCGTTACCATAAAATCGGCCAATTACAAGGATGATTCGCTCAGCAGGCGGGAGGGGTATGCCGATTTTTACAACAGGCCTAAAAAGGAACTGGTATCAAAAACAGGTCCTCAAAATGGTGTGGGTATTGCATTTAGTCCCATTGGTTTTTTATCCAAACGTTCAAAAAACAGGAAGATGAACCGGAACCTGGAATACCAGGAGGAACAGGATTTTGTTGATTATAGTTTTAGTCGTCGCTATGTTGAAAAGCTCACCGGTCTGCAGGGCGATTCACTGATCACGTTTATGCTTCGGTTCAGACCCACCTATGAATTCTGCAGGAATGCCAGCAGCGAGGATATGCTGCACTATATAAACGACAATCTTATGATATATATAAATCATGAGGTCGAGCGCGAAAAAAAGCGAAAAAAATAAACCTGTTTTGTCGTAAACGTCCATCCGCCACTCATTATTCAAATTTTTCCGTATCGCTTACAAAGGCAATTTGCCTGCTGTCCGGCGACCAGGAGGCAACATTCAGGGTGCCTTGTCCGCCATACAGAAAGGCAAGTACCCTGGGCGCACCGCCGGCTACCGGCATTAACCGCAGCATCACGCGTTTATAGGGCGGGTGGTCATTGGGATCTGTTTCGAGCAGGAAGGAAATAAATACCATCCATTTACCATCTGGTGAAATATGCGGGAACTAGTTGTTGTATTGGTCAAAAGTTAGTTGTTCCGGGGCCGTTCCATCGGGTTTCATGCGATAGACCTGCATCGTACCGGTCTGGTTCCCGTTAAAATAAATATACTTTCCGTTGGGCGATGATTCCGGCCCGTCTACATGACCGCTTGTATTGAAGGTAAGTTGTATTTCTACCGGGTTGTCAATGGCGCTTTTGTAAATATTATAAACAGGCAGGCTATCGCGCTGGGCCACGTACAACACTTCTTTGCTGTTGGCTGTCCAGCCATGAAAATAAGAAGGTGTTTTCTCTGTAACCAGTTTTGGCGTGCCGCCCTCAAGGGGTAAAACGTACACGGTAGAGCCATTACCCGGCAGCCCTGGGCGCTGGTGGCTGATGGCAATCTTTTTCTTGTCGAAGGAAATCCCATGATCGTTATTCAGTTTGTTTGCATCGCCTGTGTTTAGTTTTTCCGGAGAGCCGCCTTCCACCGAGATGGTGTACAGGGAGCCGCCCTGGTTAAATAACAATCTTTTTCCATCGGGCATCCAGTTAGGCGCTTCAAACCTTGTTTTAGATTCATAGATGACTTTTCTTAAGCCATCGGCTACCGTCATCGTTTCCAGGCGGCTGCCTATCCAGCCCTGTTTATAGGGGTTATAGGTTTCTATAACGGGCTTGTCTATGCGTACATTCCAGACCCGGGCGGTTTCTATAAATGCGGGGTTGTGCGAGCAGATAAACAGACCAGCAAACACGTCGTCGGGCAGGTCGGGCATATTGTGTGTGCCTATCAGTTGAAAGGGTTCATTTACCTGTGCCGCCCGCAGTATCATTGTTTTGCCTTTTCGTTCCAGTTGCAGCACCTGGTAATGTTTTTTGGAAGCAAAGATTTCGTCCTGCGGGTCGCGCATAAACGCACCCTTTAACGTCCTCCATTGCAATACCGTGAGCCCGTCGCCATGGGCAACTGCGCTCATATGAGCGGCGTTGTCATCGAGGGATTCGCGTACCATCCAGCCAATTTTCCGGTGTGCGTCGGTACCCTTGCCATTAAACGCAAAATGGGCGGTCAGTATAAAATCGCCCTTTATTTTTTTATAGACATAGTGCAGTTCATCGCGTTCAAACCAGATATTATATCCCGCGCCGGTAAGCGTATATTCCTGGTTGCTGGCATTGTATACCGCCGAACCGGTATTTTTTGGATGACCGATATCCGCCTGGTTATCGAAAATACCAACCGGGTTATCCTGTGCGCGAAGGGTTTGAAGAGAAAGCAGTAGAAAGACCGGCAGTAAGAATTTCATAGCAATGAACTTGTAGTGGTTAAGAAATACTTCAGTGGCAGCAGAATTAACCGGCGGGCATGCCATTGAACATATCGCTTACTTGGCAGCCGGAAAGGGCAGGGCTTATCCATCATGAGTACTTTTTTAGCCAACTGCGGCACAAGGGTGTGGCGTATGCTGCCGCCCCGGCTTAATTATCATTGATGGCGCGATCTACATAAGCCGATACCCAGCCTACCTGGCCGTTTTTTACAAGAAAGAATTCTTTTTTTTCATTGACTGATTCAAACTGGCGCATGATCTTGAGCAGGAGCCGGCTGCCGGCCATTAGCGCATGCTGGTCAAATACCTGGTGCACTCTTTTTATTTCTTTGGAGGCGGCATCCATATCAATGGTCTTGTTCTTTATGCTTTTTATCAGGTAAAAATCAGAAAAGGAATTGTAGTCGGTATATAGTTTATCACAAAACGCCGCTACCTCATCATAGGTAACGGGTACGGTTGAACGCTCATTAAGCTCGGGATGCAATAGGGTAGCTACCGACCAGGCGATACCACCGCTAAAGGCAATATTATCACTTTTTGGATAGGCCCCGCTTTCATTGACTGCGTACACAATGTCCTTGTTCTCTGCTTCGGCCACCACTTTGGTGAGTTGCTTGTTGTAAGTAGCGATGCTTTTATCATTGCCGCATATTTTTTCGGTTGCATTGGTCGTACTCTTGGTGCCCCAGTTTACCTGGAAGAGTTTAAAGTCGGAAGTATTGCCATAAGGAAAATAACCGCCCTTTGTGTTGCCGCTGCCGATATCAATTAAAAAAGTATTGTACCGTTCGTCATCGGGTACAATACCCAGGTGCGACAACCGGGCTTCGTCTACCACATCAACTATTTCTACCACTCGTTTGGTTTCCTTTGTTCTCAGTTTAAAGGAATCCACCAGGCCGGTGATCCAGTCTTTTTTATTTTCTTTTTCTGCCTGCATCTTTACGCCGCTGCTGACAACGGTAAATATTCTTTTGGCCGGAATCCGGTATTCTTTGATTGCCAGGTTGTACAGGTCATACAGCCCGTTCAGGGTGGCTTCAAAATTGGGATGACGGAAGGAGATAAAATCGGTATTGATGGAAGTGTCTTTTAAGATGACAAATGTGCCAGTTTTTTTTGCGTCCTTACCTATTTCCAGGATACTCAGTTTTACACCTTTTGCGCCTACTTCAATACCCGCATAGGCATTGGCGGCATTATATTTCAGTTTTGCCTGCTGCTGCGCGGGCGATACATAAAAAAACAACAGCATAATGCCTGTAAACAGGGGGGCAGGGGGTAGCATAAAGCATTTCATGGCAAGGCAGTTTAGTTAGGATAATTAAAAACGCAGGACATATAGATTTTCCTTTTCAGGAGTAAAATGCGCTTTTTTAAGGATATATAAATACTTGGAGGGAAACAAAAATAGATAAATTATTGCTGTTCTGCAAGTTCCTCGGCCAATTCTTTTATGCCGGAGCCGCCTGTAACCAGCAGGATGTTCCCAGCGTAAAACACCCGCCAGTAGCGGCTTTGTGGAGGCAGCCGGGACCGCTGGTCTGGTGCGCAGCACTACGGGCAGGCAGCACAACAAAACCGTCGCCGCCATTTAAAATAGCGGTTTTTAAAACAAACCAGCGGGCGGCTGCAATCGAACTTGAAACTTTCTTCTGGTGACGAACGAACGGGGCTACCGCCGTAAATTTATTTTGTATCAATATCCATAACTTTACTAATAACCTAACGCTACACAGGCCAACCCAAAACAGTTTGTTCATGTAGAGCAGGTCAGTCAGTGCGATCACGAGGTTGGCCACTTAAAAAATAACCACTCATGAAGCGGAATGCTTTTTTCATCGTCTTTACAGGTCTTTTGTTTATCAACGCAAGCACCAACGCGCAGTTGAGGCTTCCGTCTATTATTTCATCGGGGATGGTATTGCAACAGAACGATTCAGCCGCCATTTGGGGCTGGGCCAGCCCGGGCGAAAAAGTATTGGTAACAACCAGTTGGCAAAACCGGACCGATACCGCCGTTACCGGCAATGGCGCCCGGTGGAAAATAAAAGTAAAAACGCCCGCTGCCGGTGGTCCCTTTACCATAACCATTGCTGCTCATAATATGATACAACTGCAGGATGTGATGATTGGCGAAGTATGGGTATGTTCGGGCCAGTCAAATATGGAAAGGAGCTATAATAACGGCGAGAAAGATACCCGTGCCGACCTGGCGTCCTGCGCTAACACCCATATCCGATTTTTCCAGGTGCCCAAAACAACGGCGGATGCACCGCAGGACGATATCAGGGCCAAATGGGTTTCCTGCGATTCCAACACCCTGAAAAGCTTTAGTTCAGTTGGCTATTTCTTTGGCAGGCGGTTGCAACAGCAGTTAAATGTACCAATTGGGCTGATCAATACCAGTTGGGGTGGCACCCCGGCTGAAGTATGGACCCCCGAGGCCCTGGTGGAAAACGACGCAAAGCTGAAAACGGCGGCAGCCAAACTGGTACCGGCGGCTTGGTGGCCGCATCAGCCGGGTTTAGCTTATAATGCTATGATTGCGCCCCTGACCCCATTTACCATTGCCGGCGCCATCTGGTACCAGGGTGAAAGCAATACCAATACAAACAGCGATTACTACGTTTTATTTACAACCATGATTGACGCGTGGCGGGCAGCCTGGAAAAAAGATTTTCCCTTTTATTATGTGCAGATAGCACCCTATAAATATGAAAATAATAATGTGGGCGCGCTTTTACAGGAGGCACAAACCAAAACCTTGTCGCACTCCAATGTGGGGATGGTGGTGGTTACGGATCTAATTGATTCCGTAACCAATATACATCCATCGCACAAACGGGAGGTGGGCAACCGCCTGGCAAACTGGGCCCTGGCCGAAACCTATCATAAACCACGCATCGTATATAAAAACCCGGAATATAAAAGTGCTAAAATAAAAAGCGGGAGCCTGGTGGTGAGTTTTAACAATGTAAACAACTGGCAGCAGCCGAAAGACAAAATAATAAAGGGATTTTATATATCGGGCGCTATGGAGAACTGGCTACCCGCGGAAGCAAAAATGGACAAAGGCAGGATCGTCCTGTTCAATAAAGAAATTAAGGAACCCCTGTATATACGTTATGGATTTGGAAATACCCTGGTAGGCAACCTGTCTTCCGCCGAGGGGTTGCCCCTAATCCCGTTTAGAACCGATACCTGGCAGTTGGACCAGTCGCCTATAAAATAATAAGATAATCCAATGATAGGCCGAACGGGCCAATCCTGTTTGATATGCCATTTTTCTGCGATAATTTTGGAGAATAGATTTTAAATTAAATCGTGGCTGGCTTTAGGCAGCGCGGAGCTCTTCATCGATAGCGTCATTAAAAACGGTTTCGTTTTTAATGACCCAATCGGGCAGGGGTTGCTGTATTATTTTCCATACGCTGTCTTTTTTCATCCGAAACATGATGCGGTTCCCCCTGTCATCACTCACATCTACCGTAAATAATTCGTCCTGGAAACCCGTCAATTTCCTGAAATTAAACTCCCGCAGGTGACCATCTGCCTTTATTAACCGGGTAAATTGGATGTTCTTTATAAACTGGATCTGCATAGATACTGTTGTTTTTGTAGTGAAGCAAGCGTTGCTTTGCCTCAAATTGTATGCTAAAAATGAAATGGTTGGTTTTTTGTCTTGTTAAAGTTTTGCACATCAACCGCCCGCAAAAACCGCCGCAAGTTACGCAAATTATGGCTGATATCATTTTTACAATGCCTAACTTGGCATACTACGCACCATTTTTTTTAAAATAAAAACAGTTATGAGGTATTGTATGCTTTTTGCGGCTTTATTGCCTTTGTCTTTACTGGGACAGGATTGCAGCCTTAAAAAGGGCCAGGACGCCATTACCAGCAAACCCACCTTAACCACCGGTTTTATAGATTTACCCGGCACCACTTTGTCTATTGATGTAAACAGCAAGGAAATTGATTTTTTCTTTGTGCTTAACAATAACACTGTTAAATGCCTGGATGAGGAAACGGAGGCCACGATTGTGTTTGAAGGAGGGAAAATGAAATCGCAGTTTAAAAATAGTGGCTCTATGAATTGCGACGGAATCTTTCATATTATATTTAAAAACTCGGCTTATACGCCTTCGCAACTGACCCGCCTTGCTTCCAAAAAAATGATCTCCATCCAATTTTCCGGTAGCAGTCCCAAACCTTTTATCATAACCCTTACACCGGAGCAACAACAAAACCTGCTCAATCTTATTTCCTGCGTATCAAAAGAGGCAAAATCGGTATTGTAAAGCAGGTGCGGTCTGCTACAGCGGTGGAATCCAAATTATATTTCGTCTATAAAAAAATCCTTCACAGGAACGGGTTTTTTAAGGCGATGTATTTATTATGGTTGGGGATCCGGTAAGGGAAAAGGTAGGGGCCGGTAGGTGAAATAACGAGGGCCGGTGAAATACCGACCCCACGTATAGTAATAATAATAAATGCCCGATGTTATTGTATCCCGATCCGATTAATACCTGTAATGTTCGGGTTTAAACGGCCCGTTTTTAGGAATGCCCAGGTATTCCGATTGTTCTGTCGTCAGTTCTTCCAGCACCACGCCTATTTTAGCAAGATGCAGGCGGGCCACTTTTTCGTCTAGGTGTTTGGGCAGCACATATACCTTGTTCTCGTAGCTTTTGTGGTTGGTCCATAATTCTATCTGGGCCAGGGTCTGGTTAGTAAATGAGTTGCTCATTACAAAACTGGGGTGTCCGGTGGCGCAGCCCAGGTTTACCAGGCGGCCTTCCGCCAGTATAATAACTTCTTTTCCATCGATGGAATAAAGATCTACCTGTGGTTTAATAGTATCTTTTGTACTGCCATAATTTTTGTTAAGCCATGCCATATCAATTTCAATATCAAAATGGCCGATATTACAAACAATGGCCTTGTCTTTCATGAGGCGGAAATGTTTTTCCGTGATCAGGTCGCGACAACCACTGGCGGTTACTATAATATCAGCTTCTTTAACCGCATCCACCATTTTCTTTACTTCAAACCCGTCCATAGCGGCCTGTAAGGCGCAGATAGGATCTATTTCGGTAACAATTACCCGGCAGCCGGCGCCTTTTAAAGAGGCGGCTGAACCTTTGCCCACATCTCCATAACTTCCTACCACCGCAACCTTGCCCGCCATCATTACGTCCGTAGCGCGGCGGATGGCATCTACCAGTGATTCCTTGCAACCGTATTTGTTGTCAAATTTTGATTTAGTAACAGAATCGTTTACGTTAATAGCGGGGATGGGCAAGGTTCCTTTTTCCATCCTTTCATATAAACGATGCACGCCGGTAGTGGTTTCTTCGCTCAGGCCCCTGATATGCTGGATAAACTCCGGGTATTTATCAAAAACGATATTGGTTAAATCGCCACCATCGTCCAGTATCATATTCAGCGGGCGGTCGGTGCTGCCAAAAAATAAGGTTTGTTCTATACACCAGTCGGCTTCGTCCTGGCTCTGGCCTTTCCAGGCAAAAACACCAATGCCGGCGGCGGCAATGGCCGCGGCTGCCTGGTCCTGGGTAGAAAATATATTACAGGAACTCCAGCGTACTTCAGCACCCAGGGCAATCAGTGTTTCTATTAAAACGGCTGTTTGAATGGTCATGTGCAGACAGCCTGCAATGCGCGCCCCTTTTAAAGGCTGAGCCACTCCGTATTCTTCCCTCAATGCCATCAGACCGGGCATTTCAGCTTCGGCCAGACGGATTTCTTTACGGCCCCAGGCTGCAAGGCTCATATCTTTTACCTTGTAGGGAAGCTGTAGATCAACCGACTGCAATTTTGTTGACATAATTTATTTTTTTTAACTAAGTATTTAAGAGAAAACAACCCGGCAAAGGTAATTTTGAAGAACAAAATAACATATAACATTGTAAAATTTAGAATAAAATTTTATTATTTTGTAATTTTATAGAACAAATGAATAGTATTGTATGGAAAAAGCAGCTGAAAAAGAAAAATACCCTGATGCCTTGGTAGCGCTAGATGAAAAAGACCGTCGTATCCTGAAATTGCTACAGGAAAACGCCAAGATGACGGTGCGTGAGATTGCCGCCCAGGTTCACCTGAGCACCACCCCGGTACATGAACGTATTAAACGGATGGAAGACAGCGGTGTTATATTGCAATATGTGGCCCTGGTAGACTCCGCCAAAGTAAAAAAAGGACTGATGGTGATCTGTTATATTTCACTGAAAGAACACAGTAAAAGATCCGGCACTAAATTTATAAGAAACATCCACGAAATGAACGAGGTAATAGAATGCTATAATATCTCGGGTGAATTTGATTTTATGCTAAAGGTGGTAGCTGAAAGCATGGATGCCTATTATGATTTCCATGTTAATAAATTGGGCCAGTTAGAAAACATCGGTCATATGCAAAGTACATTTGTAATGGGGATTGTTAAACAAACGCACCTGGTGGTATGATTACCCTGCAGGCCTTATCTTCGGATTTGAAGACACCGGCAAAGTATTGCCTGATAAAGAACAATCGTATCACCTGTGTTGTTACGGTATCCTGATTGGGGCTGGCAAGAATGAAGACTGTACCAGCAAATTCGATACAAACAAATATCCGTCACGCAGGATGCGGAATATCGCTCCGTTTAACAATTTCCTGGCTGATAATATCATCATAGAAACCACAAAACCGATCGTGCACAACCAACAGTA